>NZ_JAHVIN010000006.1:0-357010 GCF_019801685.1 Halomonas sp. DP8Y7-1 | reverse complement strand
CAGGGCTCGCTGACGTTGACCGCGGCGGAACTCGACAACCAGGGCGGCAAGGCCGTTGCCCGAGAGGCGCTGACGGCCAGCGTGAGCGGTGTCGTGGGCAACCAGGACGGAGGGCGGCTTAGTGCCCGCCAGCTTAGCCTCAGCGCCCAGGACCTCGACAATCGGGGAGGCGAGATCGACGCCGCCGGCTCCCTGAACGTGAGCCTGAGCAGAGACCTCGATAACGCGGACGGTCGCATCAGTGCCGCGCAACTCGCCATCGTCGCCCGGCATCTCGATAACCCAGAGGGCCAGGTGGTGGCCGACGGCGACCTGACGGCCACCCTGAGCGGTCACCTGGCCAACCGCGACGGCGGCACCTTGGGCGCCGAGCGGCTCGTGCTCACCACAGGGCAGTTCGATAACCGTGATGGCGCACTGCTGGCAGGCGATGTGCGGATCCACAGTCAGACCCTGGACAACGCCCGGGGCATGATCAGTGCCGACGATGCTCTGGCGCTGACGGTGACCCAGGCGCTGGCCAATCGTCAGGGCCAGATTCAGGTGGTCGAGGGAGGCCTCGAGGCGCGCCTGGGCAGCCTCGACAATCAGCAAGGCACTCTGGTCGCCAGGCGGCTCAGCGTGGCCTCGCAAGGCGCCGTCGACAATCGTCAGGGGCAGCTGGTCGGCGACGAGCTGCGCCTGGATGCAGGGAGCCTGGACAATCGTCAGGACGGTCGCCTGACCGCCTCCTATCTGACGCTGGCCATCGATGACGCCCTCGATAACCAGGGCGGGGTCCTCGACGCCGACCAGGGTGAGCTGCAGGTCGCGGCACGGCGTTTGGACAATCGTGGTGGCACCCTGAGTGCCGGCCAGCTTGAGCTGAACTTTGGCCTGGATCCGGATCAGGGCATCGACAACCGCGACGGCGGCCTGCTGCTGGCCGATGACCTGCGCCTGACGGCCGGGTCGCTGTCCAACACCCAGGGGCGGGTGTTGGGGCAGTCGCTGGTGCTGACCTTGGCGGCACTTTATAACGCCGGGGGGCTGATCAGCGCCACGCAGGCGCTGGGTCTGGCGCTGAACGGCGCGCTCGACAACCAGGGAGGACGGCTGCAGGTCACCGACGGACAGCTGCAGCTGAGCGACGCCACGCAGGTGGATAACCGCCAGGGCGTGCTGGTGGCCCAGCAGTTGTCCCTCGTCGATATCGGGCGGCTGGACAATCGACAGGGCCAGCTCGTTGCCGATGGGATCCGCGTGGCGGCCACCACCGTCGATAACACGCAGCAAGGGCTGATCAGCGCCGCTGAGACGCTGGACCTGACCGTTCAGGAGAATCTGGCCAACGCCTCCGGCACGCTGGAGGCCGCTCGGCTGAATGTCGCGGCCACCCGCGTCGACAACACCCAAGGCAGGCTGCTGGCGGACCGGATCGGGCTGAGGGCAACGAGCCTTGGCAACCAGGGCGGCGCCATTCTGGCCGAGAGCGACGGCGCGGTGATCACCCTCACCAGTCAGGACGCTCGGCTCGATAACGCCGACGGCGTGATCGACGTGGCCGATGGCACGCTCGCCATCGTCGCGGCCGAGGGGGCGATCCACAATCAGGCCGGGTCGATCAGCGCCGACCGGCTCACCCTTGAGGCCGCGAGCCTTGATAACCACGACGGTCAGCTGGCAGCGGTGCAGGGCAATGCCGCCATCAGGGCAGACCGGTTCGACAACCAGGCCGGCCTGCTGGCCGCCCAGGGCGGAGAGCTGACGCTGGACATCGCCACCGTCGACAATCGCGCAGGACGCCTGCAGGGCGACGGCGTCCGCCTGACCGGGGCGCGCCTCGATAACCGTCAGGGCACACTGACCGCGGTGGAGCGTGACCTGGAGGTGCAGCTCAGCGGAGCGCTGGATAACGGCGACGGACGAATGCTGGCCAATGGCGTGCTGGGGGTGGACAGCGCGGCCCTGACCAACCTGGGCGGTCAGCTGGCCGGTCGTGGCCTCAGCCTGACCACCGGCATGCTCGACAACCAGCAAGGTCTGGTCGAGTCCAGTGCCGCGCTGAGCGTTGACGTCGATGGCCTGGCCAATGGCGGCGGCACGTTAAGAAGCCTGTCTGGTCAGACGACGACCCTCAGCGCGCGTCAGCGCCTGGACAACCGTGGCGGCGTGATCGAGCTGGGGAGCCGCGACGCCCGTGTGAACGCTGCGGATATCGACAACCGCGATGGAACGCTACGCCATGATGGTGACGGGGTGGTGCAGCTGGTGGCCGAGCAGTTGGCCAACCTCAACGGCCGCCTTCAGGGAACCGGTGGCGTCAGCGCCGAGCTTGGCCGTGTCGAGGGGGTAGGGCAGTGGCAGGCCAATGGTCCGCTGGTCCTCACCAGTGACGCCGCGCTGAGCGTCGGTAGCAACGAGCGGCTGTCCAGCGCCATGGCCTTGAGCCTGCGGGCGGCGGGGCTGGTCAATGCCGGTCTGGTGGCGGCCAACGACCGCCTGACCCTGACGCTGGATGGCGCGCTGAACAATACCGGGCAGCTGTCGAGCCAGGGCTGTCTGGCGGTGACCGCCACCGGTCTGACCCAAGACGGCGGGCGCATCGCCAGTGCCGGCGACGCTTCCTTCCGCCTGAGCGGTGATGTGACCAACCTGGGACGCCTGACCAGCCAGGGCGACATGACCCTGAGCGCGGCCTCGCTCGATAACCAGGGCAGCCTGGGCAGCCTGGTCGACCTGCGCCTGGATAGCGCCAGCATCACCAATGCCCCCGATACCCTGCTGTTCGCCGGTGGCGACATGACGCTGCATACGCAGCAGCTGTTCAACCGCTATGGGGACATCTATAGCCGGGGCGACCTGACCCTGGCACGCAACAGCGCCTTGGCCAAGACGGACCGGCTGGAAAACCGCTCCGGGACCATCGAAGCCGAGGGGGATATGACCCTGCGCGCGGGGGACATTCTTAACACCAAGGACCGGATCGAGACGGAAGACGTGTTGCTTGACCGTGCTGTCGCGGGCACGGGGTATGTACGAAAGGTCTATCGTACTGAACACAATGGCCAAGGCGCCGGTGACGGCGGATACGAAGAAGTGGTGACCTTGGTGAGTACCACAGAGCTCTTCAGGGAGTACGAACTCACCGAGACTTTGCGGACCACCATTGTTGAGGACAGCCCAGCCGCCGGTATTCAAGCGGGTGGGGATCTGCGGATCACCGCAGACACCCTTGAAAATCTCGATAGCGTCATCGCTGCGAATGGTGATATTCGCATTGATGCAGCATCGTTGATCAATTCGGGACGCGGCAACGCGTTGGTGACGCGAACAAGTCAGTATGGTGACGCTGAAGCGGCTTCCTGTCTCGAAACCGGCTCCTTCTTGGACTGCTTCCGGGGCGGCACCATCGGAGGCGGGCGTTATAGCTATCGGTTCAGAGAAACTGACCTGACTGACAGCCTTGCTGGCTGGAATGCCTCCTCAGGATTCTCGGACAGCCAAGAGCTGTTACCACTACCTGCAGGCGCGCCAGATCTGTTAAGTCAGGCCGAAACCCGCACCATTCTCCCCGGTGGCGCTCCCGCCGTGATTTCCGCCGGTGGCCGTGTCTCCATCACCGCCACCGAGCAGCTCCACAACGGGGATATCAAGGAACATACCCTGGCCCAGTTGCAGGGCCGCCTTGGCGATACCGCGACCCAAGGGCCGGTGTCTTCTCTGTCCATGACCCTGGGCCGTGATGCCGACCAGGCCAGTGCCCAAGGGCTGAACGCGCCATCGCGAGTGGACCGCAGTGGTGCCAGCCGCGATGCGTCGCTGGCGGATATCGGCGCAACACCCAGCACCGCTGGCGGGGGGCTTGACGGTGCACTGGACACCAGCGCGGGAGCCGGATTTGACGCGGGAGGGGGCGTCTGGGTCTTCGACGACGCGCCCTTCCTGCGGGTCGATATCGCGCAGACGCCGTCCTTCCGGCTGCCGGAAGGTGACTATGGCCTGTTCGTGCGCGCCCCCGAGGCCCAGGGGCGCTATCTGGTCGAGACCAACCCGGAATTCACCAACCTCGAGCAGTGGCGCGGTTCCGACTACCTGCTCGACAAGCTCGGTTACACCGACGACGAGGCCTATCGGCTGCTCGGCGATGGTCGCTATGAATCCCGACTGATCCGCCAGGCGGTGCTGGCCACTACCGGCCAACGCTACCTCAGTGAAGGGCTGGGCGATGACTACGCCCAGTATCGCTACCTGATGGATAACGCCCTGGCCTCGAAGGACCGTTTGTCCCTGGCGTTGGGGGTGGGCTTGAGCCCCGAGCAGGTGGCGGCGCTGACCCACGACATCGTCTGGCTGGAGGAGCGTCAGATCGACGGCCAGACGGTGCTCGCGCCGGTGCTGTACCTGGCCAACCTGGACAGCCGAGATGTGCGCGGTGGTGGGGTGATCCAGGGTCGTGACATCGACCTGATCAGCGGCGGTGACTTGGTCAACGTCGGCACCCTTCGCGCCACCCACGACCTTAATGCCTACGCCGCAGGGTCCGTGCTGCAGGGCGGCCTGGTCGAGGCCGGTGACGCCCTGAACCTCACCGCCCGTGACGATATCCGCAACGCCATGGGGGGACAGGTTCGCGGCGATCGGGTCAGCCTGACCGCCCTTGAGGGCGACGTGGTCAACGACCGCCTAAGCGTGGCCGCTGGCACCTCACGGGACTATCGCAGTTATCTTGACCAGGGCGGCAGCATCAGCGCCCGTGATCAACTCGACATCCAGGCCGGGCGTGACGTGGTCAATCGTGGCAGCGTGACCAGCGGTGCTGACCTGTCCGTGACCGCCGGTCGTGACATCGTGGCCGGGGCCGTGGTGGACGTTAGCCACTGGCAGGATGCCCGCGGCCGCGATCGCCAAGACAACGCCACTACGCTCGGTTCAACCACCACCGCCGGGGGCGATCTTACCTGGCAGGCCGGACGGGATGTGGCGATCGACGCCAGTCAGGTCTTAAGTGGTGATGACCTGGTGCTGGCCGCCGGACGCGACATGGCCATTGTCTCCGGTGAGAACAGCGACGCCAGCCGCGACGTCAGTCGTCGCCAGATCACCACCACCGACAGCGTGACCCAGGTGGGCAGCACCCTTGAGTCGGGAGGCAGCGCGAGCCTTAGCGCCGGGGGCGATATCGGCCTGCTCGCCAGCCGCGTCGAGGCCGGCGAGGGGCTGGGCCTGGTCGCCGGCGGCGACATCACCCTGGCGTCTGCGGCCAACTCCAGCGAGAGCCACACCCGCAAGCCCAACAAGACCTACGACACCCGCACGGTGCGTCAGCAGGGCAGCGAGCTGGCGGCCGGCACCGACCTGACGGTGGCCGCCGGGGGCGATCTCACCCTGGTGGCAAGTACCGCCAGCGCCGGCGATGAGGCGTATCTGTATGCCGGTGGCGACGTGGCCCTGCTGGCCGCCAACGACGAGGATTACTCCCGCTACGAGAAGAACGAGAGCGGCGGCCTGTTCGGCGGTGACAAGCATCGTCTCGATGAAGTGCAGGACCTGCGTGCCCAGGGCAGCGAGATCGCCAGCGGCGGTGACCTGATCATCGCAAGCGACGGCGACCAGACCTATGAGGGCGCCCGACTCGATGCGGGCAACGACCTGGTGCTGGACAGCGGCGGCGAGATCACCTTCGCCCATGCCCGCGACCTGCATAGCGAGACCCACGAAAAAAGCTCGAGCAATGCCGTCTGGCAGTCGGCCAAGGGCGAAGGCGAGACCGTCGAGACCCTGCGCCAGAGTGAGCTGGTGGCCCAGGGGGAGCGGATCATCCGCGCCGCCCAGGGCGTCAACGTCGACATCGAGCAGGTCGATGAACAGAGCATCCACCAGACCATCACCGCCATGGTCGAGGCCGACCCGAGCCTAGCTTGGCTGGCTGAGATGGAAGCCCGTGGCGACGTCGACTGGCGCGAGGTCAAGGCCCTCCATGATCAGTGGGACTATGACCACTCGGGCATGAGCGCCGCCGCGCAACTGGTGGTGGCGATTGTGGTGGCCTACTACGTCGGCCCCATGGCCACCAAGCTGGTCGCGGGTGGTGCGTCAACTGGCGCCCTGGCGGCTGGTGGCTGGGCCAATGTAGCGGCTGCTACCTCGCTCACCAGTGTGGCCAGCAACGCCGCCGTCAGCACCATCAATCAACAGGGGGACCTAGGCGAGGCCTGGGGCGACGTCACCTCCAGTGACGCCCTGCGTGGCTACGCCGTGGCGGGCATGACCGCCGGGCTGACCAACGGCCTGTACAACGGCTGGACCGGCACCCAGACAGGACTGACAACTGGCCTGCCCAATAGCGGGACGGTCACAGGCGCCCCCCTTGGCACCTGGCAAGGGGCGGGCCAGTTCGGCGCCAACCAGCTGTTGCAGAACACCACCTCCGCGCTGCTGGACCGGGCGCTGGGCGGTGACGCTGCGCTGGGTGACGCATTTCAAGCGAGCTTGGCCAATACCTTCGCCGCCGCTGGCTTCAACGCCATCGGCAATACCTCCCTTGAAAACGGCAGCCTGAACAAGGCCGCCCTGCACGCCGTCATGGGCGGCCTGGCAGCCGAAGCCGCGGGCGGCGACTTCACCACCGGCGCACTGGCCGCTGGGGCCAACGAACTGCTGGTCGACAAGCTCGCTGGAGAGTACAGCGACATAAGCCAGGCCGAAAAAGGCCGGCTGCTGGTAATGAACTCCCAGATCATCGGCGTCATCGCCGCCGAGATTGCCAGCAACGACGACAGCGAACTGCAGGTCGGTGCCCAGGTGGCGGGGAGCGCGACGCAGTATAACCGGCTGCTGCATCCGCAGGAGCGGGAGGTTTTGGCAGACCGGTCTCGCGAGCTAGCAGCGGAGCGGGGTGAACCTAGTATTGGTGATCTGAGCTGGGACGATATGTTCGCGCTGGTCTCTGGCGCTCAGTTGGACGCTAGCCAAACCACCGCCTTCAGTGACTTGCTCGTCAGCTTGGACACATCCAGCAATGCAAACAACCCACAGTATGCGAGATTCCTGAGTGACCTTCAGGTCGCTCAGGCCGCCTACAATGAAATAAGGCAACAGTACGCTGGTCAGCCGCTCAGGTGGAGTGATGGAGAAGTTATCGTCGCTCACGGTGAGCCAGTGGTCATGTTCCAAGCCAGCGAGGCCCAGTACCAAGATGGCAGCCTGTTTGGAACGGTGGAGTCGAGTTACTGGGGAACTGGCCTCGACTCAGCGTATAGTCTGGGAGCAACTGTCCAGCACCAGGACGAGATGGCTTCGATTGGCAGCGCTGGCTCCGCCGATACCATCAGGGTGTATGATCAAGCCTACTGGAGTGCCATGGGGGGCGGCGCTGAAGTCGACACCACCGATGTTGATATTGTACTGACGCTATCGGGTGGTGGTGTTGCAGCCAAGGCTGCGGCGTCGGGTATAAGAGGGTGGCTGCAGTCGCGGGTCTTGGGGGGGGCGGGTGTTTCATTTAGACAGGCTAAAGTTGTTTTAGAATCTGCTCAGCGGCCATACAAGGGGAGTTCTGTTATAGGCCATGCTCTTTCTAAGCACGCGAACAGGCATCCAGAAATTTGGGGAGGGGTCACGGGCCCAATGAGTACTTGGAATGCTCAGGCCATGACGCATTTGAGAGAGGTGGTTAGGGGAAGTGGACGATTCCAAAGAGTTACGAATGATCGGGGAGTGACCTTCATAGAAAAACGGATTGATGATGGTCGGGGTATAAGATTGAACTTAGATGGTACATTTAAGGGATTTATCGATTGATAGAATATGAAAGACTCTTTTGAAGCTGTTGTAGAAGGCGTTGAAATACAAGATCTAGGTAAGCTTATGCAATACCTGGAGAGTAAATCACGTGAACCGTTCGAGGTTTCGCTATTTGATGGAGAAAAATGCGAATACTATAGTGGTTTCACTGATGAGATTGTTTCTAAAATGGAGAGGTGTGAGGAAGGCATTTATGTTACTACAGTGATTCAAGCGTTAGAGATCTCGGAAAATCTCACGTTGTCTATTGTTTTGATAAGATTTTTTTGTGTTAGTTGTAATAGTGTGACTCGCATTGACATGGATATGTCTTTTGAATGTGAGTGGGGTGAGTTAGACATATATATGACTGAAATTAAAGAGATGTTGCTGTCAATTTCGGCTTTCGTTAAAGTTGACGAATTCTTTGGTGGGATGGAGCCTGCTAGCGATATCAGAACGAGATATTTCACTGGGACCGAACTAGGTCCTTTAGCGTTAAATAGTAGAGAATAGGTTAGGTAGGATGCAGTTTCTGCGTATAACACGATCAATGGATCGATTGGGGACCTCATAGTACTGGTTCTTCGTCACTGGGTGTGGAATTCGGCCCCTGACTGCCGCCGACCAAGGAAGTGTGGGAGGGGTGAAAGCCCTCTACGGTAAGCCCACAGCGACCTTGACCGCCCAAAGCCTGCCGCAGTCTCTGGGCATATCGCTTAAGACGGCGGAGTCAGGTATGGCCTATTCACGATGAGAGGTGAGCTTGCCGCCATCAATGCCGTGAAGGGTATGGCGGGCGTAGGCAACCAGGTGGTGTTATCGGCAGGGGTAGGGGCAGGGTATGGTGGTGTGGCGGATGTGCCGGGGAGGGATGGCAATTTTGTACCCATAGAACCGCTGGTGGATCCGTCTACGAACGTTGCGAATTCGCAACGCACTCAACACATATTGTATGGAGATGGTCCAAATAGTGGTGGACCCCTATGGCCAGGTCAGGCGGGAAAAATACCATTTCCGCGTGAATGGGATGCGAATAGGGTGATAAGTACTGTATCTGATATTGCAACTGATCCAAATTTACTTTGGAAACCGCAGTCAGGAAATGGCGGACTTTACACGAGGGCTGGAAACCCTGCACGATTTATCGTAACTGATGTTGAAGGGAATTGGCCAATTATCGATGGTGTTCCAGTCAAAGTCGTAGTTGAGCCAGCGGGAGAGGGAATTATTACTGCATTCCCTGATTATTGATATGCCAAATACTATTGAAGATGTCGTCATTGTTGCTATAGAAAACTATCGAGGCCGCTTGCCTGATGAGTTTGTTGATGAATATATCCTTAGCTCGACATGGCGAGTGTGTAATTGCTTTCGAAAACCTATGTGATCAGCTATTCGATTTCGATGTTATTCCAAATGATCGGGAGTTGGCTTTTATCTGTAAAGTCGGGAGAGGTATGAGTATCGATCCTCGGCGATGGCAATTTTTAGCTTCTCCTGATTCACTAGATAATAGTTCTAACGAATAACTGTAGTGTCTCGTATGTTCAGTTGGCCAGAAAGAGATATCTGTTACTTAGGCCGAGCGACGTAGAGAAGTCGGCGATCTGATCATCGTTAGTGACGGCGACCAGACCTATGAAGGCGCCAGACTCGAGGCTGGCAATGACCTGGTGCTGGACAGCGGCGGCGAGATCATCTTCGCCCATGCCCGCGACCTGCATAGCGAGACGCATGAGAAGAGCTCGAGCAATGCCGTCTGGCATTAGGTGTGGGCAGGCCGGGGAGAACGACGAGGGGGCAGGGGGAAAATAGGGCCCTGACCAGTGCGGAGCTTCCCTAAGCTTGCAACTTCAGGCTCGGCATATTGACGGCGGTATCCACCCTCGTACAGGACAACCTGTCACCGGGAGAGTGATGCGGAGTCAGGAAGATGCTCAACAAGTCCTCACGGCTTATCGTTCTGGGAACGCGGCGATAATAGGCCAGACTCAGCAAGGTTTTCCAGTCGTTCGCTATAGTCGTGTTACAGGTTTAAATAACAACCCATGAGCAGGGTGCATTAACCAAGAAACTAATGTGTTTATTATCAAGGGAACGAGCAGTCCAAGCATCGTTCCAACGAATCCGAATTTTGGGAAATGATGAAACCGAGCTTAGATGACTGGGTCTGGGTGCAGGCTATGTTGAGTCAAGCTATGCTTGGCCTAGTGTCCACGAATGTGCGTCAATTAAGTTTGGCCTATGAGGATGGGTGGAAAATATTAGCAGTGCTTGAGAAACAGTGTGAACAGGATGTCGATGACATTCAGGACATAGCAGATGAAACGAGCATTTTGATCGAAGAAATCAAGGATCGAATATCCTTTGCAGCAAGCGCTTGTGTTACGACATCTTTTGTTTGTAGTGCGAATACTCTCGACAACGTGGCCTCCATTGATTGCCGGATAATATTTCGCAGAAAAGAGTCAGCATAAAGACACCGCTAACCACCGCCCCATTTTTAAGCTTAATCTATAAGGTTTGTAGTATGACCATGGCATATTGCATAACACAATAGGAGCGGAAATGTCCTGAAGGGCCGCCTGTCCCTCTCGCCGGGGAGGGTTAGAGCCACGAATAGGTGCCGGTCAGTACCGACCTGACGGCGGGTATCGTACCCTGTTGGGGCGTATCCTTATCTTCATAAAAATGACGGGTCGACATTTAGAAACAGAGAGGGTTTGCTACCTTCAAAACCGCCAGGATATTTCACTGAATATGTGCACACGACGCCAACAGTATGTCGAGCCACACTCTCATGCCCAATAAGACCTACGACACCAGCACGGTGTGTCAGCATGACAGTGAGCTGGCGACCGCTACGAGAGGAACGAGAGTCGCGGCCTGTTCGGCGGTGACAAGCATCGTCTCGATGAAGTGCAGGACCTGCGCGCCCAGGGCTGCCAGATCGCAAGCAACGGCTGACCTGACCTATGAGGCCGCCAAACTCAATGCTGGCAACGACCTGAGGGTCTTCGTCAGGCAGTATTCTTTTCTACCTTTCTGGCCCAACCCCGAGTGCAAAAGGTAGTACCGAGATCCAGGAAATGCCTTGCGGATCGACAGTGATACCTAGTGTGGAAAGTGGCTATTGGGTCTCCGTTTCAGAAGGTCAACCATTAAATCCCACAACAGGTAAGCCTGGTTCTCGTGGGTAGTATCATGTCCCACTACCTGAAAAACGCTATGCCTCCCGAGAGATGAACTATGAATTTTGTGGATGATGACGATGTGGCTGAATTTGAAAAATATGCGCTTGTTGGAATTACCGTTGGCGTGGGTTCTTTTGTTTTAACCTTCGAAAATGATAATTCTATAGTTATGTCGTGTCGATTCGAGGCAACTATAAATGGTTGTGGTTTTGGGGGGCATGGAGAAGAGCCAGAAACGAGCAGCCTCCTTTTTAGTCTTTTAAATAGTAATGTTGCCTCATCGTCGCTTCTTTCTGATGGGAGTATTGTTTCACTGTTTTCTGGTGGCGATAAACTTAAAATAATTCCTGAGCCCAATGGGCTTGAATCTTTTGTCATGTTAACGAAGCGTGGTATTTCTCCTATGATAACGGGGTAGTCGTTATATCTGCTCCCTATGTTGTCGATGACGGTCATATTAGTGCCCCAGGACAGTGGGGTGTTTATCTCGCACGACTTCATCATGGAGACTATATCTAAATGCGGTGAAGTAATTCACTCGGCTATATGATCTTCGTTTCCTGGCAGCGTCTGTACTATAAGTGCGACAGTCTAAGCCAAGAATAGACCACTCAAGGGTAGTACATCGAGGGCTTCAATGACCAGTACAGTTGCTTCAGAAGATGGAATTAAAATTTTGTTATCTCGACATGAGGCTATCGTTCTTTTCGAGTGGCTTTCGCGGAATTGGGAGAAGGATAATATGGGCTGTGATGAGCTTTTTAATGACCCGGATGAAAAGCAGCTACTCATCTGGCTTGAAAATGATCTCGCGCCCCTTTTGAGCGAAGTGTTTGATGAGAAGTACCACGAAGTGGTGCGCTTAGCTTATCGTGAAGTGGTGCCGGATAAAGAAGGGTGGGTGTAATCTTTAAAGGGCGGTGTGTTGTCCCAGCAGAACATTTGCTAGCTGTTGTGTGTTGAATGTTCAGTTAGACAGAAAGGGCTATCCGTTAGTGGGGCTAAGCCACGTAAAGGAATCGGTGACTTGGTCACAGCAGGAGTGTGCAAGGGACCGCAGCGAACCGCTGGCAAGGGTGGGGCATGACCCGGTGATGAGGTAGCGGGTGCCACCATTGCCTCCAGGCTGGATGAGGTCATGTCTTCAGACACAAAAAAAGCTCCGACGCGGAGGGCGCAAGAGCTTTTTTCATAAGTATTCAGTGGTCGGAGCGACAGGATTCGAACCTGCGACCTTTGCAACCCCATTGCAACGCGCTACCAAGCTGCGCCACGCTCCGACTTGGCCTTTGGGCTCTGTGACCGTCTGGCCTGTCCCCCGAAGACGAGGCGTATACTAGCGCGTTCATTTCGAAATGAAAACCCCTTTTTGCGCTTTTATTTCAATTGGTTGGAAATTGACCGCTGGTGATGGTCAGCGCTGCCCAGTTTGTCTGTGCTCTGACACACTATAGGGAGAGTAAACAAGGTGCGGAGGGGACGCGGATGCCGCTGATTCTGGGAATGAGCCTATTGCTGGGCTGTCAGTTTGCGGGTGAATTATTGGCTCGGCTGTTGGGGCTGCCGATTCCGGGGCCTGTT
The DNA here is from genome assembly GCF_019801685.1 of Halomonas sp. DP8Y7-1. Lineage (NCBI taxonomy): Bacteria > Pseudomonadati > Pseudomonadota > Gammaproteobacteria > Oceanospirillales > Halomonadaceae > Halomonas > Halomonas sp. DP8Y7-1. The sequence continues at coordinate 344,468 of NZ_JAHVIN010000006.1, read as the reverse complement.
ATCGGGATGGTCATACTGCTGGTGGGTCTGACGATCCGCGGCAAGGTACCTAAGAGTCTGCGGACCACGGGTGAGGGGCTGCTGCGTTACCTGACGCTGTTGTTCGTGCCTGCCGGGGTGGGCTTGATGGTGCATGGTCGACTGATTGCCAATGATGGCGTGGCCATCGCGGCAACTCTGGTGCTGTCGACCGCGCTGACATTGGCGGTAACGGCCTGGGTGATGTCGTCGCTGGCGACGCGCAGGGGAGGTCGCTAATGGAAGCCTCTGCTCTGGATGAACTGTGGGTCTATCTATCGGGGAATCCGCTGGTCTCGCTGCTGGTGACGCTACTGGCCTTTGCCCTGGCCGTGCGCATCAATCGTTGGCTGGGTGGGACGCCGCTGCTGCATGCGGTGACGCTTAGCATTGCGCTGATCATTACCTTTCTTCTGCTGACCGGGATTGACTACGCGACGTACTTTGAAGGCGCTCAGTTCATCCATTTTCTGCTGGGCCCGGCCACCGTCGCTCTGGCGATACCGCTTTACGATCACCGAGAGCGGGTGCGCCAACTGCTGGTGCCACTGTTGGCCGCCTGTGGCGCGGGTATCGTGACGGCGGTGGCCTCGACGCTGGGCTTGGCGCTGCTGTTTGGCGCGTCTCCGCAGACAGTGCTGTCGCTGGCACCTCGTTCGGTGACGTCGCCGATTGCCATGGGGGTGGCGGAGCAGATTGGTGGCATTCCATCGTTAGCGGCGGGCCTTGTGCTGATTACCGGCTCCATTGGATGTGCCCTGGGGCCTTTCATTTTTCGCATGCTGGGCGTTCGTGATCCAGTGGTGCAGGGCTTCACCATGGGACTGGCGGCGCATGGTTTTGGTACCGCCCAGGCTTTTGCCAAGCTCGGTGCCATGGCGGGGGCCTTCTCTGGGCTTGCCATGGGGCTCACAGGTTTGGTGACGGCCTTTCTGCTACCGGCGCTGGTAGCACTTTTCGGACTATGACCTTCGTCTAATGCGCAACGCAAACTGTCTCCGGCTGAACTATGGTCAAGCGAAGGACGAGGGATGACTTGACCTGACCGGAGGTCGCGATGTGGAAGACCATTACGTCTGTACTCGCCGCCTTCTTTGGCGTTCAGAAGGAATCCCGACGGCAGGAGGATTTCACCTCTGGCAAGGCGTCCAGTTTTATCGTGGTAGGCATCCTGGCAGGGGTGCTGTTTGTGGTGGTACTGGTAGTGATCGCCACCTTGGCGGCGGGGTAGTGACTCCACCGTCGAGGTGGCGATTTGCGTTGTGGCACCTGGTGTGGGGGAAGTGGGTGATGCGCTACCGGGAAGTGCCGGGTAAGGCAACAGCGCGGTGTTGCATGCCGGATGCATCAGGTCATGACGGATGCGTCAGGTGAAGATCCAGGGACTTCGCCGATCAGAACGTATCTACCACCGGGCACAGACGTAACACGACAGACGAATAACAACCGACGTATCACACAGGCTCCAGGAGGCATCGATGCGCATACGCCACGTATGGATGACTGCAGGAATGCTGGTTGCAGCGCTGATGACCGGAGTGAGCGGTCCTCTCCTCGCGGCTGACTGGAACATGCCGGTCGGTGTCACTGACGTGAGTCGTGAAGTGCACTCCTTGCACATGACGATTTTCTGGATCTGCGTAGTGATTGGCGTGGTGGTCTTCGGCGCCATGTTCTATTCGCTGTTTCGCTACCGCCATTCCCAGGGGGCCAAGGCCGCCACGTTTCATGAACACACCACGGTAGAGGTCATCTGGACCGCGCTGCCCTTGCTGATTCTGGTCGGCATGGCGGTGCCGGCCACGGCGACGCTGAAGAAGATGTATGACGCCTCTGACGCTGATCTCGATGTCATGGTCACGGGCCAGCAATGGCGCTGGCATTACAGCTATCTGGGTGAGGATGTCGACTTTACCTCCAATCTTGCGACCCCGCGTGAACAGATCACCGGTGACAGCGCCAAGGGGGACCATTACCTGTTGGAAGTCGATGAACCCTTGGTATTGCCGGTGGGCAAGAAGGTGCGACTGCTGCTGACGGCAGATGACGTCATCCACTCCTGGTGGGTACCGGAGCTGGCGGTTAAGCAGGATGCGGTGCCGGGATTCGTCAATGAGAACTGGGTAAGGATCAACGAGCCGGGCATCTATCGCGGCCAGTGCGCCGAGCTATGTGGCAAGGATCACGGTTTTATGCCCGTGGTGGTCGAGGCGGTGGAGCAGGAGCAGTTCGACACCTGGCTGGCACAGCGCAAGGAGGCCGCCGCCCAGGAGGCGCAGGGCGTCGACCGCGAGTGGAGCATGGATGAGCTGATGGCCAGGGGCGAGCAGGTGTATGGCTCGATCTGTGCGTCTTGCCATCAGGCTGATGGCAGCGGACTGCCGCCGGCTTTCCCCGCCCTGGCGGGTAACCAGGCGCTGCTGGATGATCCCGGCCGACATGTCGACACTGTCGTCAACGGTGTGTCGGGGTCGGCCATGCCGGCGTTTCGCACCACGCTGAATCCTGTCGAGATAGCCGCTGTCATCACCTATGAACGTAATGCCTGGGGCAATGACTCGGGCGAGGTCACCCAGCCCGCCGAGATCGCCGCAATGCTGGCCGAGTGACGCCCCGTGCGTCACCCAGCCTCGATACACAGATTGACGTGACACGCTGACACCTGGTCCGTGTCGGACGGACTGCCAACCGGGGAGAACTTCGCCATGGCGTCACTGCCTCCCAAGCATCGTCTGCAATCCTCCGCAGCGGATAGCGCTGCGACAGGCCAGCACGAGCATCATCGACCCCGCGGCCTGATGCGGTGGGTGCTGACGACCAACCATAAGGAGATCGGTACGCTGTACCTAATCTTCTCCTTGACCATGTTCTTGATCGGCGGTGTCTTCGCCCTGGTGGTGCGGGCCGAGCTGTTTCAGCCAGGACTTCAGCTGGTTCAGCCTGAATTCTTCAATCAGATGACCACCATGCACGGGCTCATCATGGTGTTTGGCGCGGTCATGCCTGCCTTCGTAGGTCTTGCCAACTGGATGGTGCCGCTCCAGATAGGGGCTCCGGACATGGCGCTCCCGCGGCTTAACAATTTCAGCTTCTGGCTGTTGCCGATTGCCTTTACGCTGATGCTGAGCACATTGTTCATGCCTGGCGGTGCGCCGAACTTCGGCTGGACATTCTATGCCCCGCTGTCCACGACCTACGCACCTCCGTCCACCACCTTCTTTATCTTATCGCTGCATATTGCTGGAATCAGTTCGATCCTCGGCGCCATCAACATCATTGCGACCATTCTCAACCTGCGTGCCCCTGGGATGCGCATGATGGACATGACCTTGTTCGTTTGGACGTGGCTGATCACCGCCTTCCTGTTGATCGCCGTGATGCCGGTCCTCGCGGGCGTTGTCACCATGATGCTTATGGACATTAATTTCGGCACCAGCTTCTTCAACGCGGGGGGCGGCGGCGATCCGGTGCTGTTCCAGCATCTTTTCTGGTTCTTCGGGCATCCCGAGGTATACATCATGATCTTGCCGGCGTTCGGCATCGTGTCGGTGATCATCCCGACCTTTGCGCGCAAGCGGTTGTTCGGGTACGCCTCAATGGTCTACGCCACGGCGTCTATTGCCATCCTGTCCTTTTTGGTTTGGGCGCACCATATGTTTGTCGTCGGGCTGCCATTGGTCGCAGAGCTGTTTTTCATGTACAGCACGATGCTTATCGCGGTACCCACCGGGGTGAAAGTGTTTAACTGGATCACGACACTGTTTCGCGGCTCCATCAGCTTTGAGCCGGCGATGCTGTTTGCCATTGCCTTTGTCGTACTGTTTACCATCGGAGGTTTTTCGGGCTTGATGCTGGCGATCTCACCAGCAGATTTTCAGTATCACGACACCTACTTTGTGGTGGCTCATTTCCACTATGTACTGGTGCCAGGGGCGGTGTTCTCAATCATGGCGGCGGTCTATTACTGGCTGCCGAAGTGGACCGGCCATTATCCGCACCTGCGGTTGTCTCAGTGGCATTTCTGGCTGTCGGTCATTGGCGTGAACCTGACGTTCTTCCCGATGCACTTTTCTGGTCTCGCTGGCATGCCACGGCGTATTCCCGACTATTCGCTGCAGTTCGCTGACTTCAACATGGTGTCGAGCATCGGTGCCTTCATGTTCGGCCTTTCGCAGCTGCTGTTCGTGGTGATCGTCATCATGTGTGTAAGAGGTGGCAAGACCGCGCCCGCCAAGGCGTGGGACGGGGCTGAGGACCTGGAGTGGACCGTGCCAAGCCCGGCTCCGCTGCATACCTTCGAGCACCCGCCCCAGTATCGACCGGTCGAACACTGACGTGCGGGAGATCGCCCATGGTGAATGTCGTCGAGGATCGCAGGCCGCAGGTACGACGCACCGTCATCAAGACCCTGGTGGTGCTGGCGGGTATGTGCGTCTTTGCCTTCGCGCTGGTGCCCCTCTACGACGTCTTCTGTCAGGTGACGGGGCTGAACGGCAAGACGGCGTCCAGCGCTCAGTCTCTGGTGCACCAGGAGGTGGATGCCGAACGTACCGTGACCATGCAGTTCGTGACACGTGGTGCGGCTGGCCTGCCATGGCGGCTAGAGGTGGAGGAGCGACAGATCCGGGTGCATCCAGGGCAGAGCGCAGAGGTGCACTTCACCTTTCGCAATCTTGGTGAGCGCTCGCTGGTGGCCCGAGCTGTGCCAAGTGTGACGCCGTCGCCGGCATCGCTACATCTCCGCAAGCTGGTGTGCTTCTGCTTCGAGAACCAGCGTCTGGCGGCGGGCGAAAGCTTTACGGCGCCGCTGGTGTTTCAGCTGACGAGGGACTTGCCGCCCGAGATCAAGACCGTGACGTTGGTGTACACCCTATATCCCCAGGAAAACGACACCGTAACAGCCGCGATGCCGGACGATGGCAAGCACATTGACGCTGTGGCCACGCGGCGCTGGGCGGACAGGTCCTCAGGAGGTGAAACATGAGTGGTGGCAGCTACTATGTTCCCGCAACCAGCAAGTGGCCAATTCTGGGCTCTCTGGCGATGGGCGTGATGATGGTCGGAGGCGGCACCTGGTTGGTACATGGAGCCGTGGGGTCGCCGCTGATGCTGGCAGGGTTGGTGGGGATTCTCGCCGTCATGGTGCTGTGGTTTCGCGATGTGATTCGAGAGTCGATGGCAGGCCTGTACGACGCGCAGATGGATCGCTCGTTCCGCTGGGGCATGGGCTGGTTCATCTTCTCTGAGGTCATGTTCTTTGCGGCCTTCTTTGGCGCACTTTTCTACGTGAGAACCTTGGCACTGCCCTGGCTGGATGGCGAAGGCGCCAAGGGCGTGACGGCACTGCTTTGGCCTGATTTCTCGGCCAGCTGGCCACTGCTCGATCCGCCGGATAGCCGCATTTCAGGACCCGCGGAGACTCTCAGACCGTGGCAGCTGCCGCTGGTCAACACGCTGTTGCTGGTGTCATCCAGCATCACTCTTACCGTGGCTCATGAAGCGCTGAAGATGGGGGAGCGACAGGCAACGCATAACTGGCTGTTCGGCACCGTACTGCTGGGGACCTGCTTCATCATTATTCAAGGAGTGGAGTACTACGAGGCCTATCATCACCTTGGGCTGACCCTTGAAGCCGGCATCTACGGTTCAACCTTCTTCATGCTGACAGGCTTTCACGGCCTGCACGTCATCATCGGCACCATCATCCTCGCCAGCATCCTGCTGCGCATACGCAAGGGACACTTCAGTGGCGCCAACCACTTCGGCTTCGAGGCCGCAGCCTGGTATTGGCACTTTGTCGACGTGGTATGGCTTGGGCTTTTCATCTTCGTCTACGTCTTCTGACGCTGACAGGCACCGGGTGATGGCAAGCCCGCGTCCCTCGCGTCAAGGCACAGGGGGGGGGCGAGACCAACAGGGCTGAAGCGGTCGAGAAGAAGTGGACTGAGACAGGGCTTGCTGGGATAGGGCTGACTGAAACAGGGCTGACTGAGACAGACATGCTCAAGACAGAAAACGACCCGGGCGGGTCAGGGACTGATCGGTTCAGCCAAGCGTGCCGCTGGCAAAACCATAGATCAACAAGCCCAGGAGCAGGGCAGCCAAGCCAACGCGGATCTTGAGTGAGATCAGCAGGCGGCGAGATTGACTGTCGTCCTTGAGCAAGAATCCGACGCCTGCGGCCAGGCTGGTCAGCATGGCAATGAAGACGATCAGGATCAGGGATTTGAGCAGCATGGCAAGCGTCCGTTCCGGTGACAGTGAGTGGCGGTGGTCGCCCCGATTGGTGGTGTGGTGCGTGCTCTGCGCAGCGCTGATCGTGCTAGGAGTGTGCCTGGGACTATGGCAGTGGGAGCGGGCTGCCGACAAGCGCCTCTATCTGGAACATCGCGATACGGCACTGACGGTGCACATGCCAGAGACAGTACCGCCAGACGGCGCAAGAGTGTCGTTACAAGGGCGGTTTATGGGTGCCGAAACCCTGTTTCTGGATAATCGCACCCTTGGTCAGCAACTGGGTGTGGCGGTGCTCACACCCTTTGTTGACCTGGAGGGACGGCGTTGGTTGGTGGAGCGCGGGTTTATGGAGACCGGCGTTTCAAGGATGGCACCGAGCGCTGATACGCCAGAGGGTACGGTCACGATCAGCGGCGAATGGCAGATCGACAGCCGCCGTGCGCCACGCTTTGGTGACAATCTCGAGGGCACTCGGTTGCAGCGAATCGAGCTGGCCAGCTGGCAGCAGCCTTTCACCTACCCCGGCTGGCTGCACCAGCGGCAAGGCGAGGGCCATCTGCTTGATTGGTGGGTGCCCAGCGTCATGCCCCCCGAGCGCCATCTTGCCTATGCGGTGCAGTGGTGGGCCTTGGCAGGGGTCGCGACGATCGCTTTGGTGGTGGGTGCCAGGCGGATGCGACAGGACCAGCTGATCAAGACAGACCTTGATGCACGGTAGCGACCGAAAAGACGGGAGGGCCCATGACGGCATTGGCATGGCAGCGCACGAAACTGATCGCTCTGATATCGATCTTCGTGGCACCGATGTTGGTAGCGTGGATCATGGCCGAATGGCGTATCGGCATCCCCGTTGAGCGAACGGCACACGGCTCGCTCGACAGTCAGGTGCCGGTGTTGTCGGAGTGGCCCATCGAAGCTCTGGAGACGGGGCAGGGGGTGACAGGGTCTGCTGATGAGGACAGCCAGGCCAGCGGCGAACACATGGCGAGTTCACGGGCGTGGCGGCTGGTGTTTGATTGCGGTAGTGGCTGCCAAGCAGATGCTGACCGTTGGTGGCGGTTGCACCGTGCATTGGGTAAGGAAGCGCATCGGCTGACCAGGCTTCGCATTGGCGGAACGCCGCCTGCGTTACCCGGCGAATCCCTCTGGCGTTGGTCGACGGTGCCAGAGTGGAGTGGCCAAGGCAGAGCCTGGTTGCTGGATCCCGTTGGGAATGTGGCAGTGGCCTATGCCGATGGCACAGAGACCAGGGCAGTGATGGATGACATCGAGCACCTGTTCAAACGCAATCCAGAGTGGCCAGCCGCGGCAAGGCATCAGCAGGCTACGCCTGGGGTTGCCGGCGCACTTGATGGGGCTCCTTCGATGTCCGGATCAATGTCTTTTCTCGGTGGTCGCGTTGATGCAGTCGCTATAGCTGGCGCTGAGGCCTGGGCGGAGACGCGGCCAATGGCCTTGTCTAGTGCACAGGCTTTTACGTCGCTGGTCAGCAGGGAGGTGGCCCATGAGTGATCGGCGGCTGTTCTGGTTGCGAGTGTTGAGCCTGGCGGGGGCCGCTTTCACGGCGGTGGTGATACTGGCAGGCGCATGGACGCGGCTGCTTGATGCGGGGCTTGGCTGCCCGGATTGGCCGGGCTGTTATGGCAACTTCATGGTGCCGGATGCTGACCAAGCGCTGCGACACAGTCCCGACAGTCCGCTTGATGCCACCAAGGCCTGGATGGAGATGATCCATCGCTATCTGGCCAGCGGGCTGGGATTGCTGGTGGTCAGCCTGCTGGTGATCGCCTGGCCTCACCGTCGACGGCCAGGCATGCCCTGGCGCCAGATGCTGTTGCTGTTTGCGGTGTTGATGGTGCAGGGCGCCTTTGGCGCTTATACCGTTACCCTCAAGCTGTGGCCTCAGGTCGTCACCTTGCATTTGCTGGGTGGACTGTCTGTGATGAGCCTTTTCGTCTGGCTGCATCTTCGCCTGAGACGCCTGGCTCGCGGCCAAGGTGTTGGCGCAGCGCGCCGGCCCGGTCGTGTGCTGACCATCGCGTTGTTGCTACTGGTGATGCAGCTGGCATTGGGTGGCTGGACGTCGAGCAATTACGCCGGACTGGCCTGCCAGGGGTTTCCTACCTGCAACACACAATGGTGGCCGGAGACCGATTGGGGGGAAGGTTTTCATCTCACCCAGGCAGTGGGGCCCACTTACCTGCATGGGGCTTTGCATGCTGAGGCGCGAACCACCATCCACCTTGCCCATCGCCTCGGGGCAGGGTTGCTGGGCATCGCCTTGATGGTCGTCGTGGTCTGTTACTGGCGGCGTCGCGAGATGCGGCCCTGGCTGGTGAGCCTTGCTGCCGCACTACTGCTACAAGTCGCTCTGGGCGTGGCCAATGTACTGTGGTGGCTACCCCTTGGCCTGGCGTTGCTGCATACAGCGGGGGCTGTTTTGCTGGTGTTCACGTTCACGCTGGTGGTCTGGAAACAGCGCTATAGCACGGCCGTGGTGGTCCGCCAACGTCGACCAACGTCGCTGGTGCTGGCTGTGGATGACCTGGACGCCGACCGGCGGCGAGTCGGCAGCGCAGGCTCTTTGATAACTTCACGCTCTGGGCAAGATGTCGGTAGTGAGCCCCAGCGCAAGAAGCGGGGGTGGCTACATGCGTGATGGCCAAGCGGTAGTTCCCGGCATGGCGCCTGTGTCCGTATGGCGTGACCTGTTGGTGCTGTGCAAGTGGCGTGTCGTGGCGGTGATGCTGGTCTGTGTCCTGGTGGGCATGCTGCTGGCGGTGCCCTTGCCGCCGCTCGATACGGTGGTGCTCGGTCTAATGGGGATTGGCCTGTCTGCGGCCGGAGCCGCAGCGATCAATCATGTGGTGGATCGCAAGCTTGATGCCAGAATGGGGCGCACCGCTCGCCGGCCGCTGGCCTCAGGTCGGCTATCAACGCCCCTGGCATTAGGGTGGGCGCTGTCGCTGTGCGTGGTGGGGGTAGGGGTGCTGGCCATCGCCGTCAATGACCTGACGGCCTGGTTGACCTTGGCCTCGCTGGTGGGCTACGCGCTGGTGTACACCGTCTTTCTCAAGCGCGCCACACCGCAGAATATCGTCATTGGTGGGGTGGCCGGGGCCGCGCCACCGCTGCTGGGCTGGACCTCGGTGACGGGCGCCATGGCGCCCGAGCCACTGCTGCTGGTGCTGATTATCTTTGCCTGGACACCTCCGCACTTCTGGGCCCTGGCGATCTATAAGCGAGACGAGTACGCCGAGGCCGGAATTCCCATGCTGCCGGTGACCCATGGCCTGGACTTTGCGCGTTTGCAGGTGTGGCTTTACGGCTGGCTCACGGTCGCGGCGACGCTGTTGCCATTTGTCATTGGCATGAGTGGATGGTGGTACCTGTGCTGCATCCTGCTGCTGAACATCCGGTTTATGCATTGGAACCTGCGGGTCTGGCGTGGTCGCGATGAACAGGTGCCGCTGCAGGCATTCTGGTTCTCGATACGCTATCTGTTGGGCGTGTTTCTGGCGTTGCTGAGCGACCACTACCTGTCTCTGGTGCTGACACTCTCGGCCTGATGCTCTCTTTCAGGTTCGCCCTTGCAGATGGGCTCTTAGCTATTCCCGGCATTTAGGCCCGGGTGTTAGGTCTCGGGCTTAGACGTCAATTTCATGCCTCGGTTTTGGCCTTCAATGTTAGGGCTTGGTGGTAGGTCTGGGGCATGGGTTCATCTGATCGTCACTGATAGCCGCTACGCTTCCCCGAAACGGAGCCGAGACCGACTGCCGCTGTGCAGGTCTGTTGGCGCGGATGGGGACGTCCGCCCTCGGCGAAAGCGGTTCCGCCCATTGTCAGGATGTGTAGAATGCGCCCTTTGACCATCGCAAAGGGGGCTTCTATGTCCACGACGCTTGCACTTGTCCTGCTGGGAATTGGCTGTGCCGTGATTGCAGGCATGGGCGGGTACGCCTGGTCACTGCGCAAGGAAGTGCGTCGCCGCGAGGCCTTCCGTCAAGACGAGGAACGTCGCGCGCGGGAAAACGGCCTGGAAAATCTCGGACTGGTTGCGTCGGCCCTGGTGCAGCGACAAGTCGATGTGACAGAGGGCTGCTGGCGCCTGAAAGTCCTGTTTGAACTGATCGACCCTGCGCTGCTTGAGCGGCGCGAGTTTCGCGTTGTTGCAGAGGTGTACGAGCAGACCCGGCATCTGCACACGCACCAGGCTCGTCAGGCACTTACACCGAAAGAACGGTTTGCCGAGGACAAGCAGAGGTTGGCCGTGGAAGAGGCAAATCGTGAGGATGTGCTGGCTGCGGCACAGGCTGCGCTGGATTTTCAGGCCCGTTACCCCGACAGTCTCAATTGAGCGATCTCGAACACTGTTCGATGAAGTGAATGACGGGCGTCTATCGGCTGTGCTAATTTGATTGTACAGAAGCGATACGTCATGATGTCGCCTGCAAGGGATTGGTCGTGCAGCGCATTTCTTGCACGATGGGCCGTCGGCGGAAGACGTTGAGATATCGAAGGCTATCAGACTGGCTAGTCGCGATATTTCATGCTTTTCTTGCCTATGAGGAAGTAGGGTACCTATCCTGTTTCTCGATCGGCACAACATTGGACCCGCTGAAGAACAGGGTTACCCGTATTCAGCATTGAGTGTCAGAAAGAAGAAGGAGTCTTAAATGAAAAAATCAACGACTGGCTTGCTGCTCGGTTCTGCTCTGGTTGTCGGCCTCTCTGGCTGCGCCAGCTCCGCTTCACAGTCTTCCTCCGGCATGAGCGACGCTAAGCCGTGGTACCAGCACCCGATGGTGTGTGGTATTGCTGGCGGCCTGATCGGCGGCGGCATCGGCTACGGCACCACCAGCGACGACGACGAAGAAACCGGCGCAGCTGTTGGCGCTACTGTCGGCACCGTGGCTGGCGCTCTGCTGTGTGCTGAGCCGAACAAAGAGCCGATGGACGCTCCGAAGGATTCCGACGGTGACGGCGTTTATGACGCCAACGACCAGTGCCCGGGTACTCCGGCCGGTGTCGCGGTTGACGCCGTGGGCTGCCCGCTGGATTCCGACAACGACGGCGTGCCGGACTTCCAGGACCAGTGCCCGGGTACTCCGGCTGGCGTCCAGGTCAACTCCCTGGGCTGCGAAAAGGACCTGGTCCTGCGTGACGTGAACTTCGAGTTCGACTCCGCCACCCTGACAGCTCAGGCTGAGCAGGTACTGGTCGGCATCGCTGAGCGTCTGCGTGCCAACCCGAACGTCGGCGTGCGCATCGAAGGCCACACTGACAGCGTCGGTTCCGACACCTACAACAAGCAGCTGTCTCAGGAGCGTGCCGCTTCTGTTGCTCGCTTCCTGGCCAGCCAGGGCGTGCAGCCGAACCGCATGCGTGCTATCGGCTACGGTGAAGAGCAGCCGATCGCTACCAACGACACTGATGCAGGTCGTGCGGAAAACCGTCGTGTCGAGCTGGGTGAATGGCAGTAAGTTTGCCCTGACCGAGTCTGTCTCGATCATCTGATCGAGCGCGACGACATCAGCGAGGCGCCTTCGGGCGCCTCGCTGCGTTTGGTCGCGCAAGATTGTTGCGACATTCGCCCGCCGCGAAGGTAGAGCGTGGCATCGACGACGCTGCTTCTGGTAGGCTATGTCGCTGTTTCATCCATTGAATCCATTTTGGCGACACGTGATCCCTGGTATGGATCACCACTGCGCACAAGGACAGCTTGCATGCCCATCGTGACACTGCCTGACGGCAGTCAGAGAACCTTTGATTCCCCCCTTAGCGTCATGGAGTTGGCCGAAAGCATCGGCCCGGGACTTGCCAAGGCCTGCGTGGCTGGCAAGATCGACGGCGTATTGGTGGACGCCGCGGACCTGATCGAGACGGACGCCGAGGTGGCGATCCTGACCGCAAGAGACGAGGAAGGGTTGGAGATCATCCGGCATTCCTGCGCCCACCTGATCGGGCACGCGGTCAAGCAGCTCTATCCCGAGGCCAAGATGGCCATCGGCCCGGTGATCACCGACGGCTTCTATTACGACATCGATTTCGGCCAGTCGATCACCCCGGAAGACCTCGAGACCATCGAGAAGCGCATGAAGCAGCTGATCGATGAAGAATACGATGTGGTCCGCGAGTACGTGGATCGCGATAAGGCGATGCTCGAGTTCCTGCATCGTGACGAGCCCTACAAGCAGGAAATCGTTCGCGGCATTCCCGAGGGCGATACCATCCGGCTGTACCGGCATCAGGAATACACCGACATGTGCCGCGGGCCTCACGTGCCCAACACCCGTCACCTGAAGGCGTTCAAGCTGACCAAGCTGGCGGGCGCCTACTGGCGCGGCAATGCGGACAACGCCATGTTGACCCGTATCTACGGCACCGCCTGGGGCGACAAGAAGCAGCTCAAGGCCTATCTGCACCGGCTGGAAGAGGCCGAGAAGCGTGACCATCGCAAGCTGGCGCGTCGTCTTGACCTGTTTCACATGCAGGAAGAAGCTCCGGGCATGGTGTTCTGGCACCCCAATGGGTGGACGCTGTGGCAGCGTGTCGAGCAGTACATGCGCGGTGTCTACAAGGAGGGCGGCTATCAGGAGATCCGCTGCCCGCAGATCATGGACGTGTCGCTGTGGAAGAAGTCTGGCCACTGGGACAACTACGCCGACGGCATGTTCTTCACCGAGTCCGAGAAGCGTGAATACGCGCTGAAGCCGATGAACTGCCCGGGGCATGTTCAGGTCTTCAATTCCGGACTGCGCAGCTACCGCGAACTGCCGGTGCGCTTTGGCGAGTTTGGCGGGTGTCATCGTAACGAGCCCTCTGGTGCGCTGCACGGCATCATGCGCGTGCGTGCGTTCACCCAGGACGACGGGCACATCTTCTGTACCGAAGAGCAGGTCCAGCCTGAAGTGACCAGCTTCCACCGTCAGGCACTGAAGGTCTACAGTGACTTCGGCTTCGAAGACATCGCGATCAAGATCGCGCTGCGCCCTGAGAAGCGTATCGGTGATGACGAGACGTGGGATCGTGCCGAGAACGCACTGCGCGGTGCGCTTGAGGCCTGCGACGTCGAATGGCAGGAACTGCCTGGCGAAGGTGCCTTCTATGGTCCCAAGATCGAGTACCATATGAAGGACTGCCTGGGCCGCGAATGGCAGGTCGGGACCATGCAGGTCGACTTCATGATGCCGACTCGCCTGGGTGCCCAGTACGTGACAGAAGAGGGCGAGCGTAAGCCACCCGTCATGCTGCACCGTGCCATTGTCGGCTCCATGGAGCGCTTCATCGGCATCCTGATCGAGCACTATGCCGGTGCCATGCCTTTGTGGCTGGCTCCTGAGCAGGCGGTGGTGATGATTATCACCGACGCGCAGAAGGAATATGCCGAAGCTTTGACCTCTCGTCTGCAAAAAATCGGTTTACGCGTCAAGTCGGACTTGAGGAACGAGAAGATCGGCTTTAAAATTCGCGAGCATACGTTGCAGAAGGTACCCTATCTCCTGGTGGTCGGAGATAAGGAAGTAGAGGCCGACTCGGTGGCTGTGCGTACGCGCAGCGGCGAAAATCTAGGCACCATGACGGTGGATGCCTTCATCGAGCGAGTTCAGGCCGAGCGGTACTAACGGGTAGGCGGCATGGGCCGCCCCCTCGTGCGAAGCTCGTAAAGGCACGCACCTTCCCAGCTCTCGCACCTTCCAAAGCTATAGTGGAGACGGAACCATCAAGCGAAGCAACCCCAGAGGACGCCCCCAGGACAAGCGTCCGCCAATGAACGAGCGTATCACCGAAGATCAGGTCCGCCTGATCGCTGCTGACGGCGAACAGCTTGGTATCGTGGATACCCGCGATGCTCTTGAGCGCGCCGAGGCTGAAGGCCTTGACCTCGTGCAGATTTCAAATGCCGATCCCATCGTCTGTAAGATCATGGATTACGGCAAGTTCGTCTTCGAGCAGAAGAAGCAGAAAGCTGCTCAGAAGAAGAAGCAGAAGCAGATCCAGGTCAAGGAAGTCAAGTTCCGGCCTGGCACCGACGAGGGTGACTACCAGGTCAAGATGAAGAATCTGATCCGGTTCCTCGAAGGTGGCGACAAGGGCAAGGTCACCCTGCGTTTCCGCGGGCGTGAAATGGCGCACCAGGACATCGGCCGCAAGCTGATGGAGCGGATCGCGGCCGATCTCGAAGAGATCGGTACCGTGGAGTCCTTCCCCAAGATGGAAGGCCGCCAGATGATCATGATCATTGCCCCCAAGAAGAAGTGATTCGACGGCCCGTCCAACGAATGGCCAGCTCCAGAGCTGGCCATTGGCCCCGAATTTTCTAAAGAAACTCGAGCGGAGTTATTCTCATGCCGAAGATCAAGAGCAACAGTGGCGCTGCCAAGCGCTTCAAGAAGACTGCTAACGGCTTCAAGCACAAGCAGTCCTTCCGTAGTCACATTCTGACCAAGAAGTCCACCAAGCGTAAGCGTCAGCTGCGCGGCATGCAGCAGATCCACGATGCCGACAAGGCACTCGTGCGTCGCATGCTGCCGTACGTCTAATCCTTGGTGAACCCCCTTTAACGTCAGGAGAGTGCTATGACTCGTGTCAAGCGTGGTGTCGTCGCCCGTCGTCGTCACAAGAAGATCATGAAGCAGGCCAAGGGTTACTACGGTGCCCGTTCGCGTGTTTTCCGCGTAGCCAAGCAGGCCGTCATCAAGGCCGGTCAGTACGCCTATCGCGACCGTCGTCAGCGTAAGCGTCAGTTCCGTGCCCTGTGGATCCAGCGTATCAACGCTGGTGCTCGTCAGCACGGTCTGTCCTACAGCCGCTTTGTTGGCGGTCTGAAGAAGGCTGGCATCGAAATCGACCGTAAGGTCCTGGCTGACCTGGCTGTTCACGAGAAGGCGGCATTTGCTGCCATCGTGGAAAAGGCCAAGGCTGCCCAGTAAGCGCGTTCGATGGATGACCTGACCCTCTTGAAGGAGGGTCAGTGCATGATCGCCCCAGGGGAAGAGCAGCCGCTCTTCCCCTGTTTTTTTGGCGACCCTTTTATCATCGCTACTCTCCACTAAAGAAAGATCAACGCTACCGGAGCTCAACGTATGGACCACCTTCCCGATCTGGTTCAACAAGCTCGCGACGCCATCCAGTCCGCCGAGGGCATGGCCGGGCTAGACGATATTCGTGTCAGGTATCTGGGCAAGAAAGGCGAGCTGACGGCGCTGCTCAAGGGGCTTGGCAAGCTGCCGCCGGAAGAGCGTCCGGCCGCAGGTGAACGCATCAACCAGGCCAAGCAGGAGCTGGCCAAGGAGCTTGAGGCACGTCGTGACACCCTGGCCAAGGCAGAACTGGATGCCAGGCTCGCTGCGGAGCGTCTTGACGTCACGCTGCCCGGTCGCGGCCAGCCCGCTGGTGGCTTGCACCCGGTGACTCGAACGCTGGAGCGGATCGAGGGACTGTTCAAGCGGATTGGCTACGATGTGGCGGTAGGGCCTGAGCTTGAAGATGACCACCACAACTTCGAAGCGCTGAACATTCCTGCCCACCATCCAGCCCGCGGCATGGCCGACACCTTCTATTTCGACGCCACGCGACTGCTGAGAACGCACACCTCTCCCGTACAGGTGCGCACCATGAAGGCGGAGGAACCCCCGATCCGCATCGTGTGCCCGGGCCGGGTGTATCGCAGCGACTCGGATCTGACTCACACGCCAATGTTCCACCAGGTCGAAGGCCTGCTGATCGAGGAAGACGTCAGCTTTGCGGACCTCAAGGGCACCATCGAAGACTTCCTGCAGGCGTTCTTCGAGCGTGACGACCTGTCCGTGCGCTTCCGTCCGTCCTACTTCCCGTTCACCGAGCCGTCTGCCGAGGTCGACATTGCCTGTGTGATGTGCGCCGGAGAAGGCTGTAGGGTCTGCTCCCACACCGGCTGGCTGGAGGTGATGGGCTGCGGCATGGTGCATCCGGAGGTGTTCCGCCACGGTGGTATCGACCCCGAACGCTACACAGGCTTTGCCTTCGGCATGGGGGCCGAGCGCCTGGCGATGTTGCGCTACGGCGTCAATGACCTGCGCCTGTTCTTCGAGAACGATCTGCGCTTCCTGCGCCAGTTCCATTGATCAGAGGCCCGCACAGCGGCCCTGCGAAGAACATTGACTACGTGAACAGGACGTCAAGGAGTCCTCATGAAAGTATCTGAACAGTGGCTGAGGGAGTGGGTTTCCCCTCAGCTGTCTACCCAGGGGCTGGCCGACCAGATCACCATGGCGGGGCTCGAGGTAGATGCCGTCGAGCCCGTTGCGGCGTCATTCAGCGACGTCGTGGTGGCACAGGTGACCGACAAGGTCCAGCATCCCGACGCTGACAAGCTGAACGTCTGCCAGGTTGACGATGGCAGCGGTGAGCCGGTTCAAGTGGTGTGTGGCGCCCCGAATGTGGCGGTGGGACAGCGGATTCCCTTTGCTCGCGTCGGCGCCGTGCTACCCGGCGATTTCAAGATCAAGAAGGCCAAGCTGCGTGGTGTCGAATCTCGCGGCATGATCTGCTCCGCATCGGAGCTGGGCCTTGAGGAAGGCACTTCCGAAGGCATCCTGGTGCTCCCCGAAGACGCACCGGTGGGGATGGCCCTACGTGAGTACCTCGCGCTGGATGATCACACCATTGAAGTGGACCTGACACCCAACCGTGGCGACTGCTTGAGCGTGCAGGGTCTGGCTCGGGAAGTGGGCGTGCTGAATCGTCTCGGCCTGACTGAGCCAACCATTGACCCGGTTGCTGCACGTCACGACGAGACCTTCCCGGTACGCGTCGAGGATGCTCAGCGTTGCCCGCGTTATATCGGTCGCCTGATCAAGGGTGTCGACATCAGCCGTCCGACGCCAATGTGGATGATTGAGCGTCTGCGCCGCAGCGGCGTGCGTGCGATCGACCCCGCCGTTGATGTCACCAACTATGTCATGCTCGAGTTGGGGCAGCCGTTACATGCCTTTGATCGTGCCAATCTTGAGGGTGCCGTCGTGGTGCGCCTGGCGCGCCAGGGTGAGGAGCTGGTGCTGCTTGACGGCCAGACCGTGTCCCTCGATCCGAGCACCCTGATCATTGCTGACGACAAGGGCCCTCTGGCCTTGGCGGGCGTCATGGGCGGCGAGCACTCCGGTGTGGGGGCCGAGACGCGAGATATCTTCCTGGAAGGCGCGTTCTTTACTCCTCTGGCGGTCGCAGGCCAGGCGCGCTCCTACGGGCTTCACACTGACGCGTCCCATCGTTTCGAACGGGGCGTTGACCCCGAGCTGACGCGACGTGCCGTGGAACGTGCGACTGCGCTGCTGGTCGAGATCTGTGGCGGCGAGCCGGGCCCGCTCAACGAGCAGGCGGATGACGCTCATCTGCCCGGTCAGCGAGACGTCACGCTCCGCGCTGAGCGGTTGGCGAAGGCACTGTCAAAGCGCCTGGACGACGCTGAGGTCAGCGAAATCCTTGAGCGGCTCGGCATGGCGGTTGACGCCCATGATCGTGGTTGGACGGTCAAGGTGCCGAGTTGGCGCTTTGATATCACGATCGAGGAAGACCTGATCGAGGAAGTGGCCCGCATCCATGGCTACAATCGTCTGCCGGTACGCCGTCCCGCAGTACGCCTGGGCTTGAAGGCTGACCATGAGGCGCAAAGCCCGCTGGGCAGATTGCGCAGGCAGATGACGGCCCGTGGCTACCAGGAAGCGATTACCTATAGTTTTGTCGCGCCTGAGCTGCAGCGGACCTTGCTGCCTGAAGCGGTATCGCCGGTTCTCGCCAACCCCATCTCCGCGGACCTGTCGGTGATGCGTGCCAGTCTGTTTCCGGGGCTGGTGAGGGCGCTGGAACACAACCTCAATCGCCAGCAGACCCGTGTGCGCCTGTTCGAGAGCGGCCTGGTCTTCCGGGGTGAGCTCGATGACCTGGAACAGGTGCCGATGCTAGGCGCTGTCGTTTGCGGTTCGCGTCTGCCCGAAGGTTGGACCGGTGGCCGTGACAAGGTCGACTTCTTTGATCTCAAGGGAGATCTGGAAAGTCTGTTGGAGGTCAGCGGTGACGCCGACGCCTGGCGTTTCGAACCAGGCGAGCATCCCTCGCTCCACCCGGGGCAGTGCGCGCGGATCCTGCATCGCGGTGAAGAAGCCGGCTGGATTGGCACGCTGCACCCCGCGGTCAAGGGCAAGCTGGGCCTCAAGACTGACGCCGTGTTGTTCGAGGTTCGCCTGGATGCACTCAGCCAGGGCCGTATCCCGGCCTTCGCACCGCTGTCGCGCTACCCCGAGGTGCGGCGTGACTTGGCCTTCGTCATCGATGAGGACCAACCGGTACAGGCACTGCTCGACAGGGTCAGGGCCGAGGCGGGTGAATGGTTGACGGATCTGGCGCTTTTCGACGTCTATCAGGGCAAAGGTGTAGCCGAAGGTCGTAAGAGTGTGGCCTTGGGCTTGACCTGGCAGCATCCATCGCGCACGCTAAATGACGAAG
Organism: Halomonas sp. DP8Y7-1; assembly: GCF_019801685.1. Classification (NCBI taxonomy): domain Bacteria; kingdom Pseudomonadati; phylum Pseudomonadota; class Gammaproteobacteria; order Oceanospirillales; family Halomonadaceae; genus Halomonas; species Halomonas sp. DP8Y7-1. The sequence goes on along the minus strand of NZ_JAHVIN010000006.1, from coordinate 325,730 downwards.
AAATCAATCAGTTGGTCGATGCCATCGTGGCAACGGCTCGGCAGGGAGTCAATGCTGAGCTGCGTGCTTGACGCTTTAGCCTGACGGGCGCGGACGGTTGGCGTGACCATCACCATGAGGATGACGACATGGGAGCGTTGACCAAGGCAGAACTGGCCGAGCATCTGCACACGGAACTTGGCCTGTCCAAGCGGGAGGCGAAAACCATGGTGGAAGCCTTCTTCGAAGAGATCCGTGCCTGTCTGCGAGAGAATGAGCAGGTCAAGTTGTCGGGGTTCGGCAACTTTGATCTGCGCGATAAGCGCGAACGTCCTGGCCGTAACCCCAAGACCGGGGAAGAGATCCCCATCTCGGCGCGGCGTGTGGTGACCTTCCGGCCTGGCCAGAAATTAAAGAGCCAGGTAGGTCATCCAGATGACGAGGAATGATCCGCTGTAAAGCTGAAGCGCCGCCTGATACCAGGCGGCGCTTTTTTTGGTGCTGGTCCCGCTGTATCGATGGGCTGGTCATGTCGGTAGCCCGATGCGGGTTGTCGACCGCTTAGCCGTTGTCAGAGCCGGTGGCCGCCGCGCTGGGTGTCGCTGTCGTCGGTGGCTCGTCTCTCTCGGCGGCTTCTTCGGCCAGCGTCTTGCGCGGCAGCAGCAGGTTGAGCAGAAAGGCGCTGAGGGCCGCGATGACGATGGGCGCACCGCTCACGACATTCTTGAAGGTTTCCGGGAATTGCTCGATGGCGGCTGGCTCCGAGGCGATGCCAAGGCTCAGTGCCAGTGACAGGCCAACGATGGTCATGTTGCGGGCCGTCATCTCGTCTTTGATCAACAGCTGAATGCCGGTCACGGTGATCATGCCAAAGACCGTGATGGTGGCGCCGCCGATGACAGGGTAGGGGATGGTCGTCATCAGGGCGCTGAATTTAGGACTGAACCCCGCCACCAGGACGATAATGCCGGCAAGCAAGAAAACCGTGCGGCTGACCACCTTGGTAATGGCGACAATCCCGACGTTCTGGCTGTAGGTGGAGGTCGGCAGGGCACCGAAAAGGGTGCTGATGGTGGTTGTCAGGCCATTGCCGAGAAGGCCTCCGGTAAGCTCCCTGGTGGAGAGCTCCCGGTTCATGCCGGCGACGCTGGTCGCAGATAGATCCCCAATGGTCTGCACTGAGTTGATCACACAGATGACCACCATGGAGATGATCGCAGCAGAGTGAAACTCCATGGCAAAAGGCATGGCCTTGGGCACTGCCAGCCAGGGCGCGTTATGGATCGGGCTAAGGTCGATCATGCCCAGCGGGATGGCAGCCAGATATCCCACCAGCATGCCGATGATGATGGCGGACAGCTTGATGATCCCGCGACCAAACTGTGATGCTAGTAGCACGGCAATCAAGGTCAGCAGTCCGAGCCCCCAGTTGGAGAGATTCCCGAAACCCTCTGCATTGACGTTGCCGCTTCCTGCAATGTAGCGGATCGCGATGTCATACAGCGACAGGCCGATGACCAGTACCACGGTGCCCGCCACGACCGGTGGAAACAGGTGACGAATGAACTGTATGAAGTAGCCCACTATCACCATGGTAATGCCGCCGATAAGTTGGGCGCCGAGAATACCTTCGATGCCATATTGGCTGCCAACGGCGATCAGCGTCGGAACGTAGGCAAAGCCGACACCGAATATGGCCGGCAGGCGAGCGCCAAACTTCCAGAGTCCGTACAGGTGGAACAGGGTACAAGCGCCGGAGGCCAGGATAGCGACCTGGATGAGCTGCAGTTTCTCGGCAGGGCTCACCCCCACCACGCCCGCCACGATAAGCGGAGGAGTGATGACTCCCGCAATCATTGCCAGCACGTGCTGTAACGAGATGGGAAGCGCCTTGGCCAGGCCTGGACGCCCGTGGAAATCAAACAGTGTCTTGGGAGGAGTGTGCATGTTCTCGGCCATTGTCATCGTTGTTGTTGTGCCAACAAGATCGGCCGGGACGAACTGTTGGCCAGACGTAGGGGCAGGGCGTGGGCGCTGCTCCTGATCCTGATGGCGAGGCGGTTGCTGTTGCCTACCTGGCTCTAGGCTAGTGTATTCACGACAATGTCGCGTGTGTATACAGGATAAGTGCGCGATGGTGCGTCATGATTTGATCGATATCACACAGAGGCGAGGAGAAAGACGACTCGAGTTGAGGTTCTGGTTCAACTCGATGGGAGAGCGCCGCGTGGGCAGGGCACCCAGCCGCGTATGTCTTTGTTGGTGGGAGAGGGCCTGGCGGCAGACAATTCTGTGCTGAATGGCTGCGCTGTGCGGATCGGCTGTGCTGAATGGCTGCGCTGTGCTGATTGAGTGGTCCGTGCAAGTGGTTCGCACGCTGAGGGCCGTATGGATGCTGATGGGAGATATGGCACATGGCGCTCCACCACCTGCTGGCGTGGACCTGGGCGGGGCGCAGCAGGGGGATAGACCGACCTTGGAGGGTCTAGACGCCGTGGCTTTCGAGGTACCAGGTGATCGCCACCTTGGCCACATAGCCGAGCATTCCGGCCCCGAGTACGATGAACAGCATCAGGGTGCCAAAGCGCCCCGCCTTGGATTGCTTGGCCAGATCCCAGATGATGAAGCACATGAACAGCATGAGTCCGCCGATCATGATGGGGGTGATCCATGTCTCGAAGGTGTCTTGCATAGAGGTCTCGCTGTCTGGGGAGGCGTCTGGCTTGCGCCTGCCATGGTAGCGCCTTGCCGGGCAGATTGCAGGTCGCCGGGGATGCGTCGGTCTCGGCCAGCATGCTAGAATCCGACCAGAATTCTCAGGTAATTCCTTTACATGCCTACACTCAAGATACTGGTTGGCACCATGTATGGTGGTGCACTCGACGTGGCGGAGCAGGTCAAGCCGCTGTTCGAGGAGGCCGGGTACGACGTCTCGGTTCTCGAAAATCCCTCTCTGGCTGATGTCACCGACGATGCGCCGGACCTCGCCCTGTTCTGCGTGTCGACGACAGGTAGCGGTGATTTCCCCGGCAATTTCGTCAGTTTCGTACGCGAATTGCAGGACAAGAGCCCGGGGCTGGGCCACCTGCGCTATGGACTGATCGCCCTGGGTGACAGCTCCTACGGCGACACCTTCTGTGGTGCCGGCCGCCGTCTGGATCAGCTGCTCGAGGAGCAAGGCGCGACCCGCCTTGATGACCGACTGGAGATCGACGCCATGGAAACCTTCATGGCTGACGATGAAGCCTTGCCCTGGGTCGAGGGCTGGATTTCTCGCCAAGATCTCAAGGTGGCATGATGGCACGGGCAATCGCGAGCCCTGCTCGCCTCAGCCTGATGGTGGGTCTGATGCTGGTATTGGCGCTGACCCTGCCACGTTATCAAATGGCCGGCCTGGCGACCCGCGAGACGCTGGTCTACATCGTGCTGGGTGTGCTCGCCCTGGCTTCCCTGTTTCAGTGGCGCCTGCTCGATGGCGCCGGGCGCTCTCGCTTTCTGCGCATGTTGTTCACGCTGCTTGGCTGCATGGTCGTGGCGCTGGTCGCCATGGTGATCTACAAGCTGGTGGTGGGCGGCGTGGCCTTGGGCGTCATCACGTTATCCCAGGGAGCGACCGCAGGCCTTTTGTTGCATGCTGTAGTACTGGTGTTTTCCAAGCGAGATTGAGCTGAGTTCAGCTGACGCCAGCCAGGGCGAGGTCCTGGCGCGGCCGACGCGATGACAAAACGCCCTGGATCATGGATCCAGGGCGTTTTTTTACCTGCCAAGAAGGCGATATCCGTCAGCCGGATCTACCTCCAAGGGTGTAGCACGGCACGTAGTCGCCGGCCAGCTTCATGCGTCCTTGGGCAACGAAGGAGGTCAGCAGGGCGTCCAGCTTCTCCATCAGGTCCGCTTCGGCGTGCAAGCGGAAGGGGCCGTGTGCTTCGATGGCGCGAATCCCTTGCTCCTTGACGTTACCGGCCACGATGCCCGAGAACGCGCGGCGCAGGTTGGCGGCCAACTCATGCTTGGGCAGTTCACGATTGAGCTCGAGCCCGGCCATGGCCTCGTGGGTGGGGACGAACGGCTCCTGGAAGTTTCGGGCAATGGTCAGGCGCCAGTTGTAGTAGAAGGCATCCTGACGGGCGCGCCGATACTCCGTGACCTTGTCGATGTTGGCGCGCATGGTGCGGGCGACCTGGGTGGGGTCGTCGATGATGATTTGGTAGAGCTCGCGCACGGACTCACCCAAGGTATAGACCAGAAACTCATCGATACGCTGAAAGTACTCCGCGGCACTCGCCGGCCCGGTGAAGACCACCGGCAGCTCCATGTCGACATTGTCGGGATGCAGCAGGATGCCGAGCAGATACAGAATCTCTTCCGCCGTGCCCACGCCGCCGGGGAAGACAATGATGCCGTGGCCCAGGCGGACGAAGGCTTCGAGGCGCTTCTCGATGTCCGGCATCACCACCAGCTCGTTGACGATGGGATTGGGCGCTTCGGCAGCAATGATGCCGGGCTCGGACACGCCGAGGTAGCGTCCTGGATAGCGCCGCTGCTTGGCGTGGGCAACGTTGGCCCCCTTCATGGGGCCTTTCATGGCACCGGGACCGCAACCGGTGCAGATGTCCAGGTCACGCAGGCCGAGGTGGTATCCCACGTCCTTGGTGTATTCGTATTCCTCTCGAGAGATGGAATGCCCCCCCCAGCAGACGACCAAGCTGGGGTCGCGGCTCGGCTTGAGCGTGCCGGCCTTGCGCAGAATGTGGAAGACGGCGTTGGTGGTGCCTTCTCCCGTGGACAGGTCGAAGCGCGACTGGTTCTGGATCTCGTTGTAGACGTAGACGATATCCCGCAGCACGCTGGAGATGTGCTCGCGGATGCCGCGGATCATGCGGCCGTCGACAAAGGCTTCGGCGGGGGCGTCGGTCAGCTTGAGGCGCACGCCGCGGTCTTGCTGGAGCAGCTCAATGTCAAAGTTGGGGTAGGTTTCCAGCAGTGCCAGGCCGTCATCCATGGGGTTGCCGGAATTCAGTACCGCCAGCGTGCAGCGACGCAACATTTCATGCAGCCCGGTTTGAGAGCTGTCGCGGAGGCGGTTGACTTCATGCTGGGACAGGATTTCGAGGCTGCCCTCAGGGGAAATCGTGGTGGAAATGGTCTCGGCCATTTTTGGGCTTCCTTGTCAGAGGCGATTCAAGGCATCGGTGCCTTGTCGCACGCCTGGTTGAAGAGTTCGCGCACGGCTGTTTGGTCCGCGTCGCTCATGCCATCCTGGGCAAAGGCGCCATCCAGCCATTCATGGAAGACGGCGTCGAAGTCGTCGCTGCTTACCTCGCTGGGGTTGTAGTCAAGCTGGTCCACCACCAGGGGGATCTGCGGAATCAGATACCCGAGGGGAAACAAGTCGTCGGCACTGGCCTCACGCTCCATGTCCAGCAGGGCATCATGAATGGCGTCGGCACGTGCGGCGATGGGGTCATGCATGGAAAGTGACTCTTGTGCTGTGGTGGAAGGTGCTGTGGCTGACATCGAACTCTTGATCATGGTGTGATGCTATCACGGCCGTGCGTTCAGGCGCACCGCTGCGGCCCCCGGGTGGAAGTGGTAGACTATGCCGCGTCACCCGGATTGTGCCTGGCCCCGTCGCCTGATGGCCCAGGACGCCGGCGAATCATCCTGGCGTCATTCCATGTTCAATGCCCTGTATTTTCGTACCTTCATCACGCTGGTGGAAACCGGTAGTTTTACCCGTACCGCTCAGCGTCTCGAGATGACCCAGCCTGGGGTCAGTCAGCATATTCGTAAGCTTGAGCGGTACCTGGACAAGCCGCTGCTGGAGCGCCAGGGGCGACGTTTCCGGCTGACCGAGGCAGGGCGCCGTGTCTACGACTACGCGGTGAAGCTGTTTTCGGAGCACGAGCAGTTCCGACATTCTCTCGACGACGAGAGCCTGGACAGCGGTGAGTGCCGGCTGGCGTCGCCGGGCAGCATCGGCCTGATGCTGTATCCGTTTATTCTCGGCCAGCAGCAGCGCCATCCCGGGCTTACCGTCTCCTACTGCTTTGCCTTTCATCAGGAGATCCTGGCCGATGTACTGGCCGGGCGACATGACCTTGGGATCGTGACGGAGGCAACCCGGCATCCGGACCTGGTCTGCGAGCCATGGCACGACGAACCCCTGAGCCTTGTGGTGCCGGCAGACTTTACCGGTACCACCCTCAACGATCTTCTCGGACTGGGCTTCATCAGCTATACCGACGGCCTGGACAAGGCGGTGAGCCTGCTGCGAGCCAATTTTCCCGATGACTTTCGCTCGATGAGCCACTTTCCCCGCCAGGGCTTCACCAACGAGGTAGGCATGGTGCTGGATGCGGTGGCTCGAGGGCTGGGTTTCAGCGTGGTGTCTCGGCTGGTGCTTGAGACGTCGCCGTGGCAGCGCCAGGTGCGCGAAATGACGCTCAGCCAGCCGTTGGATGAGACGCTCTATCTGGTGAGTCGTCGCGGTGCTCAGGTGCCGAGTCGTTACCACCATTTACTGGAAGCCTTCCGTGAGCAGCGCCACCTGGAACGCTTCGGTCATCCTGATGGGCGAGCGCTGGAAGGCTAGCTTCAACGCACGAACCCCGCCAACTGGCGGGGTTCGTGGTCTAGCGAGGTCCGCTTAGTCGCGATACTCGTCGATGCTCGGGCAGGAGCAGATCAGCTGTCGATCGCCCAGCACGTTGTCCACCCGGTTGGCGGCGGGCCAGTACTTGGCCCCCTTGACCGCCTCGGACGGGAAGGCCCCGATTTCCCTGGAGTAGCCGCGGCTCCAGTCGGGGTCCATCAGGTCCGCCATGGTATGCGGCGCATGCACCAGCGGGTTGTCGTCGAGCGCCCATTCACCCTTCTCGACCCGAGCGATTTCCTCACGAATGCCGATCATGGCGTCACAGAAGCGGTCGAGCTCGTAAAGAGACTCGGACTCGGTTGGCTCGATCATCAGGGTGCCTGCCACCGGGAACGACATTGTCGGTGCATGGAAGCCATAGTCCATCAGGCGCTTGGCAATGTCTTCCTCGCTGATGCCGGAGGCCGCCTTGAGCGGACGAATGTCGATGATGCACTCGTGTGCCACTGTGCCGCTTTCGCCCTTATAGAGCACCGGATAGTGTCCGTCGAGGCGCTGGGCGATGTAGTTCGCGCCGAGGATCGCCAGTTCGGTGGCCTCGCGCAGGCCCCGTGCGCCCATCATCTTGATGTAGGCCCAGGAGATCGGCAGGATCGATGCGGAGCCAAAGGCCGCTGCCGATACCGCGCCTGAGTCCGCCTCGACGCCGTCGAGGGGGGTGACGCTGTGATTGGCGACATGGGGGGCGAGGTGCGCCTTGACCCCGATGGGGCCCATGCCGGGGCCGCCGCCGCCGTGGGGAATGCAGAAGGTCTTGTGCAGATTGAGGTGGCTGACGTCGCCGCCAAAGTCGCCCGGACGGGCGAGACCCACCTGAGCATTCATGTTGGCTCCGTCGATATAGACCTGGCCACCATTGGCGTGAACGATATCGCAGGCGTCGCGCACTCCCTGCTCGAACACTCCGTGGGTCGACGGGTAGGTCAGCATGATGGCGGACAGGGTGTCGGCGTGCTGCTCAGCCTTGGCCTTGAGATCGGCAAGGTCGATGTTGCCGCGCTCGTCGCATTCCACCACCACGACCTTCATGCTGCACATGGCAGCGGAAGCGGGGTTGGTGCCATGGGCAGAGCTTGGGATCAGGCAGACGTCACGATGGCCTTCGCCCTGCGCCGCCTGGTAGCGACGGATGGCCACCAGCCCTGCGTATTCGCCCTGTGCGCCTGAGTTAGGCTGCATGGAAATGTGGTCGTAGCCAGTGATTTCGACCAGGAAGGCCGACAGCTCGTCGATCATCTGGCGATAGCCCGCTACCTGGTCCTTCGGCGCGAAGGGGTGGATGCGGGCGAACTCCGGCCAGGTGATCGGCATCATCTCGGTGGTCGCGTTGAGCTTCATGGTGCAGGAGCCCAGCGGAATCATGGCGTGGGCCAGCGACAAATCCTTGTTTTCGAGGCGCTTCAGGTAGCGCAGCATCTCGGTTTCGCTGCGATAGCGCTGGAACGTCGGGTGCTCGAGGAAGCGACTCTCGCGGCGGCAGGCGCTGGGGATGCCGCTGGCCTTGCTGTCGAGCACGCCATCGTCCAGTTCGCGCACGCCAAGTCCGTGTTCTTCGCCCAGCAGGACGTCGAACAGCACGTCCAGGTCGTGGGCGGTGGTGGTCTCGTCCAGGCTGACGCCGACGTCGCCGTTGTCGAAGTAGCGCAGGTTGACCTCGTGGGTCATGGCGCGACCCAGGATCTTGCCACGATCAACGCCGGTCAGGCGAAGCGTGTCAAAGTAGCTGTCGTTGGCGAGGGAGACGCCTTTCTGTTCCAGGCCCGTGGCCAGAATGGTGGTCAGGCGATGAATACGGCCGGCAATGGTGCGCAGTCCCTCTGCACCGTGGTACACCGCATAGAAGCCGGCGATATTGGCCAGCAGCGCCTGGGCCGTACAGATGTTCGAGGTGGCCTTCTCGCGGCGAATATGCTGTTCGCGGGTCTGCATCGCCATGCGCAGCGCGGTGTTGCCGCGGGCATCCTTTGACACACCGATGATACGCCCGGGGATCGAGCGCTTGAGCTTGTCGGTGGTGGCGAAGAAGGCGGCGTGAGGCCCACCGAAGCCCATGGGGACACCAAAGCGCTGGCTGGAACCGACCACGATGTCGGCACCCATCGCACCAGGCTCCTTGAGCAGTACCAGGGCCATCAGGTCGGTGGCCACGCAGGTCATGATGCCGCGGTCCTTGGCCTCGGCGATCAGCGGCGCCAGGTCATGCACGCGGCCGTCGTTGCCCGGGTATTGCAGTAGCGCGCCGAACACATCGTGCTGGCCGAGCTCTGCTGCCGGAGCGGTAACGATGTCGTAGCCGAACCACGAGGCCCGGGTCTTGAGCACGTCCAGGGTCTGAGGGAAGACGTCGTCGGCGACGAAGAAGGCGTTGGTCTTGGCCTTCTTGTTGGAGCGACGACACAGCGCCATGGCTTCGGCGGCGGCGGTAGCTTCATCCAGCAGGGAGGCATTGGCCAGCTCCATGCCGGTCAGGTCCATGACCATCTGCTGGAAGTTCAGCAGGCCTTCCAGGCGGCCCTGGGAAATTTCTGGTTGGTAAGGGGTGTAGGCGGTGTACCAGCCTGGGTTTTCCAGCACGTTGCGTTGAATGACGGCGGGCAGGTGAGTGTCGTAGTAGCCCTGACCGATGTAGCTCTTTGCCACCTTGTTCTGGCGCGCCAGCCGGTACAGATAGTCAAGTGCCTCGGCCTCGGCCTTGGGCGGGTCCAGGTCGAGCTCACGACCCAGACGGATATTCGCGGGGACTGTCTTGTCGATCAGGGCATCCATGCTATCGACGTCAAGCGCTGCAAGCATCTTGGCTCTGTCAGCGGAGCCGGGACCGTTGTGACGACGAAGAAAGGCATCATGATCGGCCAGTTCGGCCAGGCGACGTGTATCGAAAGCCATGGAACACCTTGAATGTGGTGGATCGACGAGATCCAGTGTGAGTGAAGCGTTAGAAAAGATGACAGAAGTGCCTGAGCTGATGCGCCTGTGCGTCACAGGCTGCCAACGTCCTCAGCGATACGGCAGTGGGGTCGGGGAGGGCGCTATCTGCTGCTTTCCCTCTAACCTGTACCCTCAGCCCTCAGCCCTCAGCTCTTCCTGGGCGGTAACCGGGGCCCTGGTAGGCCCCGGTGGTGGTGGCGTGGCTCGCCACCAAGCCGGATCAGCCTTCGGCGTCGACCACTGCCTGATAAGCCTCTGCATCCAGCAGATCGTCAAGAGCGCTCTTGTCGTCCAGGCGCACCTTCATGATCCAGCCATCTTCGTAGGGAGCTTCGTTAACGGTCTCCGGCGAGTCTTCCAGAGATTCGTTGACCTCGATGACCTCGCCGTCCACCGGCGCGTACAGGTCGGAAGCCGCCTTGACCGATTCGATGACGCCAAACTCGTCACCTTTGGACAGGCTGCTGCCGACGTCAGGCAGGTCAACGAACACCACGTCGCCCAGGGACTCCTGCGCGTGGTCGGTAATACCGATGGTGACAGTTCCGTCGCCGTTGTCCTGAATCCATTCGTGGCTGTCGACGTAGCGCAGGTTGGCGGGGATTGAGCTCATCTCGATTTCCTATACGAAAAAGGTTTTCCGGTTTCGCGCATGCTAACGCCATTCAAGGCATTTGGCGAGTCCATGACAAGAGAATACCGAGTCGGTTGACGTATCCTCACGACATAGGGTGGATCGAAGCGCTCGTCGCGTCCAGCCCGGCGGGAAAGTTCGTGATGCCATTCGCTGGCAGGTCACGCCTCTTCCTCACCCGACGTAGCGCTGGCCGGGGCTGCTTGGCGCTTGAGGGTGGCGGGTCAGGCGGGCGGTGGGCAGCAGACATGCCAGGGGACTATGCTGATATTACAGAACGGAGGCCTGCGCCCTGTGCTGCGGGCAATGTTTGCCAGGAAGCGCTGTCTTGGATATGGTGTCAAAAGTTTCCAATAAGAAACTTTGATGGAGGTGTCGCGAGCCCGAAACGCAGCACATCGTCGGCGTAGGTCTTTATTCGGTGGTTGGCTTATGCCGGTGTCGACGGGCCTGTCTTATGCAGCTTGGGCCAGCGTTTGCGAACAGAGGCTTGCGTGAAACAGCGTGACTGGTGCGCGTGTAGCAATATCCGCTATCTTAGGCGGGTCCGTGCTACCTAATCCGCTGGCAGATCCGTTGTTTCGATAGAGTTTTATCGGAATGCGGCAGGGCAGCAGCGGGTAGCGCATCAATACGTGGCGCATAATAACAAGTGCCGAGTCAAAGGGAGACTTCCGTGGACGCACTCAACAACATCTTCTCCGCCATTAATGGCGTGGTGTGGGGGCCAGTCATGCTGGTCCTGCTGCTGGGGGTAGGCATCTATCTGCAGATCGGTCTGAAGATCATGCCTATTCGCAAGCTGGGTATGGGCTTCAAGTTGATGTGGGGGGGACGAGACAGCAAGGCGTCCTCCCAGGACGAGGGGGAAATTTCTCCCTTCAACGCCCTGATGACGGCGCTGTCCGCGACGATCGGTACCGGTAATATCGCCGGCGTGGCGACGGCGATTGCGCTTGGTGGTCCAGGCGCGGTGTTCTGGATGTGGATCACCGCACTGGTCGGTATGGCCACCAAGTTTGCCGAGGCCGTGCTGGCGGTGCGTTATCGCGAGACTGACGAGAACGGCTTCCACATCGGCGGGCCGATGTACTACATCAAGAACGGTCTTGGCCGCAAATGGCTGTGGCTGGGTGGCGCTTTCGCCTTCTTCGGCGCCGTGGCCGCCTTTGGTATCGGTAACACGGTGCAGTCGAACTCCGTCGCCGATGCGCTGGATTCCAGCTTTGGTATCCCGCACTGGGTCACCGGTCTGGTGATCATGGTGCTGGCGGGTGCCGTTATCCTGGGGGGGATCAAGCGCATCGCCAAGGTGGCGGGCAAGCTGGTGCCGGTCATGGGCATCGCCTACATCATTGCCGGCGTCTGCGCGCTGTCCGTGAATGCCGACCAGATTGGTAACGCCTTCTCCGACATCTTCTATTACGCCTTCAACCCCCATGCAGCAGTGGGTGGCTTTGCTGGTGCAGCGGTGATGGCGGCCATTCGTTTTGGTGTGGCACGCGGTATCTTCTCCAACGAGGCGGGCCTCGGTAGTGCCCCCATTGCTCACGCCGCGGCGCAAACCAAGAATCCGGTGCGTCAGGGCCTGATCGCCATGCTGGGTACCTTTATCGACACCATCATGGTGTGCACCGTGACGGCGTTGGTCATCTTGACCGCCCCCATCTGGGAAACCGGTGAACAGGGTGCCTCGCTGACCGCGATGTCCTTTGAAAACGCCTTGCCTGGTGGATGGGGTGACATCATCGTCTCCATTGCCCTGGCGGTGTTTGCCTTCACCACGATTCTGGGCTGGTCCTTCTACGGCGAGAAGTGCTTCCAGTTCCTGTTCGGCACGCGCTCCATCATGCTGTATCGCATTCTGTTCGTGGCTGCCATTCCGGTAGGTGCACTGGCGCAGCTTGGCTTCATCTGGCTGATGGCAGACACCTTCAACGCCATGATGGCGATTCCCAACTTGATTGCCCTGGCCCTGTTGTCGCCGGTGGTGTTCAAGCTGACCAAAGACTACTTCGACGGCAAGGACATCCTGCCGGGCGAAGACCTCGACCATCACAAGTCCTGAACCCAGGCCGTCGGCAGGAGGTGCCTCAAGGGCACCTCCTGTCGTTCGGGGGTTCTTTCATGAACCACGAGATGAGACGCCATGAGTGACCTCAAGACCACACCGCTGAATGCCCTTCACCGCGAGCTGGGGGCCAAGATGGTGCCCTTCGCTGGCTATGACATGCCTGTTCAGTACCCCCTGGGGGTGAAGAAGGAGCATGAGCACACTCGGGCCGCCTGTGGCCTGTTCGACGTGTCGCACATGGCACAGATCCTGATTCGCGGCGATGACGCATTGGTCGCCCTGGAATCGCTGGTACCGGCGGACCTGGTGGGACTGCCGGAAGGCATGCAGCGCTATGGTCTGTTCACCAGCGAGGAGGGTGGCATTCTCGATGACTTGATGACGGTCAATGCCGGGGACCATCTCTATCTGGTGGTGAATGCGGCTTGCCGGGAGCAGGATATTGCGCACCTTCGCCGCGGGCTGCCGGATCATGAGATTGAAGTGATAGACCGTGGCCTGCTCGCCCTTCAGGGCCCAAAGGCTGCCAGTGTCATGCAGCGCCTGTGCCCGGCGGCTTGTGACATGGTGTTCATGCAGCATGGCCGGTTCGACATCGATGGTATTCCTGTGTGGGTGAGTCGCAGCGGTTACACCGGCGAGGACGGCTTCGAGATTTCTGTGCCGGCAGAACAGACGGATGCGCTTGCCCGCAAGCTGCTGGCAGAAGATGAGGTCGAGGCGATCGGTCTCGGCGCGCGGGACTCGTTGCGCCTGGAAGCGGGGCTTTGCCTGTACGGTCACGATATCGATACCACCACGACTCCGGTCGAGGCAGGGTTGATCTGGGCGATCGGCAAGCCAAGGCGTCGCGGTGGCGAGCGTGCCGGCGGTTTTCCGGGGGCGGACATGGTGCTGCATCAGATTGAGGTCAAGGACCATCAGCGCAAGCGGGTCGGGCTACTGGCCGAGGGCCGGGCGCCGGTGCGTGAGGGTGCCGAGCTGTACAGTGAAGACAACCAGCTCTTGGGCAGCGTGACCTCCGGAGGCTTTGGGCCCAGCGTGGGCAAGCCCGTGGCCATGGGCTACGTCACGCTCGACCACGCGGAGTTGGGCACCACGGTCTACGCCGAGGTGCGTGGCAAGCGGCTGCCGATGACGGTGACACGGATGCCGGTCATCACGCCTGGCTACTATCGGGGATAGGCCGCCAGCGAGCGTTCGTCACTGCAGGCCTGAGCTGTCAGCGTAGTGAATGTTATACCGTTATCTTTAGTTTGACATTCGGCTGCAACAGCCACAAAGCCTCAGCTGAACGCAAGCATCTCTACGAAACGGCGCCCATCGGCGCCGTTTTTTGTGTCAGCACGACACTATTGCGATCTCGGTGCGCCTTCGTTGTCCGGCCTCTACGTCAGCTGTGACGTGTCAGGAGGCCGTGTCGAGATGGCGAAAGGTCAAGTTGACCCGCTGGCCGACGCTGCTGCGGGGCAGCAGCGCATGCTCCAGCTGCTCCTGACAGCCAGGTCCCATCCACAGCAGGCTGCCATGGTCGAGCCAGACATTGAACGCCGGTGATCGACGGTCCTTCCAGCGAAAGCGCATGGGTCGGCTGGCGCCGAGGCTAATGGAGGCGATGACGGGCAGGGGGCCAAGCTCTCGCTCATTGTCGCAGTGCCAGCCCATGCGATCGTCTCCGCTACGATAGCGGTTGATCAGTACGCTGTTGAAGAGAGGCGTTGCGGGAGGAAGCTGAGCATTCAGCCGGTCCCGCAGATCAGCGACCAGCGGGTGCCAGGGGCATGGCAGAAAGTCGTTGCCGGAGAAGCGATAAGCGTGGTCGCCCATCCATACCTGCTGGCGCGGGATTAGATGGGTCTTGCCGTAGAGGCGGATAGCGGGGCGCTGCCAATCCAGGTCCCTCAGCAGTCCTTCGAGGGTGTCAGCGGCGACGTCGCTCGGCAGAAAGCGTGAGACATACTCCAGCGGGGGCGACGTAAGAATGTGATGGGCATCAGGGTTGGGCATGGCGTCAGCATAACAGCCCTGCAGGGCCATGGCATGAGGGCCAGGCTCTTGATATGAAAAGCTGTGGCTCTTAGGAAGGGACGCTGTGAAAGCGCTGGGCGCTGTGTCAGATTAGGGCGGACCCGCTGGCAGGCAGTACAGGGTCCGCATTCGGTTCACGACGTGGTTGCTACCATCAGCACGGAGGTGGTCGAGAGCCCCAGGCTGACCAACGCCATGGCATATCCCAGCGCGGCACCGGCGACGACATCGCTGTAGTAGTGCAACCCCAGGCCAACCCGGGAGATGGCAATCAACCCGGCCAGAGGCAATAGCCAAGGCAACAGGGCGGGACTATGTACTGCTGCAAGGGTGCAGAACATCACGGCGTGCATGGTATGCCCGCTGGGAAAGCTGTAGCGGTCTCTGGCGGGCTCGTTGCATTGGATGCTGCCGCCGAAGGTAATGAAGGGACGCTCACGACACAGGCGCGTCTTCAGCAGCTTGTAGACCGCGATGGCGACAAGCGCAGTAGCGATGTATTCGAACATCAAGCGCAGTCCGATATCACGGCCATGCAAGGCCGGTAGGGCGATGATCAGCGCCACCCACACCGGCCAATCGCCAAGCTTGCTGGCGATTTTCAGGGTAGACAGCCAGGGCCGATAGATGCTGAATCCGGCGGTGCGCTGGCAGAGCTGCCACTCGAGCATGTCGAGTCGGTCGAACCACTGAGGAATCTTGTTGGTCATCTCGTGTCTCCTCTCCGTTACATCAATCAGCGCCCGGCCCGGCGTGGCGTGGGTCATGCCACTCTCAGGCTTCGGCAGGGTTCGAGAGCTGTCCGCGTGCATGGCGTGCGTGTTCGTGGGCGTCCAGGAAGGTCTGAGCGATAGTGGGCCAGCGGTAGGCCAGTGCTCGTTCCCGAGCCGCTCTGCCCAGCCGCGCGTAGCGGGCCTGCTGTTGGCATAGCGCCACAGCCTCTTGGCGGAAGGTCTGGTTATCTCCCGGCGGGATACTGACTCCATCGTGATCGGTGCTGATCAGCTCTGCTCCTGCGGCATGGCGAAAGGCGACGACGGCGAGCCCGCTGGCCATGGCCTCGAGTATTACGTTGCCCCAGGTTTCCGACAGGGAGGGAAAGACGAAGATGTCGGCGCTGGCGTAGTGTGTCTGCATCTGGGCTGAGTCGATGAACCCCGTGAAGATGGCGTCAGGCAGCGCCTTCTCGAGGCTCGCTCGTCCAGGACCATCGCCCACCACGACCAGGCGCATGTCAGGACGAGCCTCCAGCATGTCGAGGAAGGTGTCTCTGAGCAGATCGAGGTTCTTTTCTGGCGCCAACCGACCGACGTACAGGGCTACCGGCTGGTGCTGACCGACTCCCCAGGAGTCCCGGAGCTCCTGGCTCCGCTTGTCAGGAGTGAAGCGGTCACCTTCGATACCACGCGCCATCACAGACACGCGCTCGAATCCTGCCGTCGCCAGTTCACGCGCCTGCTGATGTGTCGGCACCAGCGTGGCGGCGCAGCGGTTGTGGAAGTGGCGCAGGCGCTGGCGGACCAGCGGAGCTAGCCAGGGCACACCGTAATCCTGGCAATAGTGGTCGAAGTTGGTGTGCCATCCACTGACCACTGGTATGTCCAGTTTCTCGGCGGCACGCAAGGCCGACCAGCCTAGCGGGCCTTCGGTGGCCACATAGATGGCATCTGGCTTGGTCGTCTGCCACAGGCGCTTCAGCGTGCCGACGCTGGCCCAGCCAATTCGAACTTCCTTGTAGCGTGGCATCGACATCCCGCGCACACGTAGCTCGTGCTCCATGCCCTCCGCCTTGGCGGCGCTGGCATCGACCGGCTCCGGGCGCACCAGCTGCAAGGTGACGCCGAGGGCAAGCAGCTCCCGGCTGATACGTCCGAGTGTGTGGGCGACTCCGTTGATGTCGGGAGACCAGGTTTCGCTGACCAGACAGATGCGCATGGCGTTCCTCGTGCCCGTCGGGCCCCACTTGGCCCGCTCGAGGACGAGCATGCAATGCGTCCATGACAGCTCTGGGTCAGCCACGTGAATAGCCTGTTACTACAGGCGGACGGAGCGGGTGGCGCGAGCAGGAAAAAGCCGCTGCAGAGAGAATCGACGGAAAGACGCGGCGCAGGGCCAAGGGGTGAGCCGTCGCTCTGGGGGTGAGAGCGACGGCAGAGGGCGACGGCCGAGGCGTTTAACGCAGGATGGTGCCAGGATCGATGGGTTTGCCCCCATGGCGCATATCGAACAGCAGGTCATAGCGGCCGGTCGACGAGTGCTTGCCGACCGAGCACAGCGGCGTACCGCGGGTGACCTGATCGCCCTTGGATACCACAATGTCGCCGCACAGCGCATAGACGCTCTGCAGGTTATCGGCATGGTGCACGATGACCACCTTGCCAAGCTGGCGCATGCTGTCAGCGAAACTGACTTCCCCATCGGCGACCGCCTTGGCATTGGCACCCTCGTCGGTGGCCAGCAGCATCGGCTGCAGCCTGCCGCGACTGTCATTGCCGTAGCGGCGTACTACACGATAGTCGTCCAGCGGCCATGGCCAGCCACGTGCCCGCGATGTCACCGGGCCAGGGTCCGGCAGGCGGGCGCTGCTGGAAGGCGCGCTCGACGCAGCGGTCGCACGGCTGGACGATGCGCTGCTGGCGCGCAGTGGAACCTGAATCAGTTGCCCGACCTTGAGATCAGTAGCGCGGACACCGGGGTTCGCGCTTTGAATGCGCGCCGTGGTCGTGCCGAAGCGTCTGGCGACGGCGCTGTAGGTATCGCCGGGCCTCACCTGATAACGGTAGGGGCCGCCGGAGGGCGCGCGTTCCTGTCGTGACGGCACCAGCAGGCGTTGCCCCACCGCCAGGTGACGAGAATCGACACCCGGGTTAAAGCGCTGAAGACGCAGCAGCGGAATGCCAGCCCTGCGGGCGATCGTGCCGAGGGTGTCGCCGCGTTGAACGCTGATCCAGTCTCCTGCGATGGAGGCGCTCGCCACATGGCTGGATCTCGCGCTGGGACCGCTGTTGGCACCGGAACCAGCGCACCCGGTGATCAGCAGCGCCATGCCGGCGATCACCAGCGGTGCGAGGCGAGCGAAGCGTCCTTGTCTTGCCAAAGGGCATTGAGCCATGAATGGAAGCGTTCCTTGTAGATCGGGTCGTCGTGGTAGCGGCCATCCAGCATCCAGTCAGCGACGTCCAGGCGACGCGCATCAAGCCGAATGGCCTTTTCCTTGCCACACAAAAAGCGCCAGAAACTCGGCGCGCTCGACTGGTAGTCGATCGTGACGTCGAGGATCGCATCCAGGCGATCTCCCAGCAGCGCCAGCACCTGCGCGATGCCCCCCGCCTTTGGCCGCAGCAGATGGGTGAACGGACTCTGGCGCGCATCACGCTTGGCCGGCGTAAAGCGGGTACCCTCGACAAAGTTGATGATGGCGATGGGGACATCCCGCGCACGCTCGCACATGCGCTCGGTGGCCTTGCGGTCACGTTCCGCCAGGGCCGGATTGGCCGCCAGCTGTTCCTTGCTGTAGCGCCGCATAAAGGGAAATTCTAGGGCCCACCAGGCCATGCCGACTACCGGAATCCAGATCAGCTGCTGTTTAAGGAAAAAGCGAGGCATGGGAACCTTGCGATGCATCGCCATCATCAACAGGAAGATATCGGTCCAGCTGCGGTGATTCGACAGGATCAGGTACCAGGACTCCGGAGACAGATCGTCAGGCACCGTTATCCTGACGTCAGGGCGTACCCAGTGGCGTATCCACCACAGGTTGAAGCCTATCCAGTTCAGAGCGATCGCGTTTAGGCCGCCCAGCACACGACGCTGCAGATGGCGTCCTGGGGTGATCAGCTTGAGCAGGGTCAAGCACACCAGGGGCAGGGTCCAGAACAGGGTGTTGGCCACGAGCAGCAGAATGCTGACCAGTCCCTTGAGGCTAGACATCAAGTTACATACCTCATCTCAGAATTGTGTCGCTTGGTTCGCTGCAGGGGGGCAGCGGGGAGCTCGCCAATCCTAATGGATATGCCGCTGGCTGCCCAGCCGAAGGCGCATCCTCGGCGTTGGCCACTCACTGTTGCGCCTCTTGCTGCGCTGCACGGGAAGGTAGCTGTGGGGGCGGCGTGGCACCCTCCAGGATATCGACCATGGCGCGGGCGGCGACAGACAGTTCATGGGGATTCCAGGTCACGATACCGACCCTGCGCTCGATCGCCGGGTCGGAGAGTGGCCGACAGACGGCTCCGGCTTCTTGCATCTGCGACATGCACAGTGCTGGCACGGCACTGACCCCAAGCCCGTTGGCGACCATGCGCCCCACACTTGCCAGCTGATGGGTCTCGAAGGCGACCTTGAGCGCGCCATGGCGGCTGCCCAGCTGTTGTTCCAGCAGGCGCCTGACCATGGAGGGACGCTGAAGGGCAACAAAGTCCCAGTTCATCAGGGTGTCCCAGGACAACGATGAGTGCTGTACCAAGGGAGAGCGGGGGGGCAGCACCGCGATGAAGCGATCGCTGAACAGCGGGGTAAAGTGCAGGCTGCCTGTGGCTTCCGGCTCAAAGGCAATGCCCATCTCGACCTGGCGTTGGCGGACCATGTCGATGACCTGCTCGTTGACCACATCGTGCACGGTCACGTTGATACGTGGGTGACGGCGGTGAAAGACCGCCAGGGACGGCGCCAGCAGATTGCCCGCAAAGGCGGGCATGGCCGCCAGCGAGAGGCGACCCAATTGCAAGGTAAAGCGCTGGCGCAAGGCGTCCTCAGTGTTATCCCACTCCACCAGCAGGCGCTTGGCCAGGGGCACCAGCGACTCGCCTTCCGGTGTCAGTCGCACGCTACGGGTGGTGCGGATCAGCAGGCGCCCGCCCAGGCTGTCTTCAAGCCCCTTGATGGCCAGGCTAAGGGCAGGCTGAGACAGGTGCAGCTGCTCGCAGGCCTGGGTGAAACTCAGCGTCCTTGCGACGGCGAGAAAGGCGCGGAGTTGCTTCACGGTCATGGCGTGCTACCAAGGTCAAATTTATAAGGATGGTAAAACAATCAATAAATAAAACAAACTTAACAAATATATTATCCCGGGCAACACTGCCATCAGTGCTACCTTGTAGCAGTGTCCTGCTGCCCATTGACGGCTGCCAGGCATTTCCTTCACTGATCATCGACAGACGAGGCGCCCACATGGCCGGATTCGACAAGCGCGTGTATTCCTATGAAGAGGCGATGGACGGCATCGAAAGCGGAATGACGGTACTGGCCGGAGGCTTCGGCCTCTGTGGTATCCCTGAAAATCTGATTGCCGAGATCAAGCGTCGCGGGGTCAAGGACCTTACCGTCGTATCCAACAACTGCGGCGTGGATGGCTTCGGCCTTGGTGTGCTGCTGGAAGATCGTCAGATCAGCAAGATTCTGGCGTCCTATGTGGGTGAGAACGCGCTGTTTGAACGTCAGATGCTTGACGGTGAAATCGATGTGCAGCTGACCCCGCAGGGCACCCTGGCGGAGAAGATGCGCGCTGGTGGCGCCGGGATTCCCGCGTTCTATACCGCCACTGGGTACGGGACACCTATCGGCGAGGGCAAGGAAGTCCGCGAGTTCAATGGACGTCACTACATTCTTGAGGAAGCGATTGTCGGCGACTTTGCCATCGTCAAGGGCTGGAAGGCGGATCGCTACGGCAATGTCGTGTATCGCAAGACTGCCCAGAACTTCAACCCGATGGCGGCCACCGCAGGCAAGATCACCGTGGTCGAAGTGGAAGAGATCGTCGAGCCTGGCGAGCTGGATCCGGCCGAAATTCATACGCCGGGTATCTATGTGGACCGCCTGATCCAAGGCACCTTCGAGAAGCGCATCGAGAAGCGCACGGTGCATCAGGGCTGACAGGCCGCTAGATTCAGACCCGTTGAGGGTGCTTGCCAAGACAAGCGCCAACGGGCAACCAGCTCCATGACATAGACAAGAGGCATCAAGATGGCACTTACTCGTGAACAGATGGCACAGCGTGTCGCCCGTGAACTCGAAGACGGTTTCTACGTGAACCTGGGCATCGGTATTCCCACCCTGGTCGCCAACTATGTGCCGGAAGGCATGGACGTCATGCTGCAGTCCGAGAACGGGCTCCTCGGCATGGGCCGCTTCCCGACGGAAGAAGAGGTCGATCCGGACATGATCAATGCGGGTAAGCAGACCGTGACGGCGCGCCCTGGTGCGGCCATTTTCTCGTCTGCAGAATCTTTCGCCATGATTCGCGGCGGTCACGTTGACCTGACCGTACTGGGCGCCTTTGAGGTAGACCAGAACGGAAACATTGCCTCGTGGATGGTGCCCGGCAAGTTGATCAAGGGCATGGGCGGGGCCATGGACCTGGTGGCCGGGGCAGAGAACATCATCTGCACCATGACCCACGCCTCCAAGGATGGATCGTCGAAATTGCTGGAGTCGTGCACCTTGCCCCTGACCGGTGCGGGTTGCATCAAAAGGGTGCTGACTGATCTTGCCTATCTCGAGATCGATGACGGCGCCTTTATCCTCAAGGAGCGCGCGCCTGGTGTGAGCGTCGAGGAGATCAAGGAGAAGACCGCCGGCAAGCTGATCGTTCCAGAGCACGTACCGGAGATGATATTCGACTGATTGACGTGTCAGCTTGAACACGCATTATCGCGGCCCGGCTCTTGCCGGGCCGCTTTCGTTGAAGTGCTTCAAGGGGTTGTCGATTTTGTGACCATCTTGAGCATGCCCCCCCTGTGGCCGGGCCCCTGGGCCATTCAAACGCCTTGATGCACAGCCTTATCCACAGATTTTGTGGATGAACCTCCTGCGAGGGATGGTCTCCTCTCAACGGATCGGTACAATGCGGCGCCGTTGCCCCCGTATCGTCCCTGTCCTGTCCCTGTAGCCCACCCACGCAGAGCGGACGACAGACAGGTCGATCGTCCACGTCCCATACCCACGGAGGTTCCCCTTGCGCGCGCTGCCCGCCACGCTACCTGTGCTTTTTCTGTGTGAGATGTGCTTTCTGCTAGGTCACGGCCTGATTATGACCTTGCTGGGGGTCAGGATGTCACTGGAAGGGTTTCCTTCGCAGATGGCAGGCCTATTGATGTCGAGCTTTTCGCTGGGGTTCGTGGCGGGAAGCTATTGGCTCGAGAAGCGCATCCGCAGCGTCGGCCATATTCGCGTGTTTGCGGCCTGCGCCGCCTCCCTGGCAGTCACGGCCATGCTGCATGGTTTATGGGTAAATCCCTGGGCTTGGCTGGTGTGGCGGCTGATTGGCGGTGGTGCCACCGCGGGCCTGCTGATGGTGATGGAATCATGGGTATCGGGTGAGTCCAGCAATGACAATCGGGGCAAGGTACTCGGCTGGTACATGGTGATCTCGACGACCTCACTGGCGGGTGGGCAATGGATGCTGAACATCGCCGACCCGGCCGGGCCAGTATTGTTCTCGGTGGTCGGTATGCTGTTTGCCCTGTCCCTGGTGCCGCTATCGATTCATCGTATCCACGGGCCCAGCCGCCATGGCGATATTACCCCTCGCAAGATCAAGCTGAAGACGCTCTATCGTCGTGCTCCGGTCGGGCTGGTCGGCGCCTTCACTGGCGGTCTCATGGTCCAGGCCTTCTTTGCCATGACCCCCTACTATGGACAGGAAATCGGTCTGACAACGGCCCAGACCGCCAAATTTATGGCGGTGACCACACTGGTGGCGCTGGTGGCCCAGTGGGGCCTAGGTCGCGTATCGGATCGGCTGGACAGGCGGCGCGTCATCCTGTGGATGGCCATCGTCATGACCGTCACCGGGGCGCTGATTTCGGTAGTGGCGGGCGGCAGCTTCTGGTGGTTGCTGGCGATCGCCTGTGGTCATACCGCCATGTTGCATACGCTGTATTCATTGAGCCTTGCCCACACCAACGACTGGCTGGAGCCGGAAGAAGTGGTAGCCGCCAACGCCAAGCTGATGATGTGGTACGGCATCGGCTCGGTCATTGGCCCCTTCAGTGCGTCGCTGGTGATGCAGGCGGCAGGCCCTGATGGCCTGTGGCTGTTCCTGGGCATGGCGGCGTTTTCGCTGGCGATGTTTGTGATGGTGCGACTGCATGGTGAACGAGATCGCCACGTGGAGCAGGAGCCCTTCGTGGCTCAGCCGGTCATGGAGACACCGCATTTCGCCGAGGTCGATCCACGCCACGAACCGCAGCAGCTGGAATTGGATCTTGAGGCTGAGTCGACCCCGAGCTGACAGCCGGTACGCCAGGCCGAGTGCGTGTAGTCTTGGATGAGCGCGCAGGCGTTGACGCTATGTGCGCTAGAGGATTTCGCAGCGACTGTGGGGTGGCAGCATCACGTCGGCGGTGCGCTCCTGGCCGGCACTGGCCTGTTTTTCCAGCAGCAGCAGTCCACCCAGCTGCACCCGATGCTCATCACCATGGGCGAAGGCCAGTCGGCGTGAACAGGTAGGGTAGAAGCGATGATCGACCATGGCCGACATCGGCAACGGGAGGTCATCGTCGTCGCCGAGGGCAAGTCCTTGCTGGCGCACCGCGTTATCCAGCTGTGACAGGGGACGGCCCAAGTGCTGGCAGTCCAGCGTCACGTGATGGACCCTGGGGCCCATCACTGACAGCCAGGCAGCCAACGGGTGGGCTGCATGCAGGCGTTCATACAGCGACCAGTCAGGCATGGGCCAGGGGCGGCAAGCGCCGGGAAGGGGCAGGGCCGAAGGGTGGCCCTGCTTGACCAGCGAGAGCAGCGCGTCCCGAGGCGCTCGCGAGAGGCGGGTGGTCTGCAGCTCCACGATGATGATACGCGGGCCATCGCCAAGCCCCCCTAGCAAGCAGGCCAGCAGGCCTCGCTCGGGCAGGGCATAGCGGTGCAGCGGGCGGTAGTCATGGGCTTCCAGCATCGGCAGCAGTGACGCGAGGTTCCATGGCGACTGGCTCAAGGTC
Source organism: Halomonas sp. DP8Y7-1 (assembly GCF_019801685.1). Classification (NCBI taxonomy): domain Bacteria; kingdom Pseudomonadati; phylum Pseudomonadota; class Gammaproteobacteria; order Oceanospirillales; family Halomonadaceae; genus Halomonas; species Halomonas sp. DP8Y7-1. Next base: position 302,499 of record NZ_JAHVIN010000006.1, on the reverse strand, counting down.
ACCAAGGTAAAGCTCTCGATCGGCGCATCCACTGGCCACAGGCGCAAGGCACTGACATCCGGATGCTGGTGAATGTAGTCCAGCCTGAGTTGCTGAACGAGGCGCTGCTGCTCTGTCATTGCCGTTCCTTGCCTGCCCGATACCTGTGCCATGAGTATAGGCGTGGCGTCGTCAGGACCATTCAACGACGCGAGAACGTTTGTCTGCTTGGATCTTGGATGACGTCGTTTTTGCTCGCTTGAGCATAAAAGCCTGCGCATAAAAAAACGGCGAGGGGTCCGATGGATCCCTCGCCGTGCTTTTACCAAGAGCTTTCTCGACGTGTTTTTTCACGTGTCTTTCAGATGTCTTCCACGCGTCCTTCGCGTCGTTCAGCACATCAGGCGTTTCGATCGCCGCCTACCGCGGTGTCTTTACCGCGTAGCCGTTCACGGTGGTGCCTGGCCAGGTGTCCAGCCGACTCTCGGTGGTGGTCAGGCAGGCAACATGGCGTTGTCACGGACGTACTGATCGAATTCCGTGAAACCACCGACGTGGGTCTGGTCCACGAAAATCTGCGGCACGGTGGTCACAGGCTTGCCAATGGTCTTTTCCATGTCGGCTTTAGTGATGCCTTCTTCATGGATATCGACGTAGCGGTAGCCTTCGATGCTGCCGGCATCGCTCAGGGTGTTGGCAAGCTCCTTGGCGCGCACGCAGAAGGGGCATCCAGGACGACCGAAAATAACAACAAACATGACATCTCCTTGCATACGCAATGCATTGACGAGTGGTATCTGTGACCCGCGTGAAGTCGCTTCGAAGACGACCTTCAAAGGCGTTGGTTCAGCCCTATCGGTTGGTCGTTGGTGAGAACAGCACAGCGAAGCGAGCAGGTCGACGAAGAAAGTGGCGCGCATTGTGACGGATTGTGCTGTCGAAGGCCAATAGGTGGAACATATCTCTCCCTATCGGCCATCGCTATCACGCCTGGTCGGCGCTGTCCTCACGCAGCTCGCCGGCGTCGGCACGGCGCAGTAGATCGGCCAATTCGGCGTGGATACTCGGTGCGCTGACCAGCAGGTTTTCACCGTACAGGTCCTCCGGCAGACCACCAGGACAGGGGTAGAGGTGTCCGGTGGTAGCGCCAGCCTCGGCGGCAATCAGCCAACCGGCGGCGAAATCCCAGGGGGATACGGTTTCGTAATAGGCATCCAGCCGACCGCGAGCCACGTCACACAGGTCCAGCGCGGCGGAGCCATTGCGGCGGATGTCGCGGCAGCGATGAAGCACCGCGCCGAGTCGACGCATCAGCGGGGGACGGCTGTCACGCCGATAGGGAAAACCGGTACCGACCAGGCTGGCGTCCAGGCTCTTCGCCTGGCTCGCCTTGATCGGCTGGTCGTTGCACCAGGCACCCTTGCCGCGAACGGCGGTGTAGGTCTCTCCCAGGAACGGGGCATGCACCACGCCGAGTTGGGTGACCCCATCCTTGACGTAGGCAATCGACACCGCCACATGACACAGCCCGTGGGCAAAATTGACGGTGCCATCAATGGGGTCGACCACCCACAGGTCGCCACCTTGCTCCAAGGCATCCTTATCGGGCGAGAGTTCCTCGCTCAGGCGCTCTTCGCCGGGGAAAGCCGACTCCAGTCGCTGGCTGATCATGGTGTCGACGGCGACGTCGGTATCCGTGACCAGCTCCTGTCCGTCCTTGTAGTGGTGCTGTAGATCGTCATTGTCGCGGGCGTCAGCGATCATCTGACCCGCGGCTTTCGCGATCTCGATGGTAACGGCCAGGCGCTCCTCGAGGTTCATGGGGCACTCCTTGCAGGGGACAATGGTGTAGAGTCTACCATCGCCACGATCTCACGCCGATATCTCGCACCCCGTGCCGCGTCAGTAGAGGAAACATCATGAGCGCCCTGACCCGCGAACAATACCGTCGTCTCGAGGCCCTGGCGGACGCCTATCGCGTTGCCCACCAGCAGGCATTGGACGTATGCGCGGGCTCGCGCCGGGGGTTGAAGGTCGATGCGCTGTGTTTCGGGGTCTGTCCCGGTCATCCAGGCTGGCTGCTGGGCGCCTGGCTGACGCCATGTCATCTGTCCCTTGCGCTGGTCAGAGATGTGTCGCAGGCGCCAGGCCCGGCCGACCGTCCCGCCAGCGTTCCCACCGATGAGACGTCCCGTTCTCCATGGTATGTGACCCTGCCACGTGGTGAGTTCGCATTTTATCGGGAGGCGCTAGGCGACAGCTGGCTGTGGCGATGTGAGTTGCTGTCGGATCTGGACGATGTCGATGATATGGGCGAGGCCTGTCGCCTGGCTCAGCGGCTGATGGACCGCGTCATGACGGAAGCTTCCCCAGGCTGAACGATCCCTTGTTTCGACTATGGGATGGCTGGCGCTGCACTGCAGCACTATCTATGCTGGTGCCCTAATGTACGGCGCCGTTAGTGGCGAACCGTACGGGCGATAACCTGCAGACGCCTCGCGCAAGGAGAGAGAGATGAGTGCCAATTCCCCGACCAGGGTCGCACTGGTGACCGGCACCAGCAGTGGCATCGGAGCCGCGGTAGTGGCCGAGCTACGAGCCCAGGGACATGAGGTGCTGGCCGTCGACTTCAACCCGGAAGGGCGCCAGACTGCAGAGGCCGAGGGCGCCGCCTTCTATCAGGCTGACCTGACCCAGGGCGAGGCGTGTCGCGGTGCAGTGGATGAGGCGCTGGCACGTTTCGGTCGCGTGGATATTCTGGTCAACAATGCGGGCATTCAGCATGTCGCACCGATTGTCGATTTTCCCGAAGAGCAGTGGCGCCGGATCATCGATCTCATGCTGACCGCCCCCTTCCTGCTGACCCAGGCCGTGTGGCCGTCGATGCGTGACAATGGCTGGGGGCGGATCATCAACATTGCCTCGGTGCACGCTCAGGTGGCGTCGCCCGGTAAGTCGGCCTATATCAGCGCCAAGCACGGCATGATCGGGTTGACCAAGACCGCTGCATTGGAAGGCGGCGCGCAGGGGATTACGGCCAATGCGCTGTGTCCTGCCTATGTGAAGACACCGTTGGTGGATAACCAGATCAGCGATCAGGCCAAGCTGCATGGCATGGAAGAACAGCAGGTCATCGAGCAAATCATGCTCAAGAACGCTGCGGTGAAGCGGTTGATCGAGCCCAGCGAGGTCGCTTCTCTGGTAGCGTACCTGGCCTCGGATGCGGCTGGCGCGGTTACCGGTGCCAGTTGGAATATCGACCTGGGCTGGACAGCACAGTAGTCATCGCGGCGACGCCACATGGGTCAGACGCCGACAGTCGACCGGCGTCTGACACGTCGCACCAGCGCGTCAGCGCCTGACCGGGCGCTTCTGCAGCTTGCGTTGCAGGGTTCTGCGGTGCATGCCTAGCGCTCTGGCGGTGGCTGAGATATTGCCATCGTGCTCCTGCAGAACCTTTTGAATATGCTCCCAGGTAAGCCGGTTGATCGAGGGAGGGTTGTCCGCCACTTCCGTCTCGGGGTTGCCTTCACGCTGCTCTAGCGCGGCCAGCACCTCGTCGGCGTCTACCGGCTTGCACAGGTAGTTGACGGCACCCAGCTTGATCGCCTCCACCGCCGTCGCGATGCTGGAGTAGCCGGTCAGTACCACGACGCGACACTGGGGAACGACCTCCAGCAGTTCGGGCAGCAGTTTCAGCCCGGACTCCTGGTCGAGTTTCAGGTCCAGGGTGGCGACGTCGGGCTGATGACTGCGGGCCAGTTCCAGCGCCTGGGTGGCGTCCAGCGCCACCTTGACGTCATGTCCTCGGCGCTGCATGGCGCGTTCGAGGACGTGGCAGAAGACGTCATCATCATCAATGATCAGTAGCCTGTGTGCGGTGTCTTGCATGATGTCCTCTATCGGGGAGACTCAGCTGACGCGGGGCAGTGACACCTCGGTCAAGGTGCCGCCTTCGGGGTGATTATACAGACTGACGCCACCGCCGAAGCGATTGATGGTGGCATGGGTAAGAAAGAGTCCAATACCAAGTCCCTTGCTCTTGGTAGAGACGAAGGTGTCGCCCAGCTGATCGGCAATCGACATGGGAATGCCCGGACCGTGGTCGCGAATGTCGATGACGACCTGATCCGCCGTCCAGTCGAGCTGGATCGCGATGTCGTCCGGTCGTGCATCAGCCGCATTGTTCAGCAGGTTGGTCAGCGCCTGGTCCAGGGTGGTATCGACGGCAATCATCGGTTGTCCCCGGCGTCGCGAGACACTGACTTCATGGGTGACATCCGGCCGCAGGACACGCCAGCGATCGATCACCCCTTCAAGCCAGGTCCTGGCATCGAGTCGTTTGGGCTCATCCTTGCGTTGCAGGTCGGCGCTGTCGACGAGATGGCGCAGGCGGGCCTTGCAGGTATCGACCTGCTGGCGCAGCAGGTCAATATCCTCCACCAGGCGTGGATGGTCGGCATGTTCACTCTTCAATTCGGACAGCACGACCGCCATGGTCGACAGTGGGGTACCCAGCTCGTGGGCGGTGCCGGCGGCCTGTGTTGCCACGGCCAGCACCTGTTCGGAGCGCAGCGCGGCCTCCCGAGTTCGGGCCAGGGCCTGCTCACGATGGCGCAGTGCGTGGGCCATCTTGTAGATGAAGAAGGTGACCAGACCGGCAGACAGGAAGAAATTGAGCCACATGCCGAGCACGTGCAGGTTCACGCTCGAGGCATAGTGAGAGCCCAGCTGCGGTACGGGGTGATAGACCACCATCAGCGCGCTATAGCAGGCCATGGCAGTGATGGCCAGAATCCAGGCATGACGCCAGGGCAAGGTGGCGGCGGCGATGGTTACCGGCACGAGATAGTAGGTGATAAAGGGATTGGTGGCCCCACCAGTGAAATAGAACAACAGCGTCAGGCCGGCGACGTCCAGCAGCAGGTGGAGTAGATACTCGTGGTGGCTGACATCCCGCGGGCGGCCGAGTCGCCACCAGGTGGCGATGTTGATGACGCCCATGGCCACAATCACGGCGATGACGGCAGGGACATCCAGGGCGAAGTCCAGCAGCTCGATACCCACGATGATGGCCACCAGGAAGCCGGTCCAGGTGATTCCCCGCACGAAGGTCAGGCGAACCAGATTGCGGTTTGGCGTCGATAGGGGTAGCGGAAGTGCGGCTTGCATGATGTCTCCCTCATTAAGTGGCGGCATGATACCGCATCGCGCAATGGACCGTCGTATGTCGCGAGCTTGCTTGCCCAGATCAAGAGCTTTGGAGCCTGGCGATTGCGTTGTCAGCCCAGCTGAGCAACAGTGGCAAGCTGATGTGGCAGCCAGCGCTGAGGCCGCGTCGCAGGCCTGGGCAGGCGCAACACCACTGGTAGCGCAATGTCGGCAACGCCATGACAGCGCTTGCAGGATTTTCGGTAGCGCAGACATCGCGCTGGTGCGGACATCGACGGAACTCACGCTTGGCCAAGCCAGCGGCCGTTGATGCTAGAACAAGGGACTGGATGTACATGTTGAAGCGACTGTTACCGCTGTTGATTCTAGGGCTCGGGATCGGAGGATTTCTGCTGCTCAAGGCGACCCGGCCGACGCCGCCGCCGGTGACGGTTGCAGAGCGGGAATGGCCAGTATCGGCAATGACGCTTTCTCTGGGGCGCCACACGCCCAGACTGGCGCTGTATGGGGAAGTGGTCGCGCCCGACCGGGTCGAGCTGATGGCTTCCCTGGATGGGCATATTGCCGAGCGCCCTGTGCGCGAGGGCGAACACGTGGCCGAGGGTGATCTGCTGGTGGCGCTGGCTGACGAGGATATCGACCCGGTGGTGGCGCGGGCGGAGTCTGAGGTGGCGCGACTGGACGCGGAGGTGGAGGCCGAGCAGGTTCGCTTCGACAGCGACGGCAAGGCGCTGGCTCGGGAGCAGGAGCTGCTGAACAATGCCAGAAGCCAGCTTGAACGCATGCGATCCCTGGTCAACCGAAACCTGGCCTCCCGTGCTGAGCTGGACGCCGATGAAAATGACATTGCCCGCGCTCAGGTCACTCTGGTGAGTCGTCAAGGCGAGCTTGACGGTCATCCGGCTAGGCTTGCCAGCCTGGAAGCACAGCGACGCCAGGCACAGGCTGCCTTGTCAGAGGCGCGACGAGACGCCAGGCGGGCCAGGGTCCAGGCACCCTTTGCGGGGATAGTCAGTCAGGTCCAGATTGCCCCTGGGGACCGTGTCCGCGATGGAGACCCGTTGCTGGAATTGATACCCCTTGCTGGCCTCGAGGTGAGGGCGAGGGTGCCCCGTGGTGTGCAGGCGGAGTTGATGACAGGTCTCGACCAGGGCGTCGACGTCTACGCCTTCGACGACGAAGGGGGGCGCTATCGGCTAAGGGCCTTGTCCGGTCAGGGAGATCCTGCCGGTACCGAAGCCATCTTCGAGGCGCTGCCGTCGACGCCACGTCTGCGTCCTGGGGCATTGGTGTCGCTGTTCGTCGAGCGTCCGGCGGTTGCTGACAGCGCCTTGATCCCGTTCAGCGCCGTGTATGGGGCGGACCGTGTCTATGTGATCGAGCAAGGCCGCCTGGTCCCCATCAGCGTGACCAGGCACGGTGAAGCGCCGGGGCCAGGCGGTGGCTCCTGGATGATCATCAGCGGTGAGGGCCTGGCCGATGGGCAACGCTTGGCCACGACTCACCTGCCCAATGCCATCGAAGGGCTGCGGGTGACGGATCTGTCTTCCCGTGAGTCCGAATCAACCTCCCAGCCGCCAGACCAGCGTCCATCTCAGACCCAGACTCCGTCACAGGAGCAGAGTACCACCGACACGGCCACGGTCGCCGACACCGCATCCATCGAGGAGGACGCGCCGTGAGCAACGACCCACGGTCCTCGGGTGTCATCGGTTTCTTCACACGTCATCGGGTCGCCGCCAACCTGGTGATGGTGGTCATGCTGATGGGTGGGGTGCTTGGGCTGAGCCGGATGAACATCCAGTTCTTTCCGGACTTTGCCCTGGACATCGTGTCGGTACAGACGGTCTACACCGGTGCCTCGGCCGAGGACGTCGAGCAGGGCATCACGATCCCGCTAGAACAGCGGCTGCGCAACCTTGATGGACTCAAGCGGATGACGTCGACCTCCGCCCAGGGGGTGTCGAGCATCACCCTGGAGTTCTACGAGGGGACCGACCCGGTGCTGGCGCTGGACGATGTACGCGAGCAGGTCGATGGCTTCGATAACTTGCCGAGTGCCGCAGAAGAGCCGCGTGTGGCCCGGGCCAAGGAGTATGAACCGGTCGCCCGCCTGCTGGTGTCTGGCGACGTGGATGCGCAGGCGCTGCGGAGCCTGGCAAGGCGCTTCGAGGACGAGCTGCTGGCGGCGGGTATCGATCGGGTGGTCCTCGATGGCATGCCTGAGCAGCAGATCAGTGTGCAGGTGCCTGTGGAGCGTCTAGGGCAGCTTGACTTGACGCTGCCGGAGGTGGCCCAGCGCCTTGATGGCATGTCCGTTGACCTGCCGGCGGGACTTCTCGGCAGCCAGGACGGCGAGCGGGAATTACGTGCGGTGCAGCAGCGCCGTGATGCCCAGGAGTTTGCCGATATCGCGGTGCGTGGCGGACAACGCGTGCGCCTGGCACTGGGAGATATCGCCTTTATCCGTCAGGAAGATCGTCCCCGGCAGATGGCCATGCAGTATGCAGGGCGACCTGCGATCGAGCTGGTGCTGCAGCGCTCCGAGAGCGGCAACTCGCTGGAGGCCGCCACCACGCTGCAGCAGTGGCTGGACACCACTCGGCCCAATCTGCCCCAGAGCATCAAGCTGGATGTCTACGATGAGAGCTGGCAGTTTCTCTCCGAACGTATTGGGCTGTTGATCAACAATGGTCTGGGCGGCCTGGTACTGGTCCTGGGCCTGCTCTATCTATTTCTTCCCGCCAGGGTGGCCCTGTGGGTCGCCATTGGCATTCCGACGGCGTTTCTTGGCGCCATGGCCGTGTTCTGGCTGATCGGTGGATCCGTCAACATGATGTCACTGTTTGCGTTGATCATGGCGCTGGGGGTGATCGTGGATGATGCCATCGTCGTCGGTGAGGACGCTGATGCCCACTTCCGGGCCGGTGAACCCGCGCGCCTGGCCTCATCGGGAGCCGCTAACCGCATGCTGTGGCCGGTGGTGGCCTCGTCCCTGACCACCGTCGCAGCCTTCATGCCACTGCTGATGGTGGGGGGCATCATCGGCAATATCCTGCGCGATATCCCGGTGGTCATGATCTGCGTTCTGGTGGCCTCGCTGCTGGAGTGTTTCGTGGTGCTCCCGGCCCATCTTCGAAATGCCTTTGGCGTGACTGCCGAGAAGGCTGGCGGGGGGTGGCTTAACCGCCTTAGGGCTCGGTTCGATCGTGGCTTCGACCGTTTTCGAGAGGGGCCGTTTCGGCGCTTCTCCCAGACGACGCTGCGCCATCGGGCCGTGACCCTCTCTGCCGCCATCGCCCTGGTGATACTCACCATTGGTCTGCTGGCAGGGGGACGCCTCGCCTTCAACTTCTTTCCCGCCCCGGAACCCAGTGTGCTGTATGCCAACCTCAGCTTTGTGACGGGTACCGCCAGGGATCAGGTGGAGGAATATCTGGAGGACATGGTCGACGCCCTCGACGACACCGAGCAAGCGCTCGGCGGGGATCTGGTCAAACACGCCGTAGTGCGCATCGGCAGCACCCTCGCGGTGGACGGTAGCGGTCGTACGGGGGATAACGTCGGCAGCATCCTGGTGGAGCTTGTGCCATCGGATCAGCGGGATGTGCGCAACCTGGCCTTCATTCGTGCCTGGCGTGAACGGCTGACAGAACGTCCTGGGCTGGATACCCTGACCATCGTCGAGCAGACCAGTGGTCCGCCCGGCAAGGACGTCAACGTTCGCCTGACCGGTGAATCTGCCGAGGAGCTCAAGCGCGCGGCCGAGTCGCTGGCGCTGAGCCTGGAACAGATACCCGGCGTGCTGGAGCCCGAGGATGACATGCCCTGGGGGCGCGAGCAGCTGATCTACTCCGTCAACGACTATGGCCAGGCCTTGGGCCTTTCGACACGGGAGCTGGGGGATCAGCTGCGGGCTGCCTTCGACGGGGTGCTGGTTCAGACCTATCAGGACGGTGCCGATGAAATCGAAGTCAGGGTGCTGTTGCCGAAGCGGCAGCGTGATCACCTGGCAACGCTACCGCGGCTGATGATTCGGGTTGATGATGGACGTCTGGTGCCCCTGGACCAGGTCATGACGCTGAAGCACCGGCAGGGTTTCGAGGCGCTGAGGCATGCGGATGGTCAGTTGGCCATCGAGGTAGGGGCCGATCTCGACAGCGAAGTCACCAACACCGAGGAAGTGATTGCGGCGCTTGAGGCGTCGGTGCTCCCGGCGCTGTCTGAACGCTACCACCTGCGCTACAGCTACGAGGGCTTGGCCGCGGACCAGCGGGAGACCTTTGCGGACATGCAGACCGGGCTGATCATCGGTCTTGGCCTCATGTACGTGGTGCTGACCTGGGTGTTCGCGTCCTGGAGCCTGCCCCTGATCGTGATGGCAACGATTCCGCTGGCGCTGACCGGTGCGCTGCTCGGTCACTGGTTCATGGGGCTCGACCTGACGATCCTGTCGATCTTCGGCCTGTTTGGACTGTCCGGCATTGTCGTCAACAACGCCATCATTCTGGTCGCGTTCTATCGCATTCAGCGAGAAAAAGGGCTTGGCATCGACGCGGCGTTGAACGAGGCGGTGGTGCAGCGGGTTCGCGCGGTCTTCCTGACCTCACTGACGACCATCGGCGGCTTGACGCCACTGCTGTTCGAGACATCGCTTCAGGCCCAGTTCCTGATTCCCATGGCGGTCACGATCGCCTTTGGCCTTGGGGTGTCGACCTTGCTGGTACTGGCGGTGATTCCAGTGCTGCTCAGCTACCTTGAGCACCTCAGAGAGTGGCTCTATGCCCGCCGCCACAGATCGCCAGGGCAGCCATCGCCAGATCAGCCACAGGAACCTTGATGCTTGATGCCCGACAGGTCAGCGATCATCGGCATCCGATAGGCTCGTTCTGGGAAAGGGACGTCCTGGGATAGGGGCGTGCTGGGAAAAGCAGACGGCAGGTGCACGTCCAGCAAGCGGGCAGGTAATCGATTCCAGCATCACCTGCCCGCAGTCTCATCAGGCGCCTGCTCTGCGCGCCTGAAAGGTGGGTTGATCCAGCGGCTTATGCCGTCTCAGGTGTCAGGACTTGCTGATGCAGGGTGGCGCCTTCCACGTCCTTGAGGGTAACGGTCAGGGCCAGGCTGTCACCGTCCAGGTCGACCTGGCCGAAGAACTGGTACCCCTCGCTTGGCGGCAGGTTGACGCGACCATCGGCGGGGGCCTTCTGGAACACCACTTGCGGCCCGAAGGTGCCGTCCAGTGTGTTGGGACCAAAGGTGCCTGCGTGAAGCGGTCCGCTGACGAACTCCCAGAACGGGGTGAAGTGCTTGAAGCTGGCGCGCTCCGGTGCGTAATGGTGAGCGGCGGTATAGTGCACGTCGGCGGTCAGCCAGACCACATTGGTAATGCGGTGGTCGGCGATGGCCTTGAGCAAACGCGCAATCTCATGCTCACGGCCGGACGGCAACCCATCATCTGCGTTGGCGACCGCTTCAAAGTTGTCGCCATCACCGACCACCAGGCCGACTGGCATGTCCGAGGCAATGATCTTCCAGGTGGCCGTCGATGCCTTCAGTGCCTCGATCAGCTCATCCACCTGGCGCTGCCCCATCAAGGCCGATGCCGGGTCCGTGGCGGCCTGCTGATTGGTGCTGTTGGCGGCGCGATGGGTGCGCATGTCGAGCATGAACATCTCGAGCTCTGGCCCATAGTGGAAACGCCGGCGGATCATCTCCGGGGCTTCTGGCCGCTGACGAATCGGCATGTGTTCCAGGAAGGCACGACGCGCTCGTGCCGCCAGCAGGGAGACGTTCTTTTCGCTGTAGCGGGGATCATCAAGGATTTCCCCGGGGTACCAGTTGTTTACCGTCTCGTGATCATCCCATTGGGCAAACATCGGCACCCGTGCATTGAAGCGCTTGAGGTTGTCATCCAGCAGGTTGTAGACATACTGGCCGCGGTACTCTTCCAGGGTCTCGGCAACCTTGCTCTTGGCTTCGGTCATGCGATTGCGCCAGACGCTACCGTCTTCCAGATTGACCGTTTCCTCGAGCGGGCCGTCGGCGTAGATAGTGTCCCCGGAGTGCAGGAAGAAGTCCGGAGACTGCTTGAGCATGGTGTCGTAGATGCGCATGCCGCCCCGTGACTCATCGATGCCCCAGCCTTGACCGACGGTATCCCCGGACCACACGAAGCGCACCGAGCGTGCGCGCTGGCCTGGCATGACCAATCGGCCCACTGTGGGCTCGCTCAGGGCTCGGGCATCGCCGAGCGCTGCGTAGCGCACGCGGTAATGCACTTCTTCCATGTCGCCCAGCCCGGTGATATCCAGCTTCGTGGTCAGGCCACTGGTGGGCAGGGCGGTAGGACCCTGTAACGTGCGGGCGTTGGCAAATGTCGGGTTGTCCGCGATCTCCACCAGCATCTGGGCGGGACGGTCTACACGGGACCAGAGAATGGCGCGGTCCTGGGTAACATCGCCGGTCATCACCCCTGAGGTCAGCAGGGGGCGGCGTGCCTCGGCTAGCACAATGCCTGGTGCCGCGGTCATCAATCCTAGTCCCGCGCCGGCCTTGAGGCCTAGGCCGAGAAACTGGCGTCGTGTGGTAAACATGGGGCTCTCCTTGTCATACGGTCCGGGGGATGCTGTCGTCAGCGGGCAAAGGTCGCGACAGGGGCTATCGACAGGGGGCTATCGACAGGGGGCTTTCGACAGGGGCTATTGATAGGGGCTATCGAGAGAAACTACCGATAGGGACTATCAAGAGACGTTGTCGACTTCCCAGATCAGGTGCCTGGCGTGGGCAATCGGTTGCGTATCAGGGTGGCGACCTGAGGCGGCAACCCGTCTTAAGCGTTGCTGCTCAGAGCCCTTCTGTTTTGTCCCCTCTGTGCTGCTCACTGATTGGACGTGCAGCCAGGCGTGGATAGCGTGGCCTGGATAGCGTGGAGTGGGTCAAACCGAGCGCTGACGACGGGAAATAGTGTCGTGTCGGCGCGTGACAAACTGATCGCAGAGATATGTCACTACGGTGTCTGGTGCCCGTGGCGATGACAGTACCGTTAGTCGGTGGCGTCCAAGGGAGGCTTCCGAAAGAGGCTTGCGTGCAGGCGCTAACGGCCGGCGCCACCCGGCAGACGAGGCTCCCGGGTGGCGCTGGTGGGTGCACGCGCCCGTGAGCGGGCGCCATGGCAGCGATGAAGGATCAGGCAGAGTCGGTGGGTTGTTCTGCCGCGACCCGGCGCTCGACCATCTTGCGGATCCTGGCAGGGGCGTTGTCGATACCCAGACGGACTCGCTCGCGAATGCCGGTGCGATCCTGTTCCTTCTGAATTTCCTCAAGAATGTCGAGATCCTCGTTGAAGGTCAGGGTCATCAAGTGCTCCACGTCGCGATCGACGTCCTCGTTGGTGGGGTGATAGTTGCGCACGTGCAGCCAGAAGTAGTGGGTGGTCGAGTCGGTTTCAGGCGTCAGGAAATTGAAGCTGTAGGAGCGTAGTCCCTTGTCCTTGTTGTCCTCGGTAGGTTCTACGCCGGTATCGATGCCGCCGAAATCGACGTAGGACACCGACGGCATGTGCAGGTAATAGTACTGCCAGCGGTCGGTATTCCCCTTGAAGTTACCCATCTTTTCAAACAGCGGTACCGGCGGCTCATCCTTGATCCAGCGGTAGGCCAGTACGTGGCTGTCGCCCTGTTCTACCTTGACGCTGACGTCGCTGGCGCTGGCACCACCGATGGTGCGCTTGTGCACATAGGTCGTATGGGCTGGATCCACCAGGTTGTCGGTGATGTTCAGATAGTTCGACTTGAAGTGCAGATACTGGCCATCCACCAGTCCCCAGCCGTCTTCACCGTAGTGGGGCACCTCCACAATCTGCGAGGGGTCGGCAAGCTCTGGTTCACCCATCCAGATCCATACGGCGTTGTAACGTTCCACGACCGGGAAGGCTCGCACCTTGGCGCTGGGCGGAATATTGGGCTGTCCAGGGATGCGCGAACACTTGCCTGTGCAGTCGAACATCATGCCGTGGTAACCACATTCGACCTCGTCGCCTTTCAACTCGCCCAACGATAGTGGCGCCAGCTTGTGAGGGCAGCTGTCGAGAAGGGCGGCGGGTTCGCCGTTCTCGCGGCGATACATGACCACGGGTTCATTGAGAATGGTGCGTGGCAGTAGCTTGCGCTGCACTTCTTCGCTCCAGGCGGCGACGTACCAGGCATTGTGAATGAATTGAGCCATGGTGTTTCTCCTCTCTTGTTATTCGGTCGTGTTATTCGGTCGTGTTGTTCGGTGGTATCTACTCGATGGGGCTATCAATGGATCAAGGGGGTTACGCTTTGAGTGACAGACTGGGGGTCGTGGATCGCGATACGCAGATGCACATGGAACTATTTGACTCGTGGTCTTCTTCGCTCAGGCAGTAGTCGCGGTGCTCTGGGGTGCCGTCGATGACGTCCACCGCGCAGACCCCGCACTCACCGCGATTGCAGTCGTACAAGGGGTCCAGGCCGGCGGCGATCATCACTTCGAGAATGGTCTTGTCGGGCGGCACCTCGAGGGTCATGCCGGATTCGGTCAGTTCAACCTGGAAGCCGGTGTCACCTGTCTGCTGTGCGGTACTCGCAAACAGTTCAAAATGCACCTGTTCCGCTTCCCAACCGTTGGCCTTGGCCGTTGCAATGACGGCGTCGATCAGCCCGCGAGGGCCACAGACATAGACGTGCTTGCCGGGGGCTGGGGGACCCATCAGGGTAGCGAGCTGCAGGCCTTTGCTCGGATCTCCACCGTCGAAGCACAGGTGAGCATGCTGACCGCACAGGCTTTCGATATGTGCTCGATAGGCCATAAGCCCCGGCGCTCGAGCGCCGACATGCATCTCATAAGAAGCGCCCTGTGCCTGCAACTGTGCGGCCATCGAGAGTATGGGGGTGATACCGATGCCGCCGGCGATCAGGACGTGGTGCGTGCCATCCTGTGCCAGAGGGAAGTCGTTGCGTGGACAGGATGCGCCAACAGTGACACCTTCCTTCAAACCATGCATGTAGGCGGAACCACCGCGGCTTTCTGGCTCCAGCTGCACGGCAATCTCGTAGTGAGAGGTGGGGTCCTGGCTATTGACCAGGGAGTAGGCACGCTCATCCCGGCTGCCGTCAGCTAGCTGGACCTCTACTTTCAGGTGTGCGCCGGGAGTGAAGGTTGGCAGCGTCTGGCCGTCAGGGGATACCAGCTCGAAGGCTTTGATGGTGGGGGTGAGCTGGCGAATCCGGCGTACGGTCAGTGTGAGGCGAGTCTCTGCGGTTGGCATTATTGTTTCCTCTCTTGGCATCACGGCTGACTCCACTGTAGGTAGCCCCGACCACGAGAAAAACGCGGATATTGGAGAAAATAATGTCGTCGATGGGATAGTGGCTGGAGTCGTGCCTGAGATGGCCCTCAAGAGAGCCCTTAAGAGAGCCCTTAAGAGAGCCCCGCAGGAGACAAGGCGTCAGCTGAGCGACGGTTTTGCTGGCGCTGAGCAAGGTGACGATAGCCAGGATCGGCTCTAATCGTGGGTGTCCATGGAACAAGGAAGCGAGCGTCATGACCTACCCGAATGCCAACAGCATGCTGTGGTTCGCCTGCATCGTGGATCTAGGAAGCTTCGGGCAAGCCTCTGAGCGGCTGGGAATACCCTCCAGCACCTTGAGTCGCAAGTTGAGGGAGCTGGAACGCAATCTGGGTATACGGCTGCTGGAGCGCACCACCCGGCGTATGCACCTGACCGAGGCCGGCGCGGTGTTCTATCAACACTGTGTGGCCATGCGGCGGGAAGTCGAAGATGCACAGCTGGCCGTGGGCCAGCTGCAGTCGACCCCGAGTGGTGTGCTGAAGGTGGCGTCGCTCTACACCTTTGGTTCTCAGTACCTGGCGCCGCTGTTGGGCGGTTTTCTGCAGCAGTATCCAGATATCCGCCTGCAACTGACCCTGAACGATACCGCGGTGGACCTGCTTGCCGAGGGAACGGATATCGCGCTTCATGTGGGGCCGGTGGAGCAGGGGGGCTATCGCTTTCGCAAACTGGGTGAAGCAGTGATGCGGCTCTACGCAAGCCCCACGTACCTGGACCGTCATGGACGGCCTAGTCACCCGGACGAACTGGTCAACCACGTAACGCTTGCCCAGTCGCCCAATCCCGAGAGAGAGCGGGTGGTGTGGCAGCTATGGCAGCCGGAGCATGAAGCCCTGCGTGTGCAGCTAAGGCCTGCGCTGGTCTCCAATGAACCGCTGTCGGCGCTGAACACTGCTCTTGGGGGGCATGGGATCTATTTTGGGACCTCGCTGATGGCCAGGCCCCACCTCGCGGAAGGGGCCCTGGAGGCCGTACTGCCGTCCTGGCGTGGCCCGACGCTGGAATTTCACGCGGTGTTTCCCAGTCGTAGTGGGCTACCACCCAAGGTACGCGTGTTTATTGACTATCTGGCGGAGCATATAGAGGAGAGTCTGGCCTAGGGCTCGTCTGAAAAGTGCCTGCACTCATCGCTTACATTCAGGCTTATCGACGTTTCGGAGGAAACATTCAGAGAAACGGGACTGAGCCGTTGGGTTTCATCGACGGTGAGCCGGGTCAGCAGGTCGTCCCGGGCCCAGGCTGAGGAGGCAACCACAGCGGATGTCCTGTCTGGGTGGATGCAGGCAGGGGCCTCGTCGCGGTATCATGGCGACTTTGCACACGGCGCCAAAGTGCCCGTGTCCCCACTCGACGAGCAAGCAGGCGTAAGTCTTCATGTCCAACCCCAAGCAGGCCCAGGAAACCGGGCTTCGGCGTACCTTTGCCATCATCAGTCACCCGGATGCGGGTAAGACCACCATCACCGAAAAAATGCTGCTGTTCGGAAATGCCATCCAGATGGCGGGGTCGGTGAAGAGCAAGCGTGATGATCGTCATGCCACCTCGGACTGGATGAAAATGGAGCAGGAGCGGGGGATCTCGGTGACGACCTCGGTCATGCAGTTCCCCTATGGCGGACGCATGGTCAACCTGCTCGACACCCCCGGGCACGAAGACTTCTCTGAAGATACCTATCGCACCCTGACCGCGGTGGACTCTGCCCTGATGGTCATCGATGGCGCCAAGGGGGTCGAGGATCGCACCATCAAGCTGATGGAGGTCTGCCGCCTGCGTACCACCCCGATCCTGACCTTCGTCAACAAGATGGACCGCGATATCCGTGACCCCATCGAGGTAATGGACGAGGTCGAGACCGTGCTGAACATCCAATGCGCGCCCATGACCTGGCCGATCGGGATGGGGCGCCAGTTCAAGGGCGTCTATCACCTCTACAATGATGTCATTCACCTCTACACCCAGGGGCAGGGCAACCGAATCCCCGATGACAAGCGCATCGAGGGATTGGACAGCCCCGAGGTCGACGCCGTGCTCGGGGAAGATGTGGCTGAAGAACTGCGCATGGAGGTAGAGCTGGTGCGCGGTGCTTCTCATACGTTCGACCTTGAGGCGTACCGCCGTGGGGAGCTGACGCCGGTGTACTTTGGTACGGCGATGGGTAATTTTGGTGTGCGCGAGATGCTCGATGGCTTTGTCGAGTACGCGCCGCCGCCCCAATCGCGGGAGACCGATGTGCGAGAGGTGCCCGCGGAAGACGAGCGGTTCACTGGGTTCGTGTTCAAGATCCAGGCCAACATGGATCCCAACCACCGCGATCGCATTGCCTTCCTGCGGGTATGCTCGGGCAAGTACGAGAAGAACATGAAGATGCGCCACGTGCGTATCAAGAAGGACGTCAAGATTGCCGACGCCCTGACCTTCATGGCGGCAGACCGTGCGCATGTGGAAGAGGCCTGGCCGGGTGACATCATCGGTCTGCACAACCACGGCACGATTCAGATCGGCGATACCTTCACGCAAGGTGAGGATATGCGCTTCACCGGGATTCCGCACTTCGCACCGGAGCTGTTCAAGCGCGTGCGGTTGAAGGATCCGCTGAAGATGAAGGCCCTGCAGAAAGGCCTGCAGCAGCTGTCGGAAGAGGGGGCGACCCAGGTGTTCATGCCGGTGGACAACAATGACCTGATCCTTGGCGCGGTGGGTACCTTGCAGTTCGATGTGGTCGCCCATCGCCTGAAGGAAGAGTACAAGGTCGATTGCATCTACGAGGGCGTGAACGTCAATACTGCGCGCTGGGTCTACTGCGACGATGCCAAGATGCTTGAGGAATTCAAGCGCAAGGCCAGTGCCAACCTGGCCATCGATGGCGGTGGTTATCTCACCTATATCGCGCCGACCCGGGTCAACCTGCAGATGACCCAGGAGCGCTGGCCGGACATTCGATTCCGCGAGACCCGCGAGCACTGACATGTTGATCGACGCCCATTGTCATCTGGACAACGCGGCATTTGATCCCGATCGTGACGCTGTCCTGGCCAGGGCGCGTCACGCCGGCGTCGATCAACTGGTGGTGGCGGGCACCCATCGCCAAGGATGGCAGGCAACCCTGCAGCAGAGCCATCACGATCGTGTGCATGTCTGCCTGGGGTTACACCCGGTGTTTCTTGCCCATCATCACCTGAGTGGTGGTGACGACGATCTGGCGGCGCTGGCACGGGCCCTGGATCAGCATCCCGAGTGTGTCGCCGTGGGTGAATGCGGTATCGATGCCCGCTTCGGCGATACTCTCGAGCAGCAGTGGCGACTGTTCGATGCCCAGCTGGCGCTGGCCAAGGAACGCGACTTGCCGGTGGTGGTGCATTGCGTGCGGGCCAATGACGAGGTGGCCAAGCGGCTGCGTCAGCTGGCGCTGCCGGCCGGTGGCGTCATTCATGCCTTTTCCGGGTCCGCGCAGCAGGCGAGCCGGTTCCTGGACCTGGGTTTCGTGCTGGGCCTGGGGGGAGCGGTGACCTATCCGCGCGCGGCGAGGCTAAGGCGGGCCGTCGTCTCGCTACCTGATGACGGTTTCCTGCTGGAGAGCGACAGTCCAGACATGCCGCTATGCGGCCATCAGGGGCAGCGCAACGAGCCTGCCAGGGTGGCCCAGGTATGCGACTGCGTAGCCGAGCTGCGACGGCAGACCATCGAGCGGGTGGCAGACTGCAGCAGCGGTAACGCCCGCAGGTTGTTTCGGCTGCCACCTGGGTGATGGCAGCCTCGCTGTATCGTTCTGAGACCTAGACCAGCGTCTCCGGATCAAGCCGTTCCACCGCATAGGGCAAATGCAGCAACTTGCACTTCTGGCCCTCGGCCTCAAGCGCCATCTCCTCCGCCTTGGTGTTGAGGACGGCCAACACCTCTACCTGTGCGTAGGCGTCCAAGGCGCTTGCGATGACCTCACCCTGTCGCTTTCCTTCTGCATCCAGCACGTCGGAGCCTGCAGCCGGTAATTGAGTGCCTTCAAGCTGGGCCCGGTAGAGACGCTTCTTTACCTGGCCACGGAAGTGCGCTCGGGCGACGACCTCCTGTCCGGTGTAGCAGCCTTTCTTGAAGCTGATGCCGGCCAGCCCCTCCCAGTTGAGCATCTGGGGCAAGAAGCTGTCCTGCTGGTTGGCGTCAATGAAATGCAGCCCCGCCTGAATATCCGACAGTCGCCAGACGTCATTGCCGACAATGCTGCATTGCTGCGCCAAGCGCTCGAGCAGGGACCTGGCATCTTCCTCCTGAAGCATGATGACGTAGCGATCCCGTTGGCCCGGGTGCGCCAGTATCATCAAGGTGTCCTGGGTGGCCTGATGCCATACGGCTGGCGCTTTAAGGTCACAGTCGACCTCTGCCAGCGCGGCGGCCTCCTGCCCGATCAGGCCGATCATGGCCAGATCATCCCGTTGCTGGAGGGATACCTTGTAGAAGGCGGCAAACTTGCCAAGATGGTTGGCCATTGGGGCGATCAGGCTGCGATGCATCAGCAGGCGATAGTGGTCCGGCGCCACCTGCATGAGCTGGCCATTGGCGAGCATGCGTCCCTTGGGCGTGCAGAAGCAGGTCAATGGCGCGAAGTCGCCGTTGGCATGCTGGACCTGGGCACTGGTCTGCCCTTGCAGAAAAGCGCTGGCATCGGCGCCGGTGATGTCCAGAGCACTCAGGTGCACCAGCGGTGTGACCACGGTGCCGTCGAGGGCCTGTCGAGGCGCGTCGGGGGTAGTAAACTCGACCTGATCCGGGCCGCTGATATGACCGCCTAGCGCGGTGATCCAATCCGTCATGAGACCGTCCTGTCCGGCGGTAAGAAGTGGGCGCAGCATGTGAGCATCATGCATGTTATGCGCATGCGTGCAATGTGAGGGCGGACCCAGCGTTTTGCAAGCACGCGACCGCCGCCTGTCGGGACGCCGTCTTGTCCCTTCCTGTACTCGAACGGTCGAGGCCGGACGATTGCGCCGCTGTCAGTCATGGCTGCCCATGCTAAGCTTTCGGGTTCGTCCACAGCGTTCAGGAAGTGATATTCGATGGCTCAATATTCTCTTGAGTTTAAGGGCGTAGATAGCGCCGAGCAGGTCAACCAGATCACCACCGCGCTGATGATGCTCGATGGTGTCGACAGCGTAGAAGTCGGTCGGCACGGGGCCGAGGTGGAGGGGAGAGCGCGTCGAGAGGCACTGATTGAGGCGATCAAGCGCCTCAAGCTCGGCATCGAGGTGAAGTGATGACCATCCATGTCACCACCGAGAAAGACGGCAAACTGAGGCAGCGCGTTTCCATCGAGAGCTTCGACGACATTCTGGTCGACGTGCCAGTGCCCTATGGCGGAGACGGCCTGGCACCGGACCCACACGACTACTTCGACCTGTCGTTAGGCGCTTGCAAGGCTATCACCGCCCAGATGTACGCTCGCCGCAAGGAATGGCCCCTGGAGGGGGTCAGCGTGGTGGTCACCCGCGATGAGCGTGATGAACGCAAGGGGATCTACCGGCTCGATGTGGCGATGACGTTTCACGGAATTGCCGACGCTCAGATGCAGGCACGGCTGGAAGAAATCAGCCACAAGTGTCCCATTCATCGGCTGATGACCAGCTCCACGGTCGAGATCACCACGCGCACCCTGGCAGAGTGAGCGCGTCAGGGCGCCGCTATTGCCTGGCTTCCGCCGCACCCTGGCTTTCGGTGTACCGCTTTACGGCACGTTGGTCATGGCAGCGATGGTGTGTAGCTAGTGTCGGAGACTTGGCGATGGTGGTGGGGCTTGAAGGATGGTCGCTTCGCCCCGACCTGATGAATATCCCTCTGCAGGAGTCACGATGAGCAAGTCGTTCCGTCTTTCATCCAAGTTCAAGCCCGCCGGCGACCAGCCCAACGCCATCTCCGGGTTGGTCGGTGGTCTCGATGCAGGCCTGGCCCACCAGACCCTGCTGGGGGTTACCGGCTCAGGCAAGACCTTCACCATGGCCAATATCGTCGAGCGGCTCCAGCGGCCGACGATCGTCATGGCACCCAACAAGACGTTGGCCGCCCAGCTTTATGGCGAGTTCAAGGCGTTTTTCCCCGATAACGCGGTCGAGTATTTCGTCTCCTACTACGACTATTATCAGCCTGAAGCCTACGTGCCATCGTCGGACACCTTCATCGAGAAGGACGCCTCGATCAACGACCATATCGAGCAGATGCGTCTGTCCGCCACCAAGGCACTGCTGGAGCGCCGTGATGCGTTGATCGTCGTCTCGGTCTCGGCGATTTATGGCCTTGGGGACCCGGATCAGTACCTGAAGATGCGCCTGCACTTCACTCGTGGCGAGTTGATCGACCAGCGGGGGTTTCTGCGGCGTCTGGCGGAACTTCAGTACACCCGTAACGACATGGACTTCAAGCGCGGTACCTACCGGGTCAGAGGCGATGTCATCGATATCTTCCCGGCGGATGCCGAAGACGAGGCGGTCCGGGTCGAGCTGTTCGATGACGAGATCGACTCGATCAGCCTGTTTGATCCGTTGACCGGCGAAGTGCGTGGCAAGGTCCCGCGCATGACCATCTATCCCAAGAGCCACTACGTGACCCCCAGGGAAACCATCCTGGCGGCGGTGGACCGGATCAAGGAAGAGCTGGTGGAGCGTCTGGCCTTCCTGCGTAAGGAAGATCGACTGGTCGAGGCTCAGCGTCTGGAGCAGCGCACGCTCTACGATATCGAGATGATGCTTGAGTTGGGCTACTGCAACGGCATCGAGAACTATTCCCGCTACCTGTCTGGAAGGAATCCCGGTGAGCCGCCGCCCACCTTCTTCGACTATCTGCCGTCCGATGCACTGCTGTTCATTGATGAGTCCCACGTGAGCGTGCCCCAGGTAGGAGGCATGTATCGGGGTGACCGCTCGCGCAAGGAAACCCTGGTGGAGTATGGCTTCCGACTGCCCTCGGCGTTGGACAACCGTCCCATGACCTTCGAGGAGTGGGAGCGGATCTGCCCTCAGACGATCTTCGTGTCCGCAACGCCCGGCCCTTACGAGGCCGAACACGCCGGACAGATCGTCGAGCAGGTGGTGCGACCCACCGGACTGCTGGATCCACAGATCGAGGTCAGGCCGGCGTCGACCCAGGTGGATGATCTGCTGTCCGAAATTCGGTTGCGTACCGGCGTCGGTGAAAGGGTGCTGGTCACGACCCTGACCAAGCGCATGGCAGAAGATCTGACGGAGTATCTGGACGAACATGACGTCAAGGTTCGCTATCTGCATTCCGACATCGATACGGTCGAACGGGTCGAGATCATTCGTGATCTGCGACTGGGCAAGTTCGATGTGCTGGTGGGCATCAACCTGCTGCGAGAAGGCCTCGACATACCAGAGGTGTCTCTGGTTGCCATTCTGGATGCGGACAAGGAAGGCTTCCTGCGTGCCGAGCGTTCGCTGATTCAGACGGTCGGACGAGCCGCGCGTAACGCCAACGGCAAGGCCATCCTCTATGGCGATCGCATCACTGACTCGATGCGCAAGACCATTGACGAGACCGAGCGTCGTCGCGCCAAGCAGATGGCCCACAACGAGGAGCACGGCATCACGCCCCAGACGGTCACGCGCTCCGTGGCTGATATTCTGGAGGCTGCCCAGGCTCCCGGTAGCCGCAAGAGCAAGGGGCGGGGCAAGGATCGCAAGGTGGCCGAGCCGGAAGCCACCTACGACGTGTCCAGCCTGTCGGGGGATGAATTGCGCAAGGAAATGACGCGGGTCGAGGACGCCATGAGCGAGGCCGCCGCCAACCTCGAATTCGAGGAGGCTGCGCGTTTGCGCGATCGCTTGCACGAGTTGCGCGAACGTCAGCTTGCCCTGGGGGCGATGTAGGTCCCAGCCTGCGGAGCCGGCATGATGGCGAGGGTTGAGGCGACGCTATCGCCTGCCGTTGGCAGGTAGCGCCCCTCACGCTTCGCTTGATGGCCAATGGTTGCCGCCCCCGGTGTCCGACAGGAGGCAGAATGCCAGAAGGTCCCGAGATTCGACGCGTCGCCGACCGGTTGGGACAGCAATTGCAAGGTCGCCGGCTCGATCATGTATGGTTTTCCTTCGCCGAACTAAAGCCACAGGCGTCGTCGCTGATAGGGCGCAAGGTGTCCTCGGTGGACTGCTGGGGCAAGGCGCTGCTGATTCACTTTGACGATCAACGAACGCTGTATTCACACAACCAATTGTACGGTGTGTGGAAGCTGCACCGGCGTGATCGCCCCCCGTCCACCCGGCGTTCGCTAAGGGTATCGCTGGCCGCAGGGCAGCACGCCGCCAGTCTCTATAGTGCATCTGATGTCTCCCTGTGGCAGCACGATGCACTAGCCGATCACCCGTTTCTTAGCCGATTGGGGCCAGATCTGCTCACCCACCAGGTCAGTCCTGAGGATATCGAAGAGCGTCTCGACGCCCCGCAGTGGCGCGGTCGGGCGCTGGGAAATAGTCTGCTTGACCAGGGGCTGCTGGCCGGTATCGGCAACTATCTTCGCTCAGAGATCCTGTTCTTCGCCGGCGTCGCTCCGGGGCGGCGCCCCCGGGATCTGTCGGCTCAAGAGCGCCAGCGACTGGCGCGCACGATCCTTGACATCACGCAGCAGGCCTACCGGCAGGCGGGCGTGACCAACCGCGCTGAGTGGGTGTCCCTGGTCCGGCAGCAGGGAGCCACGCGGCGGGGGTGGCGGTTTGCGGTGTTCGAGCGGGATGGCAAGCCATGCCACGCCTGCGGCGGCGAGATAGAGCGCATCAGCATGGCCTCGCGTCGGCTGTATCACTGCCCGCGCTGCCAGCGCTGAACCGTCATTCACGCCAGTCTGGGTCGGGGAGTGGCTGCCTAGCGCAGCGCATTGCGCTACACTAGCGCCCCTCGCAAGCCTGCCGTGCTGCCTCCGCGTGGCCAAGAGAGCGGGCGTACCGACCCAGCCAAGGAGTCTGCCATGACCGTGATTCGCCAGGACGACCTCATCACGAGTGTCGCCGATGCCCTCCAGTACATCTCCTACTATCACCCGAAGGACTTCATCGACGCCATGGCGGCCGCCTACGAGCGTGAGGAGAACCCGGCAGCGAAGGATGCCATCGCCCAGATCCTGATCAACTCGCGCATGTGTGCCACGGGGCACCGCCCGATCTGCCAGGACACCGGGATCGTGACCGTGTTCGTCCACGTCGGCATGAATGTCCGCTTCGAAGCGGACATGAGCCTCGACGACATGATCAACGAGGGCGTGCGTCGTGCCTACAACTTTCCTGACAACGTGCTGCGCGCCTCGGTTCTGGCTGATCCTGATGGCAAGCGCCAGAACACCAAGGACAACACCCCCGCGGTCATCCACCACAAGCTGGTGCCGGGTGACAAGGTAGAAGTCCACGTCGCGGCCAAGGGCGGCGGCAGCGAGGCCAAGTCCAAGTTCGCCATGCTCAACCCGTCCGATTCCGTGGTGGACTGGGTAATGGAGCAGTTGCCCAAGATGGGGGCTGGCTGGTGCCCGCCGGGCATGCTGGGTATTGGTATCGGTGGGACCGCTGAAAAGGCCATGGAGCTTGCCAAGGAAGCGCTGCTGGATCCGATCGATATTCAGGATCTTCAGGCCCGCGGAGCATCCAGCCGCGCCGAGGAGCTGCGTCTGGAGTTGTTCGACAAGGTCAACAAGAGTGGTATCGGCGCCCAAGGTCTGGGTGGACTGACCACGGTGCTGGACATCAAGGTCAAGGATTACCCGACCCACGCAGCCAACAAGCCGGTGGCGATCATCCCCAACTGCGCCGCCACTCGTCATGCCCATTTCACCCTGGATGGTTCCGGGCCTGCTGCGCTGAAGGCGCCCAAGCTTGAGGACTGGCCCGAGATCACGCGCGAGGCGGGTGCCAACGTCAAGCGCGTGAATCTCGATGAGGTGACCGCCGAGGACGTCCAGAGCTGGCAGCCGGGTGATACGTTGCTGCTGAACGGCAAGCTGTTGACCGGGCGCGATGCGGCTCACAAGCGCATGGTCGATATGCTGGCCAAGGGCGAAAGCCTGCCCGTGGATCTGAAGGGGCGCTTCATCTACTACGTCGGGCCGGTGGATCCGGTGGGTGATGAGGTCGTCGGACCTGCAGGACCGACAACCGCGACCCGCATGGACAAGTTCACCCGCACCATGCTTGAGCAGACTGGCCTGCTGGGCATGGTCGGCAAGGCCGAGCGGGGACAGCTTGCGATCGATGCCATTCGCGATAATCAGGCGGTGTACCTGATGGCCGTTGGCGGCGCCGCTTACCTGGTGTCCCAGGCGATCAAGGCATCCCGCGTGGTGGGCTTTGAAGACCTTGGCATGGAAGCCATCTACGAGTTTGAAGTGGAAGACATGCCAGTGACCGTGGCCGTGGACAGCCAGGGTACGTCGGTGCATCAGACCGGCCCGGCCAAGTGGAAGGAAATCATCGCCGAAGCGGTGTGACCCTGCCGCTACGACGGCCGGGGAGGCAGTGGCGTGATCCCAACGTCGCCTCTGGCGATGCGCGGCTCATGCGCTGACGAGATACGACGGCTCCGCCACCTGGCGGGGCCGTCGTCGTTACCGGTATGCTGGTGCCGGCACGAGGATGCAATACGGTGCCTTGTCACATGGACGGAGACCCGCGATGACCTCATGGTTGATTGGTGTGGCCATCTTTTTGATACATGTCGGCGGCGCCATTTCCGCTGTCATGGCGCTGATGTCGAGCCGTACCTCCCAGGGCGCGATTGCCTGGATCATCTCGCTGCTGACGATGCCCTATCTGGCCTTGCCCGCCTACTGGGTATTTGGGCGTCCACGCTTTTACGGCTACGTATCCGCTCGTGGGCAGCGCGACACCTTGCTGAGACGCGTGCTGCTGCGCTACCGAGATCGGTTCGACTCCTATCTGGTCAGTTCAAGCCATGCCGATGTCAAGGCGGTCGAGAAGCTGGCCATGATGCCGTTGACCAGCGGCAACCGCACCGAACTACTGATAGATGGTGAGCAAACCTTCGATAGCCTGTTCGCGGGTATCGATGCCGCTCGCTCCTACATCCTCATCCAGTTTTTCATTGTGCGAGATGATGCCCTTGGGCGACGCCTGCAGCAGCACCTGATGCGTGCCGCCGAGCGTCAGGTACGGGTCTACTTCCTGTATGACGAGATCGGTAGTCGCCAATTAAGCGAGGGTTACCTGCGGGACTTGCGCGACGCTGGGATCAACGTCAGCGCCTTCCATTCATCGCGAGGCTGGCGTCACCGGTTCCAGCTGAATTTCCGCAATCACCGCAAGATTCTGGTGGTGGACGGCCGCGAGGGCTGGCTCGGAGGGCTCAATGTCGGCGTCGAGTACCTCGGAGAAAATCCGCGACACGGAGCCTGGCGAGATACCCATCTCAAGTTGACCGGCCCCAGCGTGCTGGGTCTTCAGGAGGCCTTTTGGGAAGATTGGCACTGGGCCACGGGGACCATGCTCAGCCTGTCGTGGGCGCCGGCTGTCGATCATCACGACGCCACTGACGACAGTGACCGTCAGGTGGTGATCGTGCCCTCTGGTCCTGCCGATCCTCAGGAGACGGCCAGCCTCATGGTGCAGCATCAGATTCACAGCGCGCATCATCGGCTGTGGGTGACCAGCCCCTATTTCGTGCCGGACGAGGGGGTGCAGGGGGCGCTACGACTGGCGGCCATGCGCGGCGTCGATGTACGTATCATGATGCCGGAGCGTCCGGATCATCTGCTGGTGTTCCTGTCGGCCTTTGCCTTTCTGCCGGACATGATCAAGGCCGGTATTCGAGTGTTCCGCTATCAACCCGGTTTTTTGCATCAGAAAGTGATGTTGATCGATGACGAAGCCGCCAGTGTGGGCACCGTGAATCTCGATAATCGATCCTTCAGGCTGAATTTCGAGATTACCGCACTGGTCCCTCACCGCGGGTTCGCCAGTGAAGTGGAAGCCATGCTGCAACAGGACTTCGCCAATTGCCGTGAGGTGACGCTCGAGGAGATGCGTGCACGTCCTCTGTGGCGCAAGCTGGTGTCCCGTGCCGCGTATCTGTTGGCGCCGGTGCAGTAGGGTCCGGTTTTGTTGCAGCAAGGCATGGCTTAAAGGCACGGCTTCAGGGTACGGCAGCGGTGAAAGTGCGGCGGTCTCGACACAAAGTCCGGGACGATGCTTGGGCATGGGCCTGGTTTCGGGTACATTGAGCCGCTTTGGCATCCATCACAGCCATTTGCCCTCTCGAGAGCGTTAGTCGAAGAGGGCGACGTTGGACGGGGCAACAGTTCAAGGAGTACCGGTGAATCTAGAAACGAAATGGCTCGAGGACTTCGTTGCCCTGTCCAACACTCGGAGCTTCTCGGCCTCAGCGCGTCAACGCCACGTCACGCAGCCCGCTTTCAGTCGCAGGATTCGCTCTCTTGAGCAGGCGGTAGGGGTCACACTGGTAGACCGCTCTACCACGCCGATCGACCTGACCCCCCAGGGGCAGCTGTTTCTGGTCACGGCGCGCAACATCGTCGAGCAGCTCAATGAGTCGTTGGGCCACCTGCGTGGTCTGGCCATGGCCAATGAGGCGCTCGATGTGGTGGCCGCGCACTCTCTGGCCCTGAGCTTCTTTCCGCAGTGGATTTCCCGGCTGCAGAAGGGGTTGGGTGAGCTGCCCACCCGCCTGGTTGCGATGAACGTGGGGGAGGCCATTCACGTTCTGCGCGAAGGCAATTGCGACTTGATGCTGGCCTACTATGATCCCTATGCCAGCATGCAGTTGGATGGGGAGGTCTTCCCATCGTTCTCGATCGGCAGCGTCAAGATGATTCCGGTGTGTCAGCCGGACGCCAATGGCGAGCCACGCTTCTCGCTTGACGGCGATGCGTCGCTGCCCTATCTGGCCTATACCCAGGGTGCCTTCCTTGGCCGCAGCGTGCGTATGCTGCTGAAGAATGACCCCTTGCGGCTGCGCTTGCGCACCGTATACGAGACGGCGATGGCCGAGGGCTTGAAGGCTATGGTGATGCAGGGGGTAGGGATGGCATGGATTCCCGATTTCTGCCTGCGCCAGGAGCTGAAAAACGGCACCGTGGTCAGGGCTGGCGGTGAGAAATGGGATGTCCCGCTGGAGATTCGCCTGTACCGCTGTTCACTGGTGCACAAGCCGGGCGTCGAGAAGCTGTGGCGTCAGATGATGAAGCTGCCACGGGACTTCCTGGAGGCCTGATGCTGGCCAGGCCTCGGTGGTGGGTGAGGTGGCGCTCGTGGTCAGGAGCGCCGGTCGGCAGGCAGGCCAAGAAAGTTCTGAATGATGAAGAAGTGATCTTCGAACAGACTCTCCGGCTCCAGTTCGGCCAACGGTACCCAGCGAGCATGATCTCCGCCCTTGACGGGTTTGATCCGAGGAAGGTTCTGGTCAGGGCGCAGCGCAAAATAGAAGGCCTCGGCCAGGGTCCTGCCACGCCAGCTGCGATGGGGCTCGTCGAACAGGCGTTGTCCCCTCAGTGATCCCTTCAGCACCGGCTCCGGCACTTTCAAGCGGATGCGCTCCCGCAACTCTCGCAGACAAGCATCCATCAAACGCTCCTGGGCGCTGATAAACCCCCCTGGCAGGGCATACAAGCCCTTGCCCGGGGCCGAGGTGCGCCTTGCCAACAGCACATGACCCGACTGCACCACTACGGCGCATACGGTGACAAAGATCGGCGGATAGGGCGCCTGGGCCCAGGCTGCGCGATATTGATCAAGTAGCTGTTGTTCCTCTCCCAACTGGCGGTAGGGTTTGCTGTCCATGAACTCATGGACGTGCTCAACCACACCGGGTGGAAGGTCATGGCTGGCGTTAGTGGAGAGATATTCCACTGCGGAGCCCTGTGAGCGGAACAGCCGCTCACGAATCTGGCTGGCAGAGATCGCTTCTACCAGCGGCACGCTGACGGACTCCCACTGGGGAAACAGCGACAGGTAGTAGCTTGACTGTCCTCTGCTTGCGCCGATCAGACCGATTCGCGGCAGTCTCGCGCTTTCGGGGTGCGCCAGATCACGCACCTTGCGCTGTACGTCGTGGACCCAGACGTCGTCGTTGTACAGTGCGTCGAGCAACGGCACGATTTCGAGTCGGGCGTTGTCCTCGTCGTCGAAGGCGCTACGTAACATCTGGCGGCGCTCGTCGAAGCGCCAGGGGTTGCGTAGAGATCGCGCCTGCCAGGCAGACCCTACCAGGACGATCACCTGGCGCGCCTGCTTCAGCGCCGCCCGGATCACAGCGAGATGGCCCAGGTGCGGCGGCTGAAAGCGGCCAATAAAGACAAGGCAGTCGAAGCTGGCCTGGGACGATGTGCTGGCCGGGACGGGGGGCATGAACGACTCCTGTATCGCAGACGCCGCCATTATGGTGGGGTGGGGCAGGTCGCGCAAACCCCTGCTTGAGACAGGGTGTTGAACATCGGTTCTGCGTTGTCTCGCGCTCTTCGGTATGCTGACAGCAAAGAAAATGACGAGGGAACGTTATGATCATTCCATTCTTCGCCTTCTGGTGGGGAGTACTGCGGCGGTCCGTGGCGCTCTGGCTAGAGCGCAATGCTTTCAGCTATGCAGGGTCCCTGGCGTTTTACACGCTGTTCTCCCTGGCCCCCACGGTGATCATTGCAGTGACGGTGATTGGGGTAGTGCTCGGTGAAGAGGCGGCCCAGGGACAGATATTTGCCCAGCTGCAGGGCACCATGGGACCCGACGCCGCCTCTGCCATCGAACAGGCCGTGGCCCAGTCGCGGATTCAGGAGTCCGGGCTGTTGCCGACCTTGCTGGGCTTTGGCGCCTTGATCGTTGGTGCCACCACCGTGTTCGGTCAGATGCAGTTTTCACTGAACACCATCTGGGGAGTAGCGGCCCGTCCTACCAGTAACAGTGCCTGGATCTTCGTGAAGAACCGGATGCTGTCGTTGACCATCGTGCTCGCGATCGGCTTCATTCTGTTGGTTTCGGTAGGTCTTGGGGTCTTTGTGAGGGCGGCGTTGAAGGCCGCTGATGACCTTCTACCCTATGTCAGTCTACTGACCAGGGGCATTGAGTTTGCCGTGTCGGTGGGGGTCATTGCCGCCTTGTTCGCCACCATCTTCAAGGTCTTGCCGGACGTGGTGTTGCGCTGGCGTGATGTCATTGTCGGGGCCGTGGTCACCGCATTGCTGTTCTCGGTAGGCCGCTCAGGTATTGCGCTGTACCTTGCCTACAACGCCACTGCATCGACTTACGGCGCAGCGGGCTCTGTGGTGGTGGTGTTGCTGTGGGTCTACTACTCCTCCTTGATCCTGCTGTTC
Organism: Halomonas sp. DP8Y7-1; assembly: GCF_019801685.1. Classification (NCBI taxonomy): domain Bacteria; kingdom Pseudomonadati; phylum Pseudomonadota; class Gammaproteobacteria; order Oceanospirillales; family Halomonadaceae; genus Halomonas; species Halomonas sp. DP8Y7-1. The sequence continues at coordinate 272,662 of NZ_JAHVIN010000006.1, read as the reverse complement.
GGCGCCGCCTTTACCAAGGTGCACCTGGTCGCCCGCCACAAGCCGATTATTCCTCGCAACAGTGCCGTGCTGGTCAAGCAGGAGTTGATGGATCAGCAAAGCGTGAAGGCCCAGTGGAGCGCTGAAGAGCAGCGTGAATTCGAACAGGAGGCGCAACAGCGTCAGCAAGAGGTCGACACGCTTGAGCGCGTCGATGGGATGTCCGAGGATGAAGTGAGCGGCACAGGCCATGCAGCCACCGCCAAGCAGCACGATCAGGCGCGGGAGGACAATATGGAGAGTGACATGATGTGCCTGGAGGCCGTTGTCGAAGGGCAGGTACAAGGCGTGAGTTTTCGCTGGTCGACTCAGCAGCAGGCCCAGGCGCATGGGCTGGTTGGGCACGCGCATAATCAACCTGACGGCAGCGTGGAGGTACTGCTGTGCGGCCCTCGCCATGAGGTCGAGCAGGTCGCTGAGTGGCTGGAGCAGGGTCCGCCCCAGGCCACGGTGACCCGAGTGACGCGTCAAGAGGTGAGACTCTCGTCGATGCCCGAGGCATTCACGACGGGCTGACGAGAAGGCGACAGCGACAGGGGGCGGTCACCGAGCGGTCGGTGGCCGCCCCCTTTGCTTGGGCACCATGCGGAGTTGCCCCTTGCTAGATCAACGGGGCAACGAGCTAGTGCAAGATGCGTCGACGCCAGCGGGCGTGGTGGGTTAGCCGAGCGTATCTGCGATCCATTGGCTGACCGCAGCGCCGTCTACCTCGAGACACACCTGCGCAAGAGGAGTGCCGGACCAGCGAGGCTCGATGAACTGGCGACCCTCCGCGGCAAGAATGGTCTGGCCCTCCGCAGCGCCCTCGGTCACCACGCTGAGGTGGCCCCGGGTGGTCTTGAACAGCTCCGGGCGTACCAGCCAGGCCAATGCCACACTGTCGTGAGGGCAGCAGCCGTCGATGCCCAGGGCATCACGGTAGAAGGCGCGGTAGAAGTCATAGCTGCCGGCGAGGACGCGACCGAGATTCCCCTGGGCAGCTTCAATGCGGGACATGTGCTCGGGGGTGAGGATACAGCGATGGGTGACGTCGAGTCCCACCAGGGTCAGCGGCCAGCCCGCGGTCAGTACCTTTTGCGCGGCGTGGGCGTCATTGAAGATGTTGGCCTCCGCCACCGGAGTGACATTGCCCCCTTCGCGGATGGAGCCGCCCATGACGACCACTTGGCGAACCAGAGTGACAATCTCTGGCGCCAGCTGAAGTGCTGCGGCCAGATTGCCCAGGGGGCCCACGGCGACAAGTGACACCTCACCTGGACGTGCACGCACCGTATCCACGATGAATTGAGCCGCGTTGCGTGACTCCGCCTGGCCGGTGACGGGTGGCAGCGGAATGTTGCCAAGCCCATTATCGCCGTGAATATGTTTCGGTGCCGGGTGTCGCGGCTTGACCATTGGGCATGCCGAGCCCTGGGCCACTGGGACGGGCTGGCCCGCCAACTCACCGAGCAACAGCGCATTGTGGGTGGCGGTATCGATATCGACATTGCCAAAGGTGGTGGTCATGCCCAGCAGGTCAATGTCGGGATGACGCAGGGCGATGGCGATGGCCTGAGCGTCATCAACGCCAGGATCGGTATCAAAGATGATCGGATACTTCACGATAGCTCCTGTGCAGCAGGCGTGGCGTGGTGCCACGCCTACGCTGAAGAAGAATGGCTCAGCGGATCTGGTGCTGACCGGATGAAAGGGCGCTGTCCACTTCATGGCGCGCGGGAACGCTGGTGGCAGCGCCTTGGCGTTGAACACCCAAGGCGGCTGCGGTGGAAGCGAGGGCCAGGCACTCGGCAACGCTTGCCTGCTCCTGCATGGCGGCCAGATAGTAGCCGATGAAGGTGTCGCCGGCTGCTGTAGTGTCGACGGCCTTGACGCTGCTGGCGGGCTGAAAGTACCGCTGATCGCCGTGCTGGTACCAGGCGCCTTCGGCTCCCAGAGTCAACACCACTGCCGTTGTTGGAAGCTGTTGCGCCAGGGCGTCCAGCAAGGCCTCGGCAGAGGCGTCATCCTCACATTCAGCGAGCCAGGCGGCTTCGCCGCGATTGACGAACAGCAGATCGACCAGATGCAGCGGCAGACGCTTGACGTCATCGCTCATCGGCGCAGGGTTGAAGGCGATCTGGACGCCGCGCTGATGTGCCAGCTGGATGCTGTCGGCGAGTACGCTGCACTCATTTTGCAGCAACAGCCAATCACCGGCTGAGCAAGCCTTCATCAGTTCGGCGATATCCTCCGCCTTGAAGTGATGATTGGCGCCGGGGAAGAGCAGAATGGCATTCTCCGCGCTGTCGTCCACCTGAATGATGGCGTGTCCGGAAGGGCCTGGTACCTGCTTGACGCCAGTAACGTCGACGCCGGCATCCTGCAGTAACTCGCGAGCCCAGCCATCCTGTGCGTTGAGGCAGCCCCAGTGCTGGACCTGGCCTCCCGCTTTGGCAAGGGCCAATGATTGATTGGCGCCCTTGCCGCCAAGGCCGACACGGTGTTCGTGGCTGGCAAGGGTTTCTCCAGGACGCACCAGATGAGAGACGCGGTAGACATGGTCGAGGTTGATCGACCCGTAGTTATACAACATAGGGTGTCCGATGACGGTATGGGCTTAGGGCTTGTACGAAAAGTGCCTGCGCCTGGTGATACGGCGTTAGCGCGAAGTATCGGAGTGAAGGCCGGTGTGTGCAAGCGCAGTCAACGGTAGATTCGTGTTTATACCGTTATCTGCATAGGCAAACACCTTATTGAGGTGCCCTCGAATAACATCAACGTTAGACAAGGGCACGAAGACACGACGCTAGGTCGTCAGGCGTTTCGCAAGTTCTCCGCGGTCAGCCGTACGATGTTCTGTCGCGCTTCCGGGGTGATCCACGCACTGTGCGGCGTCACCAGTAGATTGAGCCGCGGCGTCTCGTTGAGCGCGTCAATCAGCGCATGACCATCGCGGGGTGGCTCTACCGGCAAGACATCCACGGCCAGGCCGGCCAGACGGCCATCACGCAGCGCCGCCAGTGCGGCTTCCTCGTCGATGACACCACCGCGGGCGCAATTCACCAGCAGCGCGCCGGCCTTCATGCGTGCAAGGTTGTCAGCGTTGATCAGGTGGCGGCTGTGTTCGGTCAGTGGACAGTGCAGGCTGACCACATCGGCCTCCGGCAACAGTTCGGCCAGGGCGGGGCGATGGTCGTTGGCTTCATTACCTGGACGTGCACTGAACGTCACCCGCATGCCGAAGGCCTCGGCCAGAGAGGCGACGCGAGACCCAAGCTCCCCCTGGCCGACCAGCACCAGATGCTTTCCTTCGAGCTGTACCGTGGGATGCCCCATCATGCAGAAGAAGGGACTCTCACCCCAGCGTCCTTCAGCAACATCGCTGGTGTACTGTGGCAGGCGAGTGGCCAGCGCCAGGATCAGCATCAGGGTGTGCTGGGCGACGCTGGCGGTACCATAGGCGCTGACGTTGTCGACCCGAATGCCGCGTTGCCGGGCGACCTCCATATCGATGTTGTTGGTGCCCGTTGCCAGCACGCAGATATGCTTCAGCGAGGGCAGGGCGTTCAGCGTATCGGCGTCCAGCACGACCTTGTTGACGATCGCAACATCAGCACCGTCGAGGCGCGCGCGGGCCTCGGCGGTGGTGCTGGTGGGGTGGACGTCCAGGCTGTCGAGCTGCTCGCGCAGGGGGGTCAGGTCAATGTCGTCGCCCAGGCTGTCGGCATCGAGTAGAACGGCTTTCATCACGGCTCCTCTTGTCATTGGGGGTAGCATGGCCGAGTTTGAGCGGTTTGATCGCACAGGGCTGTGCCTCATGGGGTTCAGCGCGCTATAATACGGCCCCTTGATCTGGGCTTGGAATTGCTTTTGGCCGGCCCTATATCGCATGTCGGGACAGAGAGCTGCGGAAGATGTGCCGCTGTGGCGTCTCTGTTCCTACTTTTAGGGTTGATGCGAACGGAGACCTCAAACCATGCCCATCTACGAATATCAGTGCAAGGCCTGTGGCCACCGTCTCGAGAAGCTGCAGCGAATGAGCGCCGCTCCCTTGAGCGATTGTCCAGCCTGTGAAGCCCCCGAGCTGAATCGTCTGGTATCTGCCGCAGGCTTTCGTCTTGCCGGCGGTGGCTGGTACGAAACCGATTTCAAGACCGGCGGCAGCAAGAAAAACTTGGCGGGCGACAGTGGTGCCTCGAGTGGCAGCAGTGGCTCCGGTAGCTCGTCCTCCGGAGACGGCGCCGCCGCCTGAGTCTCGATCCGTCCAACCTTCACGCAACATGACAGGAATCAACATGCGCAGCCATTATTGCGGCCAGCTCAACGAAACCCTGGTAGACCAGACGGTCAGCCTGTGCGGCTGGGTGCATCGCCGCCGTGACCACGGTGGGGTGATCTTCCTAGACCTTCGCGATCGTGATGGTATCGCCCAGGTTGTGGTCGACCCTGACACTGCCGAGGCCTTCGCCAATGCCGACCGCGCCCGCAGCGAGTACGTGCTGCGCATTCAGGGCCGTGTGCGCATGCGTCCCGAGGGCACCCAGAACCCGAACATGCCGACAGGCCTGATCGAGGTGCTGGCCAAAGAAGTAGAGGTGCTCAACACCGCCGCAACGCCGCCGTTTCAGCTGGACGAGCATGGCAAGGTCGGTGAGGAAATTCGCCTCAAGCACCGCTACATTGATCTGCGTCGCCCTGAGATGATCGAGAAGCTGCGTCTGCGTTCTCGCATCTCCCACAGCGTACGCGCCTTCCTCGAAGGCGAAGGCTTTCTGGATATCGAGACCCCGGTACTGACCCGCGCCACCCCTGAGGGTGCCCGCGACTACCTGGTGCCTAGCCGTACCCATGCTGGCAACTTCTTTGCGTTGCCGCAGTCCCCACAGCTGTTCAAGCAGCTGTTGATGGTGGCGGGCTTCGATCGTTACTACCAGATTGCCAAGTGTTTCCGCGACGAGGACCTGCGGGCGGATCGTCAGCCTGAATTCACTCAGATCGACCTCGAGGCTTCCTTTGTCGACGAGTCCGACATCATGGGTATTACCGAATCCATGATCCAGGGCCTGTTCAAGGATGTGCTGGATGTCGAACTTGGCGACTTCCCGCAGATGACCTGGCATGAGGCGATGCATCGCTTCGGCTCCGACAAGCCTGATCTGCGTATTCCGCTCGAGCTGACCGATGTCGACGATCTGATGAAAGACGTCGACTTCAAGGTCTTCTCTGGTCCTGCCAACGCCGAAGACGGTCGTGTGGCAGCGCTCAAGGTGAGTGGCGGTGCCAAGCTGTCACGCAAGGAAATTGACGAATACACCAAGTTCGTCGGTATCTACGGAGCGCGCGGTCTGGCCTGGATCAAGGTCAACGAGCGTGCGAAGGGTATCGAAGGTCTGCAGTCGCCGATCGTCAAGTTCATGGAAGACGTGATCGAGACGCTGCTTGACCGTGTCGGTGCGGAAGATGGCGACATCATCTTCTTCGGCGCCGACAAGGCGCGCATCGTCAACGAGGCACTGGGAGCGCTGCGGGTCAAGCTGGGCGAGGATCTCAATCTCTACACCCAGGCCTGGGCACCGCTGTGGGTCGTCGACTTCCCGATGTTCGAGGCGGATGACAACGGGCGTCTGAGTCCGCTGCACCACCCGTTCACCTCACCAGCCTGCAGCCCGGAAGAGCTCAAGGCCAATCCGGCGGGGGCCCTTTCACGCGCCTATGACATGGTGCTGAACGGTACCGAGCTGGGTGGCGGCTCCATTCGTATTCACGATCAGGCCATGCAGAGCGTGGTGTTCGAGATTCTCGGGATCGGTGAAGAAGAGGCCCGTGAGAAGTTTGGCTTCCTGCTCGACGCCCTGCACTATGGCGCGCCGCCCCACGGTGGCCTGGCATTCGGTCTCGACCGTCTGGTCATGCTGATGACCGGTGCGCGCACCATTCGGGAAGTCATTGCCTTCCCGAAGACGCAGAGTGCCGCCTGCTTGATGACGGACGCACCGGGCGATGTCAGCGCCGATCAGCTCAAGGAGCTGAACATTCGTCTTCGTCAGAAGGCCAAGGCCGACAGCGCCGAGTGAGGCAAGCCGCCCAGGCCGTCACCTGGGCGCTTGCACCAGGGGCTTGTTTCGACAGGTCCGTCTGGCGCATGAATGACGCAGAACCCCCGCCATATGGCGGGGGTTCTGCGTTTATATAGCGGTCATTTCTGCTTACTGCTGGCGAGAGGGCGCCCCTGAAAACAACAGGGAAGGAAAGGGCGCAGGTGGCAGGGGCAGTGACGGCAGCCCAGGGAGTGGAGTCGGCCCTGCTCGATTGGGCGCGGTCTGAGCAAGCTGCTGCGCTAGCCAATGGCGGGCAGGAGACAGTCGCTCTCCCGCTCGTAAACCAAGGTGTCGCAGGATGCGAGCATGGGGGCGTTCATCGGTATATAGCCCGACGATGGCCTGGGTCGCCTGATACAGCGGCCAAGTGGCGAGACGGTGCTCCCGTTCATAGCCGACCAGCAGAGGTGGGGCGGCGATATCCTTACCCTGCTGATAGGCGTCGATCAACCGTCGGGCCAGGCGGTATTGGCTATGTATCCCGAAGTTGAAGCCATGGGCGGTGACAGGATGCATGCCCACCGCCGCATCGCCGACCAACGCCAGGCGAGTGCCGACAAAGCGTTCAGCATAAGTACTGACCAAGGGGTAGACGTGCGCTTCACCGTCGACGGTCATCGCTCCCAGTCGGTTGGCGTAGCGCTGTGTCAAGGCAGCGGAAAGCTCTTCTGAGGGAAGTGACGACAGTTCTGCCATCTGCCGGCTGGGCAGGGTGACTACCGCGGAAGATAGATGAGAGGTCAAGGGTAGTAGCGCCAGTGTCTGGCCGTGATCAAACCACTCCCAGGCAGACTGGTCGTGAGCGCGTTCGTGGTGAACGCGGCACACCATCATACTGCGTCCATTGTCCCGCATGCGTGCGGCGATCCCCATTTGACGGCGAGTCTCGGAAAAGCGGCTGTCGGCGGCGACCGCCAGCCGCGCTGTCACTTCCTCACCATTCTCAAGACGAAGCCGCGCGCACTGAGCATCTGTGTCAATCTGCTTCAGTGAAGAGAAGTGCCACTCGATGCCATCGATTCGACTTGCCTCATCGTAGGCCGCCTGGCGGATCAGATGGTTGGAGACCATCACGCCGAGGGGATGATCGGGATCGTGTGGATCCACCTTCATCGAGAACTGCGATGCACCATTGAAAATTCTTGCGCTCGCCAGTGGATACACCTGCTGCTGGGGAATCCGCTGCCATACGCCTAGCGTTTCCAGCAGACCCGCAGACGCTCGGGTGACGGCGATCTCGCGGCCATCTGGTTGGGGGGTGGAGAGCTGGTCCTGGCGCGCGCGCTCAATTAGCGCCACGTCCATTCCAGCGCCCGCCAGTGCACGCGCCAAGCAGATGCCAACAGGCCCCGCGCCTACGATGGCCACATCTTTCATACCTGACTCCTGTGTCGGATTCGCTGGTCATTTGAAGGAACGATAGAATGGTGTGCATTACGCTAGCACAGCCTCAGACGCTTTCGTCTGCATTGTGCGGTTATCTTGATCTGGTCAAGGATGGCAGCGCCACGACCCTAAGGACATAAATGCTAGATTTTTCCACCAATTCAGGCCAAGGCCATGCCATTCTTGCGGGCGATGACAACGGCCGTGGCACGTGTGTCCAGTACGCGGCACAGGAGAGACAGGGATGATTGTGCTGGGCATTGACCCTGGTTCACGTGTGACAGGCTACGGTGTACTTGACGCCAGCGAGCGACAGCCACGCTATGTGGCCAGTGGCTGTATTCGCCTCAAAGACGACGCCCTGGCGCAACGGCTCGCCCAGGTCTACGCCGGCATCAGCGAGTTGATTGGCCTCTACCGCCCAGGCGCCTTTGCCATTGAGCAGGTGTTCATGTCGAAAAATGCCGACTCCGCGTTGAAATTGGGACAGGCCCGAGGGGCTGCGATTGTGTGTGCCGCCAACCACGGTCTTACCGTCAACGAGTATGGTCCACGACAGATCAAGCAGGCGGTGACCGGTTCCGGTGGCGCAGAAAAGACCCAGGTGCAGCATATGATCACCGCCACCCTTGGGCTGTCGGGCACTCCTCAGGCAGACGCTGCAGATGCATTGGCGATTGCCTTGACGCACCTCTACGCGTCCCGAGGACTGGTCAATGAAGGCAATTATGGCGGGCGTCGCGGCGGTGGTCGCGGACAATCCTGGCGGCAGTACCGTCCCTGACGATAGCGCTGGAGCCGTGCCCTTAGACGAGCGTCTCTTTATGCAGACACCTTGATTTTCGAACAGTGTTTGTCACGCTAGCGATGGCTATCGGGTAGCCGTATAGTGGGCGCAGCCAAGGGCTAGTCCGGTGGCATGTTACGGCGTTGCACCAGCGAACTCCGGCCCCGGTCTCGGTTACACTGGTGGTCACCTACACCGAATGTTCAAGGAAGTTATAGCGCCATGATTGGACGCATCACAGGCACATTACTCGAGACTCAGCCCCCCTGGCTCGTGGTGGATGTGGGAGGGGTCGGCTACGAAATGGAAGCCTCAATGACGACCCTGGTCGCACTGCCCGGTAGTGGTGAGAAGGTGTCGTTGTACACCCATTTGACCGTACGCGATGACGCTCATCTTTTGTACGCCTTTGCTCGCGAGCAGGAGCGGGCGTTGTTTCGGGCCCTGATCAAGGTCAACGGCATCGGGCCGAAACTGGCATTGGCGATTCTCTCGGGCATGGAGGAGGACGCCTTCGTGCGCTGCGTCATGGAGGACGACGTGAAGGCTCTGACACGTCTACCTGGCGTGGGCAAGAAGACCGCTGAACGCCTGGTCATCGAGATGCGAGACCGCTTCCCCCATTGGCAGCATCCCGACAGTCTCCCGCTGGAAGGACAACCTGCGGCACCCACGTCCTCCACGTCTTTGCTGGCGGATGCGGAAGCAGCATTGGTCAGTCTCGGCTATAAGCCTACGGAGGCGAGCCGCATGCTGTCGGGACTCGAAGGGGAAGGCAGTACCGAAGCCATGATCAAGGCGGCACTGACACGCCGCATGGCGGGCTGACATGATTGAAACGGATCGCCTTATCGCCGGAGACACCCTGGAAGGCGAGGGTCGGGTGGATCATGCCATTCGTCCCAAGCGTCTCGCCGATTACATCGGCCAGCCGCGTGTGCGCGAACAGCTCGAGATTTTTATCCATGCGGCCAGAGCCAGGGACGAGAGCCTGGATCATACCTTGGTATTCGGTCCTCCTGGTCTCGGCAAGACGACGCTGGCGAACATCATCGCCACGGAGATGGGGGTTGGGTTGACCTCGACGTCTGGTCCGGTGCTGGAGAGAGCCGGAGATCTGGCTGCCATGCTGACCAACCTGAAGGCCGGCGATGTGCTGTTCATCGATGAGATACACCGGCTCTCTCCTGTGGTCGAAGAGATCCTCTATCCGGCGATGGAAGATTTTCAGCTGGATATCGTGATTGGTGAAGGGCCGGCAGCACGCTCGATCAAGCTCGATCTGCCTCCTTTTACCCTGGTCGGCGCCACGACCCGGGCAGGCCGGCTAACCTCACCACTACGCGATCGCTTTGGCATTGTTCAGCGCCTGGAATTCTATGCCATCGACGAGCTGACCGAGATCGTCGCGCGTTCTGCGCGTTTACTCGAGGTAGAAGCCGACCTCGCCGGTGCCAGAGAGGTGGCGAGGCGGTCTCGGGGCACGCCCCGAATTGCCAATCGCCTGCTGCGGCGGGTGCGTGACTTTGCCGAAGTGAAGGCGGGAGGTCATATCACCGCCGACGTGGCCGACCAGGCCCTGAACATGCTGCATGTGGACCACCATGGACTGGATCATATGGACCGCCGACTGCTGCTGGCGATGATCGAAAAGTTCGAGGGTGGTCCGGTAGGCGTGGACTCTCTGTCCGCTGCCATCGGAGAAGAGCGCGACACCATTGAAGATGTCATCGAACCCTATCTGATTCAGCAGGGTCTGATGATGCGAACCGCCAGAGGCCGGGTGGTTACCCGCCAGGCCTGGACCCATTTTGGCATGGCCCCGGACGACCGGGCCCTTGACGCTTCCAACGACTGATTTGAGACGAGGATTTCCGTGAACGACTCCATGTCCATTCCCCACTTGATCATGAACGCCAGCGGCGTGGTCCAGTTCGTCATGCTGTTGCTGATGATCGGTTCCGTGCTGTCCTGGATCGTGGTGTTTCAGCGCAGCTTCGTCATGCGGCGTGCCCGCAAGGCTCACCGCGCGTTCGAAGATCGGTTCTGGTCCGGCGTCGACCTCAACGAGCTGTACAAGAATGCTCCGGCCGAAGGCGATAGCCAGGGCGCTGAGCACATCTTTCGTGCGGGTTTCCGTGAATTCAATCGGCTGATGCCCAAGACGCGCAGCCCACAGGCGATCCTTGACGGCGTTCAGCGCAGCATGCGGGTGGCCTGGTCCCGCGAAGAAGAGCGCTTGAACCTTCATCTGGTCTTTCTGGCCACCGTCGCCTCGGCCAGTCCCTATATCGGTCTGTTCGGTACCGTGTGGGGCATCATGGGCTCCTTCCAGTCGCTGTCCATGGCCCAGCAAGCGACCTTGGCCACGGTGGCACCGTGGATTGCCGAAGCGCTGGTCGCTACCGCGATGGGCCTGTTTGCGGCCATTCCTGCGGTTATCTTCTACAACCGCCTTTCTGCCGAGTCGTCACGCTTGCTGGGCAAGTACGAAGACTTTGCCGAGGAGTTTCACTCCATCCTGCACCGCAACCTGCAGGGCCGTCCCGACGCAAGTGCGGCCTGAGGAAGGAGACCCTCCATGCTAGGACCCTTCAATCGCCGTGGGCGCAGCAAGCCCATGGGGGAAATCAACGTCGTGCCCTTCATCGACGTCATGCTGGTGCTGCTGGTGATCTTCATGATTACCGCACCCATGCTGACCCAGGGGGTGAAGGTCGATTTGCCACAGGTGACGTCCGAGCCGATCGAGGATGTCGAGAACAGCGAACCGATCATCGTGTCGGTCGACAAGGAAGGCCAGTATTTCATCAGTCTTGGTGGAGACGAGACGCAGGTCAGCCTGGATGAGCTCAGTGATCGCGTCATTATTCTGCTGGAGCGAAAACCCGGCACGCCGGTGATGGTGCGTGGTGACCGCAATGTGGCATATGGCCAGATAGTGACCCTGATGAGCACGCTGCAGGTGGCTGGCGTCGCCAACGTAGGGCTGATTTCCGAGCCCCCGCCCCAGGAAGGCTAGGAGAGCTCATGGCGAAACCACAACGGCGAACGACCAGCAAGCGCGCCGGAAACGTCGGCTACGGCCTGCCGACAGTGCTGGCCGTGGCATTGCACCTGGGGCTGCTTATCCTGAGCGTGATCAAGTGGCCGACCAGCGAGCCTGAGACGCCCAATAACGCTATCGTGCAGGCAACGCTGATCAGCACCGAAACACGGACGGATCAGGCGCAGCAGGCTGCGGAGGCACGTACCCGTGCGGCGGAACGTCAGGCAGAGGAAGAGGCCAAGCGTGACGCCGAGCGGCAAGCCGAGCAAGAGGCTGAACGCAAGGCCCAGGAAGAGGCTGAGCGTGCAGCGCAGCAGGAAGCGGAACGGCAGGCCCAGGCGGAAGCGGCGGAGCAAGCACGTGCTGAAGCAGAGCGTCGCGCGGCTGAAGCGGAAGCTGCCGAACAGCAGCGGGCGCAGCAGGAGGCTGAGCGTGAAGCGGCACGTGAGCAGGCCGAGCAGGAGCGCCAGGCGGAAGCCGAGCGCAGACGTCAGGAAGAGGCCGCTCGTCAGCAGGAAGCCGAACGCCAGGCCCGCGAGGAGGCCGAGCAGAAAGCAAGAGAGGAAGCCGAGCGCCAAGCCCGCGAAGAAGCCGAGCGAAAGGCCAGAGAGGAAGCCGAGCGTCAGGCCCGTGAGGAAGCCGAGCAAAAGGCCAGAGAAGAAGCTGAGCGCCAGGCCCGCGAGGAAGCCGAGCAAAATGCCAGAGAAGAAGCTGAGCGCCAGGCCCGCGAGGAAGCTGAGCGCCAGGCCCGCGAGGAAGCCGAGCGAAAGGCCAGAGAGGAAGCCGAGCAGAGGGCCAAAGAGGAAGCCGAACGCAAGGCCCGGGAGGAGGCTGAGCGCCAGGCACGGGAGGAGGCTGAGCGGCAGTTGCAGCGCATTATCGAAGGCGATTCCGATGCCGTCTCCAATGCCGAGCAGGGCGCCGAGGCCGCCAATGGCTTCATTCAACTGGTGCGACGTGCCGTAGAGCAAGCCTGGGTCATCCCGCCTAATGTCGGCAATGGCACCACGGCAGAAGTTGAAGTTCGGCTTGGTCCCTCCGGGGAAGTGTTCGCGGTGAGCATCCGTCGCTCCAGTGGCGATGCCGCCTTTGATAATTCGGCGATTCAGGCGGTGGAGTCGGCCGCGCCATTTTCCGAGCTGCGGGACCTTCCCAGCGGCGTGCAACGCGACTATCGTCAATTCAATCTGCGGTTCAGACCAGGAGACATTCGCTGATGAGAGCATTGAACGCGAGTTGGTGGGCAGGAACAGAGCGTCGATCCGGTGGTCATCGACGTGCGCTCAGCAAAGGACTGGCTTCGGTCGTGACAGGCGCCATGCTGTGGCTGCTTGGCCCCGTGGCTTCTGCAGACCTCACCATCGATATTACGCGGGGTAACGAGCGCGCCACGCCCATCGCTGTGGTTCCCTTCGCTGATCAGGCCGGTGGCTTGCCCGAGGACATCGCCCAGGTCGTCTCCGACGATCTGGAGCGCAGCGGCTACTTCGAGCCTCTGCCTCGCTCGGCGATGTTCAACCAGCCCTCCAGCAGTGACGACGTCACCTATGGCGACTGGCGTAGCCTGGACTCCCGCTATCTGGTCGTAGGCAGCACCAGCCAGGAAGGTGGACAGGTCAAGGTGCGTTACGAACTGCTCGACGTCAGCGGCGAAAGTCGTCTGCTCGGAGAGACTGTGACGGCCTCAAGCTCCGACCTGCGTGGGGCGGCCCACTATATCAGTGACCAGATCTTCGAAGAGATCACCGGTATTCGCGGCGCGTTTTCAACCCGTATTGCCTATGTCACGTCCCAAGGCGTGGGTGATAACACCCAGTATGGTCTTTATGTGGCGGATGCCGACGGTCGCAACAGCCAGCAGGTGCTGACATCCGATGAGCCGATCATGTCACCGGCCTGGTCGCCTGACGGCGGCAAGCTGGCGTACGTATCCTTCGAGACCGAGCGTCCGGCGATCTATGTTCAGAACCTGGCTACCGGACAGCGGGCCAAGTTGACCGACTTTGAAGGTCTCAATAGCGCGCCGAGCTGGTCCCCGGATGGCCGTCGTCTGGCCATGGCGCTGTCCCGCGATGGCCAGCCTGAAATCTACGTGATGGATATCGGTTCTCGTAACCTGCAGCGTGTGACCAACTCCAGCAGCATCGAGACCGAACCGGCCTGGAGCCCCGACGGCAGCAGCCTGATCTTTACCTCTGACCGCTCTGGAGGTCCACAGATCTATCGTCAGAGCGTCAACGGCGGCAACGCCGAGCGTCTGACCTACACCGGTAGCTACAACGCTCGTGGACGCCTGTCTCCGGACGGCAAGACGCTGTTCTTGATCCACCGTGGCAACAATGGTTATCAGGTGGCGAAGCAGGATCTGGACAGTGGGCGCCTGGTGGAAATTAGCGATGCACAACAAGCTGAATCTCCCAGTATCGCGCCCAATGGCACCATGGTAATCTTCGCCACCCAGCAGGGTAGTACGGGGGTGCTGGGGGCGGTCACCGCCGATGGACGTGCGCAGTTCCGCCTGCCAGCCGCCCAGGGTGATGTGCGTGAGCCGTCCTGGTCCCCGTTCCTCAACTGATTCGTTGGTAGCCTCGGCCCACGAATCGACTTTGATGCATCAAGCAAGGAGAGTGACACGATGTTTCTGAAGCCCTACGCCCGTTCGCTGGCAATCGCCGCTTCCCTGGCCGTGCTGGCTGGCTGTTCCAGCACTGGCGGCACCCAGGACGGCAGCGCCGCCGGAAGTGGTTCCGGCACCATGGGCGGATCCGGTGTCGGCACCGGCACCGCAGGCAGCGGCCAGGTAAGCGGCTACGGCACCGATGGCTCCGGCCAGATGTCCGATGCACGCATCCCGGAAGTGCGTACCATCTACTTCAACTATGACAGCGACGCGATTCGCCCTGAGTTCGAGTCAGTGGTCAATGCCCACGCTCAGTACCTCAGCCGCAATCCGAATGCCTCTGTCGTGTTGCAGGGCCACACCGACGAGCGTGGTACCCGCGAATACAACCTGGCACTGGGTGAGCGTCGTGCCGGATCTGTCGAGCGCTACCTGCGCCTGCAAGGCGTCAATCCGTCCCAGGTGGAAGTCGTCAGCTACGGTGAAGAGCGCCCGGCGGCTCGCGGTAGCAACGAGGATGCCTTTGCACAGAACCGCCGCGTGGTCTTTGCTTACTAAAGGTCACTGACGTCGGACGTGGGAGAAGTCAATGAGACACAGTCTTAAGGGACTGTGCGGCGCGGGAGCCTTGGTGCTCCCGTTGTCCGTCATAGTACCCGCCATCATGTCACCAGCGCTGGCCCAGCAACCGGTTGTCAGGGATCTTGGAGGCAGCAACAGCTTTTATGATCAGACGGCCACCCAAGCCCAAGCCAGCGGTAACCTGGCCTTGTTCAACCAGGTCGAACAGCACCAGCGGGAGCTGAGAGAGCTGCGCGGGCAGATCGAGGAGTTGCGCTATCAGCTTGATCAGCTGAAGCAGCAGAGCCGCCAGCAGTACATGGACCTGGATCAGCGCCTCAGCGAGCTGCCTGCCCAGGCGCCGCAAGCCTCATCCTCGGCGGCCGCTGCCGACACTTCCGCGCCGAAGGGCGAGGCGGCCAGTGATGCATCCTCGGAACGGGGAAGCGGCGCGAGCGACCAGGCTCGCGAGGCGTATCAGGCCGCTTTCTCCAAGGTCCAGTCACGCAATTTCGATCAAGCCATCAGTGATTTCGATACCTTCGTGGATCGCTATCCCGACAGCAGTCTGACCGGCAATGCCTACTACTGGCTGGGTGAGTTGCATTCGGCCCAATCGTCGTTTGGCGATGCCGAGAAGGCCTTTGACACGGTGCTGGAGAGATTCCCCGACAGCAGCAAGGTTCCCGATGCGATGTACAAGCTGGGACTGCTGAAAGCGCGCCAGGGGGATACGGATGCGGGACATGCGCTGCTGAAGTCGGTGCAGGAAGACTATCCTGACAGCAATGCCGCATCTCTGGCCGATGACTACATGCGCCAGAGCGGGGCCTGATCGAGGAATCGCCATGAGTGACCATGAGACCGCCTGCAAGATCGACTATCAAGCGCCCAGTGACTTGCTTAACGATCGCATCGTTCTGGTAACCGGCGCCGGAGACGGCATTGGTCGAGTTGCCGCGATCGAATACGCTCGCCATGGTGCCACCGTGATTCTGCTGGGTCGCACCACGTCCAAGCTTGAAAAGGTGTATGACGAGATAGAAGCGTCGGGAGGACCACAGCCGGCGATCTTCCCGCTGAACTTCGAGGGGGCAACGCTCAAGGACTATCACGACATGGCTGAGGCGTTGAACAAGGAGTTCGGCCGTCTCGACGGCATCCTGCACAACGCCGGGCTTCTGGGCAAAATCACACCCTTCGAGCAGTACAATCCTGAGCTCTGGGAGCAGGTGATGCAGGTCAACCTGCAAGGGCCGATCTGGATGACCCAGGCCCTGTTGCCGCTGCTGACCCAGTCCCAGGATGCCTCCGTCATCTTTACCTCCTCCAGCGTCGGTCGCAAAGGGCGGGCCTACTGGGGAGCCTATTCGGTGTCAAAGTTCGCCACCGAAGGGTTCTCGCAGGTGCTGGCCGAAGAAATTGAGCACCTCGGGACGCTCAGGGTCAACACGCTGAACCCTGGTGCGACACGCACGGCCATGCGCAAAGGGGCTTATCCCGGAGAAGATCCGATGACCCTGCGCACACCGGAAGACATCATGCCTACCTACCTGTGGCTGATGGGGCCGGATAGCAGGGGCTGCAACGGTCAGGCCTTCGACGCTCAGCCACCAAGGCGTTGAGTGTGACTTACTGCCATTGCCTTGAGCTGCCTCAGGTGGTGCAAGATGCAAGGCAATGGCAGCGTGGACCTGAGTGTAGTGACGACGGCGTGGCCGTAGTCGGTCTCTCCACTGCCGTTGTGTCAGGGCAGGCTGAGCGCTTCCACGACCGCCTCAGCAGTGTCGAACCAGCGATCCGCTGGCCACTGCCGAATGTCGTCTTCCTCTGCGATATAACCGTATCCCACTGCGATAGCGGTCATGCCGGCCGCTCTGGCGGCTTGCATGTCGCGCATGTGGTCGCCCAGATACCAGCACTCTTGCGGGGCCACTGACAGGCGCCGTGCTGCCTCGAGCAGTGGTTCCGGATGGGGCTTCTTGTGGGGTAGGTCATCGGCACACAGCAAGGCTCCAGGCTGCAGTCCCAGCGCCTCGACCAAGGGCTCGGCGTACAGGCGCGGCTTGTTGGTGACGATGCCCCAGGGACGCGAGCGATCGCGCCAGTGCAACAACAGGCGATCGAGGGGCGGAAACACCTGGCTGTGGTCGGCGACAGCTTCCGCATAGAAGTCGAGCAATGTCTTGCGTGCTGCGGCGTGATCAGGATGCGACGGTTCCAGTCCCAGGGCGAGGGTCACCAGGGCACTGCCGCCATTGGAGACTTGAGCGCGGATGCGTGGGTAGGGCAGCGCCTCCTGACCATGCAGTTGGCGCAGTCGATTGGTGGCCATCGCCAGATCAGGCGCCGTATCGACCAGGGTGCCATCGAGATCAAACAGCAGGGCCTGGGGCGATGACTGACTCATGCCACCTCCTTGCGGCAATGCATCAGATAGTTGACCGAGACATCCTCGGCAGAGAGCGAGAAGCGGCGGGTTACCGGATGGTAGACCAGCCCTGTCTGTTCGCAGACCTTGAGCCCAGCGTCACGGCACCAGCGAGCCAGTTCCGATGGGCGGATGAAGCGCGCATAGTCATGGGTGCCGCGGGGCACCATCTTGAGCAGATATTCCGCTCCCAGGATGGCCAAAGCGTAGGACTTGGGGTTGCGATTGATCGTCGACAGCACCAGTTGCCCACCCGGCTTCAACAGTGAGGCGCAGGCCCGGATGATCGCTTCGGGATCGGGGACATGCTCCAGCATCTCCAGGCAGGTGACGACATCGGCACTTGCCGGAGCTTCGCTCGCCAGATCCTCGACGCTGACCAGCCGGTAGTCGACATCTACGTCGTGCTCCCGGGCATGCTGTCGAGCGACCTCCAGCGAGGCGTCGGCGAGGTCAATTCCGGTGACTCGGGCACCGCGTCGTGCCATGGCCTCAGCCAGGATGCCACCGCCACAGCCCACATCGATGACCTTGCGACCAGCCAGCCCAACCCTGGCGTCGATAAAGTCCAGGCGCAGCGGATTGATGGCATGCAGTGGCTTGAATTCCCCTTCGGGATCCCACCAGCGATCCGCCAGCGCAGAGAACTTGTCGATCTCGCTGTGGTCAACGTTGGCGGAAGGGGTATCGGACATGTTCATTAGGTTCTCCAAGGCAAGCCGCCAATGTCAGCGGACCACATTCGTCTGATACGCTATTCTACGCATTCCCTGTTCCAAGTCCCATGGTGCACGTCGCCATGGATGACACTAGAACCTCCAGTTTTCGACAAGAAGGAAGTCTCCATGATCCGCAAGGCCGTTCTCCCTGTCGCTGGTTTTGGCACCCGCTGCCTGCCTGCGTCCAAGGCCATCCCCAAGGAAATGATCACCATCGTGGATCGCCCGGTGATTCAATACGTGGTCCAGGAGGCCGTTGCGGCAGGTATTCGTGACATCGTCCTGGTGACTCATGGCACCAAGAGTGCCATTGAAAACCACTTTGACAAGCACTTCGAGCTGGAAGCCGGGCTTGAGGCCAAGGGCAAGACCGAATTGCTCGAAGAGCTGCGGGCCATCGTGCCTGCCGACGTCAATATCATCAGCGTGCGCCAGCCCGAACCGCTGGGTCTGGGACACGCCGTGCTATGCGCGCGCCCAGTGATCGGCGACGACGAACCCTTTGCCGTGCTGCTGCCGGACGTGCTGGTGGATGACGATGGTCTCAGCCGCAACGACCTGGCCGGCATGATCGAGGCGTTTGAACAGACCGGGCGCTCCCAGCTGATGGTCGAGGAAGTCCCCCGCGAGCTGACCTACAAGTACGGCATTGTGGCACCCAAGGGCGAACCGCCCCAGCCGGGCGAATCCTGCCAGCTCGATGGTCTGGTAGAGAAGCCCAAGGTGGAAGAAGCGCCTTCCAACCTTTCTGTGATCGGTCGCTACCTGCTCCCGGGACGGATCTTTCCGATGCTGGCCCGCACCAAGCCGGGCGCCGGCAATGAGATTCAGCTGACAGACGCTATCGAGGAGCTGCGCAACGCTGAAGGCGTTGACGCCTACCGTATGCAGGGCACGACGTATGACTGCGGTCATCAACTCGGTTATCTTGAGGCGATTCTGGCTTACGGTCGCCGACATGCTCGCTATGGCGAGGGCTTCACGGAGCTGTTGAAACGCTACGCTGCCGAGGACTGATGCCATGAAAGTGGTGATACATGGAAGTGAACTGTCAGCCGCCACCGCCGCCGCTGCCTTGTCCTGGGTGGGTCATGATGTCGTCTGGCGTCCTCTGGACCGCCGCTGGGACGAGCTGAAGGACAGCGGATGGCTCACTCGTGAGCCATCCGTGCTCGCGCATCTGACAGCGGCCATGGAGGCCGGGCACCTCAAGGTAGATCACGACGACCCGCCGCCTTACGCCGCCGTGGACGTCTTATGGCTTGCGCTGTCGCCCACCCAGCGTGATGAGGCGGCACGACTGGTCAAGGATGCGGCCGAGATGTTGGCCAACGGGGCGGTGATTATCAACAATGCTACCTTCCCGGTAGGCGATACCGAGCGTTTCGAAGCGCTGCTGCCGGATAAGGACGTCATGTCGGTGGCGTTGCCCGACACCCTTGAGGAAGGCCGCGCCTGGGACACCTTCACTCGGGCAAGAAGCTGGCTGCTGGGCTGCGACGATGATCGTGCAGAGCGCCAGGTCCGTGAACTGATGCGGGCGTTCAACCGTCGGCATGAGGTGTTCAAGCGCATGCCTCGGCGCGCCGCCGAGCTGACCAAGCTGGCCATCAACGGCATGTTGGCGACGCGGATCAGCTATATGAACGAGATGGCCGGACTGGCGGACACCCTTGGTGTCGACGTCGAGTACTTGCGCCAGGGCATGGGGGCAGACCCCCGTATTGGCTATGAGTACCTGTACCCTGGCTGCGGTTTTGGCGGTCCCAATTTCAGCCGCGATCTGGTGGGGCTGGCAGATGTACAGTCGGCCAGCGGTCGCCACTCTGAATTGCTCGATCAGGTCCTCGAGATCAACGAGCACAAGAAAGAGACGTTGTTCCGCAAGCTGTGGACCCATTTTCAGGGTCGTCTGGAAGGCCGCCGTGTGGCGATCTGGGGCGCCGCCTTCAAGCCCGGCACGGCGCGGATCGATCACGCTCCCGTACTGACGCTGCTGCGTGCCCTGTGGGCCCAGGGCGTACACGTGCATCTGCACGACCCGGCAGCGCTGCCGGAGGTGCAGGCAGCGGTGGGTGATCATCCGCTGCTGACACTGCACTATGGAGACCCCCTCGACGCCTGTCAGCAGGTAGATGCGCTGTTGCTGGTGACCGAGTGGAAGGCTTACTGGAACCCGGATTGGCAGCTCCTGCACCAGCGCCTGAACGAGAAGCTTATCCTCGACGGGCGCAACATCTTTGACCCCGCGTATGTCGCGGGGCAGGGCTTCCACTACCGCGGCATCGGCAGGCGTGCAGACCCCGTCTGTTGAGTGTTCCTCAATCCTGAGCGTTGCGAGCGGCAAACGGCCAATTGATCAGAGGCCAGAGCCGCTCCAGCGCCTCACTGTCGCCCAGGACGTCCAGTACCAAAAGGGGTTCACCCGCTGTCGTCATGGGCTCACCTGTCCCTGTGGTGGTGATGACAAGGGCATCGTCCTGACGCAGAACCCACACCCAAGCGGCGCTCTCTCCGGCCTTGCCCAATATCCTGATGCAGGCCTCCTTCATTCCCTCGACACTCCCGTACTGACGCTGAATCATCGTCGCCAGTGGCTCCAACAAAGGCTCCGGGCGCGGTGTCAGGCAGTGCCAGAACAGGGTCAGGTTCCACGCCTCCTGAGCGTGATGACGCACCTCTTCACTGGCCGCTCGCAGCCCGTCGTCAAGTGACAGCGCTACTTGCCCTTGCACGGCCGCCCAGCGGTTGAGAACCCGCAGATGATCGAGATGATCGCCCATGTAGCGGTGTTCGATCCAGCTCTTGGCAAGCCGAGGCTCCAATAGATGGCTGTCGTAGGGTAGTGCGGGTAATTCGAAGGACATGATAGCTCCTGAACAGGTCTTGCCACGGGGTCCGATAGCGGCGTCAATAGCATGTTGCCAGCAGAGAAGCGCGCAGCGCCGTGCGTAATGGTGGTAAAAAACCTTACACTATCAGCCAACTGTTGGCTGCCAGCGACGTGACGTACGGTTCTCGAATCGCTACAGGTTGTGTTCGCGCCAGCTCCTCATGCAGATCAGGAGACCCCTATGGCTCACCCCCCAGACATCGGACGCCCGGGCAGTATCGTGCCGGATCCGGGCGAAAGCGTGTCCGCTACCCGTTATCGGCAAGCACCAGCGCCCAGGCTGTGGCCTTTGTGGCTGCTGATGCTGTTGGTCGTAGGTGGCCTGGCGGCGGGTAGCTGGTGGCTGTGGCAGGAAGGCCAGCGGCTTGATCAGGAATTGAACCGTCTGCGCGGAGAACTCTCCAACGTTCACGCTCGCTTCGAGGCCGAACAAGGGGAGGGCGACCTGATAGCAGAGTTCGAGCGCCGTCTGGATGGGTTGGAGAGCGCCAATGCGACTCTCGACCAACGGCTAGGGGAAGGCCTTGCTGGAGTGGAGAACGCACTTGCCGAACAGGCACAGGCATCGCTGGACCGCCAGGAAGTGAACGCAGAAACTTTGCAGGATCTAGATGAGAGGCTGTCCACTCTCAGCGACACCCTGGCATCGGCCCGCTCGTCACTGGCAGCGGTAGAACGGGCCGGCGACAGCGCCAGAGGTGCCCTCGAGGCGCGCATGGACAGGTTCGACGACGCCCGCGAGTCATTTGCTGGACGGCTGGCGTCCGTCACTACCCGGGTAGATGAAGTGGTCAGCCGACTGGATACTCGTCTCGGCGAGATGCTGCCACGGGTAGAAAGCGCTGAAAATCGCCTGTCCGAGGTGACGCGTGACGTTGAAGGCTTGCGCCAATCACGCCAAGATGTGGCCGAGGAGCAGCAGGCGCTGGAGGCCAGGATCGGACAGCGAATCGACGCCATGGAAGACAATATGGCGTCGCTGGCCGCCGATCTGCGCGACCTGCGCCAAGCTCAACTCGCCTTCAGCGCACAACTGGAAGCGCTGCGTTGATCCAGTACCCACGTCAGGAACGCTACAACATGATGGAACATCGTGCTCCCGCTCGCCGGAGACTGGGTGCTGTTGCCTTGGGACCGGGCCTGCTGCTGCTGGTGGCACTGCCGACGTTCGCCATGGATGCCGAGGTCCAGGGTATCGAAGGACGAATCGCTGACAACGTCGAGGTCTACCTCGAGGGACTGGATGGCAGCCAGTACCGCGTCGAGCGCCTGCGCAACGAAGTGGCGCGCCTGACCCAGGAAGCCATGAGGGTGTACGGCTACTATGAGCCGTCCATCGAGATGCGCTTCGATCGTGATGAAGAGCCACAGGAAGTCTTCCTGACCATCGACAAGGGAGATCCGGTGCGCCTGGAGGTCATCGACTTCACGTTGGAAGGGGACGCGAAGGACGATGCGCCCTTCCAACTGGCGATCGACGCCTACCCGCAAGAGCTCGGCGACATTCTCGAGCATGCTCCCTATGACAGCCTTAAAAGCCGACTCCAGGGGCTGACCATCGAGCGCGGGTACTTCGACTGGCAGTTTACTGACGAGCGTATGGAGATACGCCCCTGGGCGGATAGTGCACGCATTTACCTGGGCATGGACAGCGGCCCTCGCTATCGCTTCGGCAACGTCTACATCAAAGGCAGTCACATCGTCGAAGATCGCCTGCGCAATCTGGTCCCCTTTGACTACGGTGATCCCTACCTGGCCAGCGATGTGGCTGAACTGAACAACCGACTGAGCTCGACCGAGTGGTTCGGCTCGCTGACGGTTCGCCCTCGGTTGGAACGCCAGAAAGGCAGTCTTGCTCTGCCGGAGCACGATGGCTGGTGGTACTCGGTCGATGTTGCCGAGATCCCGGCACCGTTCTCTGGTCCCCGGATTAGCCGCAAAGCCTTGGCCAGCGCACTTTCCCTCTACCCGCCTGCGCTACCCACAATGCCCGTGGATGTCACCGTTACCCCCGCTGATCGACATCAGTTTGAGGCGGGTATCGGCTTTGCCACGGATGTAGGGCCCCGGCTTCAGTTCTCCTGGGAGCAACCGTGGGTCAACCGCTACGGCCATAGCTGGGACAACCAGGTCTATCTGTCTGCACCCGACCAGCAGTTCAGCGGTACCTATCGCATTCCCCTGGAAGACCCCCTCAATGACAGCTATCGGCTGCAGTACGGTCTGCGTAATCAGGATATCGAGGATACCGAGAGTTTCGAGAGCACCGTGGACTTCGGGCGCCACTGGGTCTTTGAAAACGACTGGGAACAGACGATCTACGTGCGTACCACCTATGAGGACTTTACCCAGGGCGAGCAGTCCGATCAGGTGCTGCTGTTGTACCCCGGGGTGAAATGGTCCCGGGTGCGCACCCGCAATCCCCAGTTTCCGACCTGGGGTGACCGCCAGAACCTGGAGCTGCAGTATTCTCATGAGTCCTGGGGGTCGGACGCGGAATTCTTTCGTATGACCGGTGACACCGCCTGGATCCGCAAGCTGGGTGACGACAACCGCTTTATCGGCCGTCTGGGCGTAGGCGCGATCAACACCGATGATTTCGACAAGATCCCGCCATCACTGCGCTTCTTTACCGGTGGCGATACCAGCGTGCGTGGCTACAGCTACGAATCCCTGTCCCCGGAAGATGAGAACGGCGACCTGGAAGGCGGGCAGCACGAATTTACCGCAAGCGTCGAGGCCCAGCGCCGGATCACCGGCAAGTGGTGGGGTGCCACCTTTGTCGA
This sequence comes from Halomonas sp. DP8Y7-1, assembly GCF_019801685.1. Classification (NCBI taxonomy): domain Bacteria; kingdom Pseudomonadati; phylum Pseudomonadota; class Gammaproteobacteria; order Oceanospirillales; family Halomonadaceae; genus Halomonas; species Halomonas sp. DP8Y7-1. Next base: position 249,314 of record NZ_JAHVIN010000006.1, on the reverse strand, counting down.
CATTGGCGATGCGTTTTCGGAGTGGTGGCCCAATGACCTCAAGAAGAGCGCTGGGGTGGGTGTGAGATGGATCTCTCCGGTGGGGCCGATACGTTTTGATATCGCGCATCCCTTCGATGACGAGGACGATAATTTCCGCCTGCACTTCGCCATCGGACCAGAATTTTAAGGCCAGCCGGCGCCAGCCCCCTGACAGGAGGGCGCCAGCCCCTGCAATGAGGCTTCAATGAGAAAAGGACGCGCCCTCTGGGCCTTGACACGATTATTGATCTGGCTGCCGTTCAGCCTGATAGGTCTGGTGCTGCTGATTGTCGGCCTGGTGCTGAGTCCGTGGGGGACACGGATGGCCCTGGATCAGGGCAGTCGCATGGGCGTGCTGGAGTATTCGTCGGTCCAGGGAGCGTTGCTCGACAGCTTTGATCTTGAGGGTTTTCGACTGGAAGCGGGCAGTGTACGGGTGAGCGTCGACTCCCTGTCCCTGGCGTGGGCGGAGGACTGCCTGCTCAATGGTCGGCTGTGTCTCGACCACTTGCGCGTGTCAGGCACCGATGTGCGCCTGGGCGAGAGTGATCCGGTCGCCGAGCCTGAACCGGAGCCAGTGCCGTCCAACGAACCATCGGCGCCGCTATCGTTGCCATTTCCGGTCGAAATTCGCGAGCTGACGGTGAGCGACGTTGCGGTTCACCTGGCGGATGGGACGCAGCTGGCCTGGGAGAGCTTTACCACTGCGGCAGTAGCCGAAGGCGATACGCTGTCCGTCAGTCCCACGCGTCTGGCGGGTCTGCACCTGACGCTGCCATTGACGCCTGGGGCCATGCTGGCCCTCAGCGATGCGGAGCACGACGGTCCGAAGGTAAGCGCCGACGCCATTGATGCGGCGATCGCCGTTCGTTCTCCGTTGCCTAGCAGCGCTGCGGCAGAGCTGGAAGGTGCCGCCTCCAAGGCCGATGACATTCCTCTGGATCAGCGTGAACGGCTTGTCCTGCCCGAGGTCACTCTGCCCCTGGCCATCGAAGTGCCGGAGCTGGTGGTGGAGGACACTACAATCGATGGCGCCTTTGACTACCAGGTAGAGCGACTGGACCTGAGCCTGCAGGCACGGGGACAGGATGTCACGATTGAGCCGCTGGCCGTGGCCACCCAGGACGCCGATGCAGAGCTCCAGGCCAAGGCCACGCTCAGCGGCGACTACCCGCTAGAGGTTCGCTTTGCCGCGGACCTGTTCCTGCCCGAGTTGTTTCCCGCTCTTGATGGCGAGCGTGTCGAGCTTTCCGCCACTGGCAGTCTTGCCGAGCTGGAGCTCAATTTGACCACGACTGGCCCCGTCTCCACGCAGCTGGTCGCCCGCCTGGATGCCCTCGACCCGACGCTACCGTTCACCGCGGCCTTTTCCAGCCCACGTCTGCAATGGCCGTTGCCGGGCATGCAGCCGGCCCAGGCGGACGCCGAAGGGGACGAGACCGAAGCCACCGATGTCGATCCTTGGGTCGCTGAGGATATCGATCTGTCCGTCGACGGCTCCCTGACCGGATATCAGCTGAAGCTGGCCCTCGCGGCCGAGGGGCCTGATCTGCCGAGAACCACCCTGGCCGTCGATGGTCAGGGCGATCTGTCACACTTCTCCTGGGCACCGCTTGAACTCGCGCTGGAGGGAGCAGGGCAGCTGAGCACGCAGGGCAATGTCGACTGGTCGGATGGCGTAGCCGTGACCGCCACGGCCGCTCTGGACAACCTTAATCCTGAGCCTTTTGTCGAGGGTTTGAAGGGTAATCTGAGCGGCACCCTGGACGTCGCCTTCACCCAGCAGGACGAAGGTTGGGAAGTCGATGTTCCTGATATCGATATCCAGGGAACGCTGGATGATCGCCCCTTGTCCTTGGAGGCCGCGCTTGCCGGCAACAGTGCCATGCGCTGGGATATCGATCGCCTCGATTTCCGCCAAGGGGACAACCAGATTGAGGCCAAGGGCCAGGTCAGTGAAGCCCGCCTGAACGTGGATGCAGAGCTTGCCTTACCCGACATGGCCAGCCTGTATCCTGGGCTGTCGGGGCGTCTGTCTGGCAATATCCAGGCACGAGGCAGTCTTCGTTCACCACAGCTGGAGCTCGCCATCGAGGGTAGCGGTGTCGGCTATCAGGAAAACCGTGTTGGCGAGCTCGCCCTGGCCGGTCGTGTCCGCGGCCTCGATGACCCCCAGCTGGATGTGGGGCTGTCAGCACGCCAGGTAGACGCTGGCGGCCAGCGTTTCGAGGATATCGCCCTCGATCTGGATGGTCGCCTGTCCCAGCATCGACTGGAGCTCACCGTCGACGGCAGTGACGAAGGCCCGCTCAACCGCCTTGTGCTGGCCCTGGACGGTGCCATGAACGATGCCCGCGACCGCTACCGGGGAACACTGACGCCGCTGGAGATTACCTTGCCCCAGGGCGATATTGCACTGGATGGGCCACTGGCCTTCGATGCCAATCTGGCCCAGGGCTCTGTGCGCACCGATCCTTTCTGCCTCGCCCGCCAACAAGGTGGGGCGATCTGTATCAGCGAACCGCTCAGCGCCTCGGCAGATGCCGGCAAGCTGACCCTCGACATCAACGAACTGCCCATGGACCTGGTCAATGAGGCGCTGCCCGAAGGCTGGGCCATCGATGGCGATACCGGTGCGCGTGTGGTGGCAGGGTGGTCAGCGGGCGGCAGCCGCTGGCAGGCAGATGCGCAGCTCGACAGTGAAGTCAGCGTGACCGGTGTGGATGCCTATGGCCAGCCCTGGTCGGTGCCTGCCACACGGCTGTCATTGAATGCTGACGCCAGCGACGCCCGCGTCGATCTCAACGTCGATCTTTCCCTGGCCCAGAGCGGTGACATCACTCTGGCCCTGACGATCGACGATCCCGTGGGTCGTGGTGGACTGGACGGCAACCTGTCGATAGACGGCGTCAGCTTGTCACCGTATCGCCCCCTGGCAGCGGGACTGGATCAATTGGAAGGCACCTTGGCCGGCAACATTCGTATTGCGGGCAGCCGCGAGGCACCGGATCTCAGCGGGGAGCTGAGCTTGACGGGTCTCAAGGCTCACGGAGGAGACATCCCTGTCGCGGTGACGGATGGTCGCCTCAATATCGATCTGACCGGCGACAGCGCACGTATCTCTGGCTATGTCGATGGTGAAGAAGGGCGCCTCAACATCACCGGTAACGCCGCCTGGCCAGGCGGTAGCTGGGAAGCCAATGTGGCGCTGTCCGCGGTCCAGGACCCGTTGCTGGCCGCAATGCCTGCCTATGGCCGGCTCAAGCTGGCTCCTGACCTGACGATAACGGCCAACCCCACCCGCCTGCGTATTCGCGGTGAGGTGCGTATCCCCTGGGCCCGCCTCGACGTCGGTGAGGTGCCACCGTCGGCAGTGTCCCCAAGCAGTGACGAGATCATCATCACTCGCGAAATGGACGAGCAGGCCAGAGAGGCCGAGCGTCAGGCCGAAGAAGACCCGGTGGGTGCCTCCACCGCCCAGGCCATGGCGGAAGCGGGTATGGCCATCGATATCCGTATCAGACTGCTGCTGGGTCCTGACGCCCGTTTAAGTGCCTATGGCTTGCAGACGGAGCTGGCCGGCGACCTGGAAGTGCGTCAGAACGCCGGTCCGCTGCAGCTGTTCGGGGATGTCAGCCTGGTCGACGGCCGCTTCCGGGCCTACGGCCAGGATCTGCAGATCCGCCAGGGTAAGGTGATCTTCGCCGGACCGCCTAGCGTGCCGACGCTGGACTTTGAGGCCATTCGCAATCCAGCCACCACCGAGGACGGCGTGGTGGCAGGTCTCAAGGTGACCGGGACTGCCAGCCAGCCGGACCTGGAGATCTTCTCCGAACCCGCCATGGACGAGTCCCGTGCTCTGTCCTACGTGCTTCGCGGACGCGCCCCTGATGACAGCGGTGACGCCAGCGGTGCGCTTACCTCGGCACTGATCGGCTTGACCTTGGGTAAGACAGGTGGCGCCGTCGGCGCCATGGGTGAGGCCTTCGGCATCCAGGACCTGTCACTGGATACCTCCGGTAGTGGTGAAACCAGTCAGGTGGTCGTCAGCGGTCGCCTGACCGATCGCCTTGAGGTCGGCTATGGCGTGGGTATCTTCTCGCCCATCGCCGAACTCACGCTGACCTATCAGCTGTGGCGAAGCCTGTACCTGGAGGCGGTATCCGGTGCTGCCCAGGCGGTTGACCTGATCTACACCTGGAGCCTGCCGGGCAACCCGCCGGAGCTGCAGTAAGCGCTGTGCAACAACCCAGCAGAAGCCCCGACCAAGGTCGGGGCTTCTGCTGTTTCAGGTCAGGGACAGCTCCTGCAGATAACGTTCCAGTCGCTTGCCTAACCAGTAATCGGGGCGGTAGCCGTCTCCGGGCGCCATGAACCCCACATGCCCCCCTTGCTCCGCCAGCTCCATGGTGACCATGGGGGAGCGCTGCGGAAAACGATCGATCAGATCCGCCGGCATGAACGGATCATCCTTGGCGTGGAGCAGCAGCGTCGGCACTTGAATGCGATCCAGCACGGGACCGCTGGAGGCCCTGGTGTAGTAGTCCTCGGCATCACGAAAGCCGTGCAGCGGTGCCGTGATCAGGTCGTCATAGTCGCGCAGGCGCTTGAGCTTTCTTACTTGTTCCGCCGTCGCGACAAGGGGAAGCTCCCCGCGCTCCAGTCGAGGCAATACCTTGCGCTTCAGTGATCCGAGCAGATGGCGTTCGTAGACCCGCGAGAAGCCTTCGCCCAATCGTTGGGCGCATGCGGCAAGGTCCAGCGGCGCGCTGATGACCAAGGCCGCATGAAGACCCAGTGCATCACACTCTGGTTCGGCCAATAGCCGCAGTAGCATGTTCCCGCCCAAGGAGACGCCGGCAACGACCTTGGGCGCCCCGGGAAAGCGCCGAGATAGGCTATCCAGTAAAACCCGAGCATCCCCGGTGTCGCCGCTGTGATACGCCCTGGGCAGGCGGTTGGGTCGACTCCCACAGCCTCTGAAATGCATCAGCAGCGGGCGATAGCCCTGGTCTCTGGCCGCCGCCAGCAGATCGTGGGCATAGGGAGAACCCATGCCTCCCTCAAGGCCATGGAACAGCACAAACAGAGGGGCCTGCACATCCGGCGGTTCAGGCGTCACCCATGCCAACTCAACTTCATCACCGTCCGGCAGCGTGAAGAATTCCTGGCGCCACTCAACCCGTTGCGGTCGCAGCAGGCGGGGTAATAGCGTCTGTACATGGGGGTTGGATAGCCATCGAGCGGCACGAAAACGAGAGGGTACCAGGCTTGCCGAGCCATCGGCGTTGATCGACGCAGAGTCGGCTGTGGGTTGGGGCAAAGGAATATCTCCAGTCAGCCAGCGGCGCTGCAGTGACCGCTGACATTCACGTCAAGGTGTCCTGTGGCTAAAGTCCTGGCAGTAACCCAACGATCATTTACCTGCCAGGAATCAGCAAGACTACATCAGGAAGGCTACATCAGAAGACTAGGGCACCAGCGCCCGTGCGCGCAGGACTTGCCACGCGGTATCGACCGCTGCACGTCGTGTCGTGAGATGTCGGTAGAGTCGAATATCAAAGCTCACGACCCAGCGCTCATCTCCTGCAGGCACCAACTCGCCGCTCGCGAGGGCCTGGGACAAGCTGCGTTCTGGCAACCACCCTAGGCCATAGCCAAGGCTGACCAGTTCTCGGATATTGCCACTCTGAATGCTCTCGTTGAGCACTGTCAGGGTGGGGGAATCTCCCAGTCGATCAAGGTGGGCGCGTATCGCCGCATCGATCATGCCTCGAGGATGATAGGCGATCAATGGCAAGGAACGCCCCTTGCCAGATTCCTTGCCGATCCCTTTACCCGCGTCGTTGCCGCCTCCGAGAGCGAACCTGGGCTGGCCTCGGTCATCGGCAAGGCTGACGGGAATGAAGCGTTCACGCCCGATGACGCAGTAGTCGGTATCCTCATTGGCCAGTTCCAGCGGGCTGCCCGTGGTCGGCCAGTAGCATAACGCCAGGTCGATTTCCCCGGAGGCCAAGCCCTGGAAGTAGTCACCCACCAGCCAGGCGGTGGCACGCAGATAAGGCTGTATGGGCGGTGGTTCGCGCCAGTGCTGAAGCCATTGTGGCAGGAATTGGGCAAGTAGGCTCTGGGGCGCACCGAGACGCAGCTGTCCTGCCTGCTCCTCCGCCATCTGTGCCAGTCTCTGACGAGTCTGGTCGACGCGTCGGGTCACGTCGTGGCACATGCCGAGAAAGGCCTCACCCGCGGGCGTCAGTGATAGCGGCAGGGTCTGGCGATTGATCAGCGTCGTGCCCATCTCCTCTTCCAGCAACTTGATGCGGCGAGAGAAGGTAGGTTGGGTCACATTTTGCTCTTCGGCGGCGCGAGAAAAGTGTCGCGTACGGGCCAAGGCGAGAAAATCTTCCAGCCAACGTATTTCCATGGAAGGGTCACCTGTCCAGCAATGCGACGATTGTGCCAGATAACGTCATGCCGGGCGTACCCGGCATGACGAAAACGGAGGTACTACGACTGCCACAGACGTCATAGCAAAAGGCGGGCATCACGTAAGACGACCTTCCTCGACACCATGGCAGGCCACTTGCCCGCCGTCATCCGTGGCGATCAACGTCGGGATTTCCCGACGGCAGCGATCATTGGCATGGGGACAGCGGCCGTGGAACACGCACCCCGAGGGCAGATTGACCGGCGTCGGCACTTCCCCCTGCAACCGCAGGTGCTGGGGACGGTCGTCTTCCAGTCGTGGAATCGCCGACATCAGGGCCTGGGTGTAGGGGTGGCGTGGGCGAGCAAACAGCGTCGCCGTAGGTGCTACCTCACAGACCCGGCCCAGATACATCACGGCCACCCGAGTGCCGAAATGTTCCACCACTGCCAGGTCGTGGGTAATGAACAGATAGGTGAGATGATGCTCGCGCTGTGCCTCCATCAACAGATTGAGCACCTGAGCCTGGATCGAGACATCCAGCGCGGAGATCGGCTCATCGGCAACGATGAACTCAGGATCTACCGCCAGTGCCCGAGCAATGGCAATACGCTGTCGTTGGCCTCCGGAAAACTCATGCCCATAACGGGAACCCCAATCCGGGGCGATGCCGACCGATGACATGACCTCGTGGACCTTCTCGACCACCTGAGCTGGCTTCCAGTCGGGATGATGCAGACGGATGGGTTCTTCCAAGGTCTGCTGAATGGTCATGCGCGGGTTCAGCGAGGCGTAGGGGTTCTGGAAGATCATCTGCATGCGCTGACGGTAGGGCAGCAGTGCCTTGCTATCCAGATGGTCGATACGCTCTCCGGCGTAGCGAATCTCACCGGCGCTGGGTGTCAGCAGTCCCATGACCGTGCGTGCCACGGTGGACTTGCCGCAGCCCGACTCGCCGACCACGCACAGGGACTCACCGCGGCGAATATCGAGGTCAACGCCGTTGATGGCATGCACGTGATGCTGTTCACGCACAATACGCCCTCGCCGGAACTTGAGCTGTTCAAGAAAGTCACCGGACAGCGAGAAACGCTTCTCCAGCCCCCGGATCTCGAGCAGGCTATCACCGCCTGGGGCGGGCTCACGCTGAGTCGACGCATCCTGGTGCATCGGCGCCATGGCGGCTTGAGTCGTCTGGCTCATGAGTTTTCCTCCCTGACCTCGATGCGCTCGGCATCCTGCATCTCGGCTACCATGTGGCAGGCCACCTGACAGTTGCCGGAGCTGACGAAGGCCGGTATCTCAGTCTTGCAGCGACTGCGCTCACTGCCGTCCTGACGGGTTGCAAAGTCACAGCGTGGATGAAACGGGCAGCCGCTCGGCAGCTGGCTCAACGACGGCATGCTGCCGCGAATCTGGTTGAGCCGTTCTCCCGGCGTCGCCATTTGCGGCAAGGCATTGATCAGACCCTGGGTGTAGGGATGCTGGGGGTCGTTGATGATTTCTCGGGTCGGGCCTTGCTCAATGACACGCCCGGCATACATGACCAGCATGCGCTGCGTGACCTGGCTGACCACCCCCAGATCATGAGTAATCAGGATCAGGCCGACGTTATGCTTTTCGCAAAGCTCGAGCAGCAGCGCCATGATCTCTGCCTGGATCGTGACATCCAGTGCCGTCGTCGGCTCATCCGCGATGATGATGTCCGGGTCCAGCAGCAGGGCGATGGCAATGATGATGCGCTGACGCATGCCCCCAGACAGTTCGTGGGGATATTGATCCAGTCGTTTCTCTGGAGAAGGGATCTGCACCTGTTCGAGCTTGCGCAGGGAAATGGCGCGAGCCTCGCGGCTGGAGATACGGCGGTGGGCCTTCAAGCACTCCACCATCTGCTCGCCGATCGACAGCACCGGATTGAGGGTCATCATCGGATCCTGAAAGATCATCGAGATCCGGTGGCCACGAACCTTGCGTAGCTGGCGGTCGCTGAGTCCCGTCAGCTCGAGCCCGTCAAAGGTGATGCTGCCCCCCGCAATGTAGCCGGGCTTGGCAATTAGGTTCAGTAGGCTGAAAGCGGCAACGGACTTGCCAGCACCTGATTCCCCCACGATGCCCAGGCGTTCACCACGGTCCAGGCTGAAGCAGACGTCGCGCAGCGCCTTGACGTCGCCCTGACGAAGGGCGAAGCGCACGTCGAGATGATTGACGTCGAGTAGTGCCATGGTTGTCCTCCTAGCCCTTGTACAGTCGTGGATTGAGCACGTCGCGCAGCCAATCGCCGAGCAGGTTGATGACCAGCACCAACACCACAAGTACAAGGCCTGGGATCAGGGTGATCCACCAGGATCCCGACTGGATGTAATCGAAACCGGACTTGATCAGCGAGCCAAGGGAAGGCTGCGTCTCGGGCATGCCAAGCCCAAGAAAGGACAGCGCAGCTTCGGAGATGATGGCATTGGCCACCTGGACCGTTGAGATGACAAAGATCGGTGACAGGGTGTTGGGCAGGATATGGCGGAACATGATGCGTCGACTGCGCAAGCCCATGACCCGCGCTGCATCCACATATTCCTTGGACTTCTCCGCCAGCACCGAGGCACGCACGGTACGCGCATATTGTGGCCATTCCGCGAGGCCGATGATCAGCACCAGCAGCCACATGGCGTAGTCCGAGTAGGTGGCTCCGCCAAAGATCGCCTTGAACAAGGCGCCAACCACGATGGCCACCATCAGCGTGGAGAAGGACAGCTGAATATCCGCCAGGCGCATCAGGAAGGCGTCGACGCGCCCGCCCAGATAGCCGGCCAATAGCCCGAAGCACACGCCCAGGGCTGCCTGCAAGGCCACCGCACCGAAACCAATGACCAGCGATACCCGCATGCCATAGAGAATGGTGGACAGCATGTCGCGGCCCTGGGAGTCGGTACCCATCAGATACTGGGGGTCGGCCCCATCGATCCAGAAGGGCGGTAGTTCTGAGGCCAGAATATCGATCTGGGCAAGGTCATAGGGGTTGGCCGGGGCCAGCCATGGGGCCAGCAGGGCAGCGAGGACCATGACGACGAACACCAGCAGGCTGACCTGGGCGATCACATCGCGTTTGAAACTGTACAAGAGGTAGGAGTCGCGAAACCGCTCCCACCGAGTGCTGGTCGCAGTGCTGTGGGTGCTCATGCGGGCTTACCTGTCAGCTTGACGGTGGGGTTGACCAGGCCGTAGACCAGATCGACCAGAGTATTGGTGATCACGAAGATCAGGCCGACGATCATCAGGTAGGTCACGATCAATGGGATGTCCGAGCGCTCGATGGCATCGAGGAACATCAGGCCCATGCCGGGCCACTGGAACACCGTCTCGGTCAGAATGGTGTAGGCCACCAAGGTGCCGATCTGCACGCCACCAACGGTGATGACCGGCAGCATGGTGTTCTTGAGCGCATGCAGGAAGTAGATGCGACGCATCGAGATTCCCTTGGCACGGGCGAACTTGACGTACTCGGACTGCAGCACTTCCAGCATTTCTGCACGAATCAGGCGAATGAACAGCGGCAGCATGATCGACGCCAGGGAAATCGCCGGCAGCACCAGGTAGGTCAGGCCTTCCAGGGAAGCGAAGTTGGTGCTCCAGGTACCGAACACATGGACAGGATCACCACGTCCATAGGCCGGCATCCCGCCTTCGGTAGACACTAGCCCGTTAAGCCAGGCGCCCCAGCCAGTGTCGGCCGGAAAGGGGGTGAAACTCACGCCAATGGCAAACAGTTGAATAAGCACAATGGCGGTGAGAAACACCGGGATGGAGATACCGATGATCGACACCCCCATAAAGAACCGGGACAGCCAGGCGCGAGGCTTGATGGCGCTGTAGACCCCAATGGGAACCGACAGGGCGATGATCAACAGGGTGGCGGCGAAGACCAGCTCAAGCGTGGCTGGAAGGTGGCGCAGGATCACCTCGGTGGTCGGCTCGTTATAGACGTAGGAATAGCCGAAATCAAACTGGGTGGCATTGGCAGCAAAACGCAGATACTGCACGAAAAACGGATCGTTGAGGCCCAGTTCCTCACGCAGCGCTTCACGCTCGCTCTCGGGTACCGATTGTCCGACCATCTGCTGGATCGGGTCACCCAGATTGTCTTGAATGGCGAAGGCAATCACGCTGATGACGAACATCACCAGCAGCGCATGAAAAAGGCGCTTGATCAAAAATGCGATCATTTGGCGTTACCAGGGTACAGGCCCTCAGCTCCGCGAGGTTGTCACGAAGCTGAGCGCACTGAATGGGAGCGAAGGGCACCAGGGTGCGGTGCCCGTAGGCTTACTCTTCGTTGATGACCAGGTCACCCAGATAGGGGAAGTTCAGCACGTTGACCACCGGCTCGATGTCGACATTGGCGGCCGAGGCCCAGGCCAGGTCCTGCCAGTGCAGGGGAATGAAGGCGGCATCGTCGTACAATCCCTGCTCCAGCTGTTGCAGCATCTCGCCACGCTTCTCGAGATCCAGCTCCAGGTTGGCGTCGACCATGAGCTGGTCGAGTTCCGGGTTGCAGTAGTTGCCCGCATTGTACTGACCCGCCCCGGTGTCGGCGTTGGGGCATTCGGTCAGGTACTGGTGGAAGTTGGCGGAATCCTCGGTATCCGAGTGCCAGCCAATCATCATCATGTCGGCGGCGCGGTCGTCGTACTCTCCCCAGTACTGGGCTTTGGGCAGGGTCTTGAGGTCCACGGTGACGTTGATGCGAGCCAGCATGGCGGCAACCGCCTGGGCGATCTTGGCATCGTTCACGTAGCGGTTGTTGGGCGCCATCATGGTGATGGAGAAACCGTCCTCATAGCCTGCTTCGGCCATCAGTTCCTTGGCCCGGTCCAGGTCGAAGCGCGGCTCGAGCTCCGGGTTGTGGCCGGAATAGCCGTCAGGCGAGAACTGGGCAGCCGGGGTGGCAAAGCCTTTCATCAGGCGATCGGCGATGCCTTCCTGGTTGATCGCGTAGACGAAGGCCTGGCGCACGCGGGGGTCCTGGAACGCCTCGACCCGGTCCTGGTTCATGTGGAACAGGATGATGCGAGTGCCGGACATGGTCACCAGGTTGGTGTCTTCGTCACTCTCGATGCGCTCGAGATCGTTGGGCGGCACCGGAGCGATGAAGTCGACATCGCCGGACAGCAGGGCGGCCACACGGGTGGCATTCTCGCTGATCGGCGTCAACGTGATGTTATCGACGTTACCCGGAGACTCGCTGTCCCAGTAGTCATCAAAGCGCTCGAAGTCGACCCTGACCCCCTGCTGGCGGTTGGTCACCTGGAATGGGCCGGTACCCGACACATTGCGCGAGGCATAGGAGTTACCGTTCTTGACGATCTCATCCTTGGCCTTGCCGTCCTCTGTCTCACCAGAGTAGAACTGGCTATCCATCGGGAAGATATAGGTCGCCATGTTGAGGAGCAGCGGGTTGGGCCGCTTGGAGACAATCTCGACGGTATGATCGTCAATGACATTGACGGTTTCGATGGGCTCGAAGATGGCCTTGAAATCGCCGCTTTGCTTCAGGCGATCAACGGTCCAGGCGACGTCTTCCGCGGTGAATGGGTTACCGGAGTGGAAAGTGACGCCTTCGCGCAGGGTGATGCGCATGGTGGTGTCGTCGATCTGTTCCCAGTCGGTCGCCAGGCGAGGCTCGAACTCGAAGTCCTTGGTCCAGCGCACCAGCGGGTCAAAGACCATGTGTGACAGCTGCAGGATACCGCCAGACAGCTGCTCGTGGATGTCCAATGACACCGGATCGGCGTCATAGGCCATACGCAGGGTAGTCTCAGCGACTGCCGCCTGAGGCAGGGCAGCCGTCAACATGGCCGCGCCCAGAGCGCTGGCCAGAAGGGTCTTCTTGAACATGGAAGGTGGTCCTGCTTGTTATTGAGGTTGTTGTAATGGCTAGTCGGACGCTTGGCGCAATTGGCACATGCCGCCTAGTCAATGTCCACCAACAACATAGTGAGATGTGCCGTTTAAACACAATCGAAATTCTGATAACCCCCATGCGAGGATTGAATAGAACACGATGCATGTCATGCAGGCAGGAAGGGTGAAGGGCCACGGTAGCCACGCAGGGTCCGCTTATAGTGCCTTGTGGTTCACCCGTTGGGTCTTCGCGTCATACCGGAAACCGAAGACCCTGTGGGCGGGATGCTCGCTGAAAGAGAGCGCTAGTCATGGGTGAGCCGCCTATGGACGACCTGCTATCAGCAGTTGCACTCGTCGCAGTTCGTCTTTCACGGTTCTCCTGGCAGCACGACCTTCCACAGCGAATTCATACTGATGACGCACGAGAAAACCCCGCTCGGCGAAGGCCAGGCGGGGTAGTGCACCAAGCTGACGACATCGTAGCTGGTCGGAGGGGTGATCAATCCTGCGACGGGGTGACGCGATCGATCCGATAGAGTTGGGCAACCTGATCGAGGCCGTGGACACTGCACTCCAGGTCCGTCACCCGGCCGTCGCTGAGGCCATAGACCCAGCCGTGGACCGACAGCTGCTGTCCGCGCTGCCAGGCACGCTGAATGATCTTGGTGCGGCAGAGCGTCTTGACCTGCGACTGGACGTTCAATTCACACATACGGTCGACCTGCTCATCCAGCGGCAGCTGCTCGAGCTGAGGGCGGTGCATGCTGTACAGCTCACGTACGCTGTGCAGCCAGTTGTCCACCATGCCATTCTCGCCACCGGTCACTGCCGCACGCACGCCGCCGCAGTTGTAATGACCCACGATCATGATGTGACGTACCTTCAGCACGTCGACGGCAAATTGCACGACCGACAGAGCATTCATGTCGTTGTGATAGAGCAGGTTGGCAACGTTACGGTGGACGAACACCTCACCCGGAGGGAGATCGATGATCTGGTTGGCCGGCACGCGGCTATCCGAACAGCCAATCCACAGGTACTCGGGGCTTTGCTGCTGGGCCAGACGAGAAAAGAAGTCGGGGTCATCCTGGCAGACCTTGTCAGCCCAAGCCCGGTTTCTTTCAAGGAGGTTGTCGATATCACTCATGTTCTTTCCCCGTCTGTGCGAATGGTGACTAAAGTGGTGCATGTTTTTACCCCCGTCGGCCAAGGTGGTCAAGCACCCTCCCGGGGTAAGCGTACCGCTGGTATCATGGCAGCCTGCCGCCGCGAGCGGACCATCTGTCCTCTCCGGTGTCCTCAACCTGGCTATTCGTAGGCGAGGACGTTGGAGCGAGCTGACGAGAATCGGATTTCAGGAGACGCAAGTGTCACAATACGACTACGACCTCTTTGTCATTGGTGCCGGCTCTGGCGGTGTACGCGCGGCGCGCACCGCAGCAGCAACAGGAGCCAAGGTGGCCGTCGCTGAAGATCGCTACCTGGGTGGCACCTGCGTCAACGTAGGCTGCGTACCGAAGAAGCTGTATTCCTACGCCGCCCATTTTCATGAGGCCTTCGATGATGCAAGGGGCTTCGGCTGGGAGCTCAATGAAGCCCCCAGTTTCGACTGGAACACGCTTCGCGACAACAAGATCGGGGAGATAAAGCGTCTCAACGGTATCTACGGCAAGCTGCTCGACAACGCAGGTGTGCGCCTGATCAATGGCCGCGCCAAGGTGGTCGACGAGCATCGTGTCGAGGTCGCAGGTGAAACCATCAGCGCCGAGAAGATTCTTGTGGCGGTGGGTGGCTGGCCATGGGTGCCGCCGTTCCCGGGCAGTGAGTTGGCCATGAACTCCAACCAGATCTTCGACCTGGACCACTTCCCTAAGCGTTTTCTGGTCCTCGGTGGTGGCTACATCGCCGTCGAGTTTGCCAGCATCTTCAACGGCCTGGGCGCGGATGCCCATCTGGTGTATCGCGGGGAGCTGTTCCTGCGCGGCTTTGACCAGGAGGTCCGCGAATTCACTCGGGACGAGATGGCCAAGAAGGGCGTTAACCTTCACTTCAACACCAACATCGAGTCTCTCGAGAAGGTCGAGGGCGGCATCAAGGCTACCCTGACCAACGGCGATGTACTGGAAGTGGATGCGGTGCTGTCGGCCACCGGTCGTAAGCCTCACCTGGAAGGCCTGGGACTGGACCGTCTTGATATCGCCCTCAACGAGAATGGCTCGATCCAGGTGAACGATCGCTTCGAGACGTCGGTGCCGTCCATTCTGGCGCTAGGCGACGTCACCGGCGGGCCGGAGCTCACCCCGGTGGCCCTGGCCGAGGCCATGCACTTGGTTGCTCACCACTATGGGGACGCGCCCAAGGCACCGATGAACTACGACAACATCGCGACAGCGGTGTTCTGTCACCCGAATATTGGCACCGTCGGCTTGTCCGAAGAAAAGGCACGTGAGATATACGGCGATATTCGTGTCTACACAGCCGACTTCCGTCCGATGAAGCACACCCTGTCCGGCAGCGATGAGCGCTGTCTGATGAAGCTGATCGTCGATGACAAGAGCGACGTGGTGGTGGGCGCCCATATGGTCGGCGAAGAGGCTGGTGAAGTCATTCAGGGCATCGCCATCGCCGTGCGTGCCGGACTGACCAAGGCCCAGTTCGATGCCACCGTTGGCATTCACCCCACCGGCGCAGAAGAGTTCGTGACCATGCGGACTCCCACCCGCACTTGAGGCATCGACTGTAGCGGCAACGCGGACAGCACTGGCTCACCTCTATAAGGCACCTTCGGGTGCCTTTTTTGTTCGATGCTTTGTAGGGATACGGCCTATGTATGCGGGGAGGGAGGCCACTTCAGATAGGTCTTCGAGTTGAAGCCAGACACTAGGCCATTGGTTTACCACTCAAGATGCTAGACAACGTTATATAGGCGACCCGTGTTCAGCGATCGCTCTGGATCGACGAACCTTGATCAGGGACTGACTCGGCTCAGTTGTTTGACACAGTTATTTTAATTCGAGTCAATCATCATGACACTATACTCGAATCATATCCTTTGCTGTATTTTTCGCATTTCCTTTCAACAAATTGAAAGCCTACTAGTGCGCTTCCTTTAACGTACACTTCACCAGCAAAATTTTTGTTTTTTACATAGTAGTAGGACACAAAATCATCGTCTTTGTATTTTTTTAGTGCGTTTATCAGCTCATTCATTCCAAAAGCATAAATACCTTTGTTTTTAGTTGTTTCTCTTCTAGCCAGAGCTTGCTCTCTAGCAAAACGTACTGATGAGCTCCTAGGGTTCTTTCCGAACAGACATGCCGACTGAGAATTTACAACCTCCCTAGCTTTTGTTGCAAGCTCACACGGCGGCACCTCTTCTATTAACGTTCTTATGAAGTCGAATTCTGCAGAGCTCATTATAAACATCCTTCTCTAGTGACTTTTACATTTCTACGTGTACCTTCTTGAAGCATTTCTGTTTCTCCCCAGTCATTAATGTGAGACCATCCCCACGACCAGGATTCTCCATCGGTGGGAGCTCCTTGCGGAACACTCAATAAGACTCCTCCCGAACCGTCTTTGTTAGCATGCTGCAGTGCTAATTCTTTGTTGGGCGTCCAGGATACATATTGGCTGTCACCTGTCATACCTCCCTCGGCATGCTGCTCAGGGGTCAATGAGGCACTAGGGTTAGCCGGTCTGACAGTTCCACGTTTTGCATCATCAATAGCAGGATGATTAGCACTAACTCCTCGATAAAGGCATCGACAACACCCACTCAACCCCAGCGGATCCACCCAGCCCGTCGGGTTGGGGGCGTAGAGGTAGAGGTTATCACCTCCCGCCAGGCCGATGGGGTCCTGGGTGGTGAAGCGACCTATCTCTGGATCATAGTACCGATGGCGGTTGTAGTGCAGCCCGGTTTCTTCGTCGTGATACTGCCCCTGGAAGCGGAAGGGGTTGTCGGTTTGGGCTTTATTGCCCTGGCCGTCGCTGGTGTGACGCAGCTTGCCCCAGGCGCGGTACTGGCCGACCCAGGCGAGCTGTCCGTCTTGGGTGGTGAGCTCCAGTGGGGTGCCCAGGTGATCAGTCTGCAGGTAGTAAAGGGTAGGCTCGCCGGGTTGGGTGTCGTGATACAGCAGAGTGTCGTCGGTGCCCGTGCGTATCGTGACCGGCACGGCGTGATAGTGCCGCTCGATCTTCGCCGCGGGAATAAAGCTCTCTGGCTCGAACAGGTAGCTGGCCTGATGCACCGGGGTCATGGTGTGGTTGACCAGATCGTAGCGGCATTGGGCCACCGGCAGGGCGTAGGGCCGCTCGGGGTTCTCTGAGGTTAGCTCCAACGGCTGGCGTCCCGGCACGTACCACAGGGCGGTGTCAAAAGGGGTCTGTGCACGGCCTTCGAAGCGTTCTTCGCCGATCAGCAGGTCTCCGTCCCAGGTGAACACCGTTAGTTCAATGGTGGTGTGGTCTAGGGTGGTGTAGCCAGGCTCCGACGGGTTGCGCTTGGCGCTGCCGGCCCGCTCGACCCGCTTCCAAATACGTCGTCCCAGGCCGTCGTAGGCGTAATGGGCACGCAGTATCGGCGGGGTGTCATCGCCTGCCGCCGGGGCGCTGCGGTAGTGGCTGGCCTCGATCAGTCGGTGTTCGGCGTCGTACTGGTAGTGCCAGGTCTCGCCATTGGGCGAGATACGCCGGGTCAGGTTGCCATGTGGGTCGTAGTGGTAGTGGGTGCCTGCATAGCGCTTGAGCAGGTTGCCCATGGCCGGGGAGAGCTTGGGGCTTCCGGGATAGCCGACGCGCACGAACTCTTCGGTGCCGCCGTCCAGATGGTCACGACGACGCTCGCTCCACCAGCGGGTGGCACCGTTGGGGCTGGCGGGGTGAGACGTAGGCTGCTTGGTGGTGTCTGCAGTGTCTGCCGGGTCGATCAGATTACCTGCCGGATCAAAGGCAAATACTTCCTCCAGCCCTGGCGCACTGGCTTGACGCAGTCGGCCCAGCGGATCGTAGCCGTAGCGAGTGGTGCCACGCAGGCTGTCATCCACCTGGCTAAGCAGGCCATTGGCGCTGTAGTGCCACTGACGGGTGAGCGTGCGGCCCTGGGCGGGCTGGCCTTGAGGAGAGCGGGGCGTGCGAATCTGCTGCTCGATCAGGCGTCCGACCGGGTCATACGCCGAGTGAATCTCCTGGGCCCCCTGACGACGGCGAATATCCCGATGCAGGTCGTCACGCTCGAAGGCGATCAGTTCCTGCTGATCCAGGCTCATGGCATGCACGTGGCCGGAGCCATAGCGCAGCCAGGCCAGGGTCTGGCCGTTGGGCAGGCTGGTGGTCTCGCGGTGGCCGAGGACGTCGTAGGTATGCCGGGTGACGCTGGCATACTCCCCACCGGTCGGCAGTTGATGACGCTGCACTTCGGCGATCAGGTTGTCGGCGTGGTCGAAGTGGAAGCGGGTCTCACTGCTCGGATTGGCGGCCCGGGCCAGCCGCCCGAGCAGGTCATAGCCATACTGGGTGATGAATTCGGCCTGTTGGCCGATGCGGGTCTTGCGCTCCAGCACGCGGCCCAGGTTGTCGCGCTTGAAGGTCATCACCTGGTCGCTATCAACGCGCTCGATCAGCGCGCCACCGGCGTCGTAGCGGTACTTCAGCGTGCGTCCGTCGAAGCCGGTTTCTTCGATCAGTCTGCCGCCGCCGTCATAGACAAACTGCCAGCGATCCCCGTTATGGTTGGTCAGCGCGCTAAGCCTCAACAGGCGGTCGTAGTCGTAGCGAAAGCGCTGGCCCATGGGATCGAGACGCTCGATCGGCATGCCCTTGCCATTGTAGCGGTAGCGGGTGCGCTGGCCGGTCGGGTCCTGGTACTCGGTCAAGCGGCCGTCACCGTTGTAGCTGAAGTGTTCCACGGCGCCGTCGGGGTGCTGGGCACTGAGCACCAGGCCGGTCGGGTCGCAGGTATAGCGTGTCTCGTGGCCTGCGGCATCACGTCGCTGGGTCAACAGGCCGCGATGGTCATAGGCAAAGGTGGTGGTTTTACGCGAGCAGTCCGATGCGCTGATCAGTCGCCCATGGGCGTTCCAGGCATAGTGGTAGGTGTTGCCGGCGGCGTCGGTCATGGCCGTCAACAGGCCACGCTCGTCGTGTTCAAAGGTGGTGGTGCGCCCGTTGGGGGCAATCTCCTCCAGCGGCAGACCGCGCTCATCAAAGCGCATCTGGCGTGCGCGCCCATCCGGCTCGGTGACCTTGATGGGAAGCCCTTGGGCGTCATACTCGATGCGGGTGGTCAGGCCCTGGGGATCGGTAATCTCGATCAGCCGTCCGCGGTCATCGTAGCGATAGTGGCTGGTGCGGCCTTCACCATCGATATGGCGGCTGAGGCGACCGTGTTCATCCCAGCGCCAGTGCTCGCTGCCAAGCTCTGGGTGGAAGGGGTGAGTGATCGACTCGATCTGGTTGTGATAGTTGTAGCGGTAGTAGGTGATGATGCCGTCGGCGTCGGTGACCTTGGTGTACCACAGGCCCCGGTGGTACTCGAAGCGGGTGTCTTCACTGCCGTCTTCCAGACGATTGCGGATACAGCGGGCGTCATGGGCGGAGGGCAGGGCACCGTCGGCCTTGCCCGGCCAGTCCCACTCCAGCATGACGGCCAGGCCATCGCGATGGGTGTAGCGCGTGACCAGATGGTGATACTAGCGCTGGCGTTCTGGCAGCAGTCCCATCTGCAGTAACGTCGTCTCCGTCATTTGGCTTTTTTCCACGTGTTCTGGCTTGGTGGTATCGAAGCGTTCCTCCGTCGTGACGATGAGTGTGCCAACATCAGGAAGGTACTCATCATAAGCAAGAAACGGCAGTTGGCCTGAAATATCAACGTCCGGCACTACCGCCATCCAGCCAACATGGCGCCTATGGGGGAATACTCTATGTTTCATGTATGAGAGCGGACATGCGCTAAGCCAAATAGGCTTTTGAACATTGGAAATTGCGGTGCATATTCTTGTAAACGCTATCATTTCATGACGCCCTTCGTGATTTTTGAGCGCTTCTATTTCCAGACTAAAGCGGGCTAGTCTATGTTCAGTGCCGCCAGATAAAGAACTAAAAACAGTTTGTGATCCTTCTCTTTCATTTGCTGGTCCTTGTGCCGGAACTTTCTGAGACCAAGCGTGAAAAGTAATTCCTTTGATGTTTCGGCGTGGAATGGTTCTATCTAGCTTCATTGTTCTTATTGAGCTTGTTATGATCTGCTCTTTTTCCTTTGGCAGGTCTAGGTACACAACCTCACTTGGTGTGGCCTTGGCAAGATAGAACCATTCGTTGAGGACGGGGTCTATACCTGTTGTTGAATTATTTAAGTTCATCCATGTTTCATATACGCTGTCAGGGTCTGCTTGATTTATACACTGATAAAAAAATAGAGTTACATGTATTGGCTCCATCACATTAGTTCTCCTAATTATTTTTTATTTGGCATTAGATCTGAGTATGGAAGGAAGTAACACTCGATTTTCATATCTCTTGACTCAAACATATCGAGAAAGTAGAGATAGACTGATTGTGCTGAGAAGTACCACCTAAGTGTAGCCAGAGGTTTACTTCCGGCTATTGCATCAACTTGGGCCTGGGCTTCAGTAATGAAATTTCTTATTGTGGTTATCATAAAAGGTACTTTGCCTTCGCGTATGATTCCATTTTCATCTATGGAAAGAAATCGCTCATACCCCTTCTTAGCTTCCACCAAGGTGCATGAGCTGGACCAGAATCCATCAAAATCCACTCCGTTATATCTCCATTCTTGGATTCTTCCACCGACCATGTTGAAGAAAGGACCTCCCCCCATATTGGCAATATACAGCTGGTAGAAGACCCAATCACCACCGCCTACATGATAGTTTCGATTAAGTGGCTGGTGAATATAACCGTCTCTTGGCTTGCAGTCGTTACAATCCTCGCACTCTTCGGTACGCGTGCCAACATCAGTTGTCGAGCCAGGAATAGACTCAGCGTCTTGGGACTGGTCCTGACTCTCCTCCGTCCCTCCCTCGGTGGTTGGCCCGGCGATATCACCAAAATCTTCAAGATCCTCCAGATCTGTCTCATCGTCGATAACGATAGCTATATATACTGCCACCGCGGCGGCTGTTACCACCTCCGCCGCCTTCTCCGCCAGCCATACAGCAATGGGGAATGCTGGTGCGGCCATGTATTATCTCTCTCTATTCAAGGTAGGGCGAAATGCCAATAACGCAAAAAGATCCATGGCGACCAGGTCTGGCGTATCGCTGCTTGTCTGAAAGTGCTCTTTCATGTATGCAACATTGCGAAGCTTGGGGGCGCTAACACCATAAAGCATGTACTTGAAAACAAGGGCTTTCTTGGTGAGTCCG
Source organism: Halomonas sp. DP8Y7-1 (assembly GCF_019801685.1). Taxonomy (NCBI): domain Bacteria; kingdom Pseudomonadati; phylum Pseudomonadota; class Gammaproteobacteria; order Oceanospirillales; family Halomonadaceae; genus Halomonas; species Halomonas sp. DP8Y7-1. Next base: position 228,581 of record NZ_JAHVIN010000006.1, on the reverse strand, counting down.
AGATCAACAGCAAGGGCATATCCCTCGCTCAGTCGTAATGACAGGGTGTCGTGGCCAAGCTTGTCGTAGATGCGAGGCAGTTTTTGCCGGAAAGTGTCCAGGGCATCTTGCACCATGACGTCTTGATCGGGAATCCGCAGTCGCCGTTCCTGCTCTGTTGTCAGTTGAAGCATGCGAGTCTTCCTTGACGATCGAAGAGCTTCCGCTGGTCATTCAGCCGAATACCCCAGTAGTGAACCGGACCCATTAGCGTGGTGATTTGTTCTGGCGTCAGTAGGTGCATCAGGCGTTGCCAGACGCAGGGGTCGTAATAGCGCAGCAGGGCCAGTCCGCCGTCGGGCAGCTGCATATCCAACTGAGCCTTGAGGTGGCGATAGAGCGTGCGTGCGCCATCGGTATCGACCCATAGCCAGGAAAGTGCCTGGGTGTGTTGGTCCAGGGCAATAAGGTGGTCCCGCTCGGTGGCAGCAAGATCGTTCCAGGCAATCAGGTGAGGTGCGATATGGACAAATGCACCCTCTGGCGTTGCCTGAAACAGACTGCGGGTTCGCTCCTGGTCATGCAGGTTCAGCACGAAGCGCTGGGTGGATGACGATATCGACATATCGACCAGCACGTAGCCGACCAGAGCTTCCGCGTGCGCCTTGGCGAGTATCTTGAGCAGCAGGGGGTCTGCCTGCATATAGGTTGGGTACACCCAGACCTCCTTGTCGATGGTGATAATGTCAGCGGCGTAGATAGGTGCTGTGCTGGGTTGCTGCATCCAGCAAACAGCTATAGCAAATGGCCTTTCTTGGCAGTTGATCGAGGGGATAGCTGAGACTCGCAGGCCCCCCAAACAGGTGCTGCCCGCCCTTGACGTCGATCAGCCCCGGCGCATGAATCTCGATATCGCCGCCCTTGAGGCGGATATAGCCCCCGCCGCTGGTGAGCAGAATCTCTTCGGCAGCGGCGATGTGAACGGCGTCCTCGGTGGAGGTGATGGTGACCTTCTTCTCGGCGGTCAGGGCCATCTCATCAGACTGGGCCTGGACATCGACCTTGCCCTGGGCGGCGAACAGCTTGATGCCGGCGCGCTGGACAAACAGCGAGAGTTTCTCGGACAGCGAGCCGATCAGGCTACGCCCGGCCGCCAGGTTGATGTCTTCACCGCTGGTGATGCTGAGCGACTTGCCTTGCACCAAGTGCGTCGACTGCGGCGTGCTGGCGGCGATACCGGCAGGGGAGGCCAGATGCAGCCAGGGCGCCTTGAGGCTGCCGGCCTCACCCTGGCCGCCTTGGCTTGCACTCTGTGCGCTGCTGCCATCGAAGCGGTCTTTGTTGGTGCTGGCGGGTCGGCCATGGCGCCCCTGAGCATCGTCGCTGGCCTTGTACAGATCATTGAGGCTTGCCAGCGGTTCGGCCTGATGGTCAACGGCGCTGTCGCTTAGCGTATCGGCAAGCTGCCAGGCGGCTTGCAGTTCACGCCAGGCCGGTGACAGGTCGAGCTGTTCACCGCCTGCCCCCAATTGGCCCCAACTGGTCAGCAGCAGGCCCTCGTTGGCGCGTACGGCGCCATAGGCGTCGGTGCGCAGCTCAAAGCCGGTACCGCGAAAGTCGCCGCGCGTATTGCCCTGCTGGTGAATCAGATAGCCCAAGTTGAGTTGGCTCTTGGCATGTTCGGAATTGAGCCGCACTCGCTCCTGATCGGTGGCATCGTCAAACACCAGCTCGTTGTACTTGCCACCCCGGTAGGTCTTCGACTTGAGGCCGGACAGCAGGCCGTTGGAGTGCCACTCGGGTCGTTCGTCACCGTTGTAGAGGCGCCCGGTGATCAGCGGACGATCCGGGTCGCCCTCGAGGAAGTCGACGATGACCTCCTGACCGATGCGCGGCACGAACACCCCGCCCCAGCCGGCGCTGGCATTGGGTGAGGCGACACGCACCCAGCAACTCGACTGGTCGTTATGGGTGCCTTCACGGTCCCAATGAAACTGCACCTTGACCCGGTTGAGCCGGTCGGTGTGGATCTCTTCCCCTTCAGGACCGACCACGATGGCGGTCTGGGGCCCGCCCACGACGGGCCGGGGGTGGTCCAGGGTCGAGCGGTAGGGCAGGAGCCGGCGCTGGGCCTCGAAGTCGACCAGAAAGTGGCCGGTGCCGGCGCGCTGATAGTCATCGCGGTGAAGGCTGTCGTCTTCCAGGCCGTGGGCGCGACGGGCGTCCGTCAGCCCCTGCTGCAAACTGCCCGGCAGGGTAGAGAGGTGAGCCGACACCGGCAGGGCGTTCTCGGCGTACAGCTTCAGCGCCAGCACCAGAAACTCGCGTTCGCTGGCATCACCTTGGTCATGCTGGTGGTGCTGGGTCAGGGTGAAATGGCCGCCGACCTGCAGCTGGCGAGCGCCACCGGCACCAAAGAAGCGCTTGGCGCGGGATTCCAGCGCCTCGAGGCGGTTGACGCCAAGGCGCTCCCCCCGACCATGGGCCGCATAGTAGTACTCGCCGGGAAAGTCATAGACCTCATTGGCAGGCAAATTGCCCTGAGCGCGGATGGTGTGCTGAGCGTTGGTGGTATCGCGCCGCGGGTGCTTGTAGTCGAAGGTGGTCAGGCTGACCCGCGTCGGCTGCTGGACCCGCATGCCGCCCCACTGGGTGATGGCGTCCTCGGCCTCGGTCGCTGCCTGGCGATGAAAGCGAATGGTCTGGGGGGCGACAGCGGGGCAGGTCATCACATCGTCGGTGATCACCAGGCGGTGGCTGACCTCGCCTGCGCCCCTGGCGCTGTCGGAGGACGCATTGGTAAAGGGGTGGTGCTCGAAATAGTAGAACAGACCTTCCTGTTCCATCAGGCGGTTGACGAAGTGGTAGTCGCTCTCCCGGTACTGCACGCAATAGCTGCGGGCGGGGTAGTCCCGGCGCAGGTCGAAGCGATAGCCCCCCTTGGCCACAGTGTGCCCGTCGAACACCGTCTCGATGATCTCGACCACCGTCTTGTCCTGAAAGATGCGGCTGTCGAGGCCAAGGCTGAGCATCGCCAGCCAGGGTACCAGCTCGAGCTGGTAGTAGAAGACGCCGCCGTCTTCACCGAGCAGGGCGGCGGATTCCACCAGTCCGGAAAGCTGGCGGTATCTCCCGTCGGCCTGGCGAATCTCCAGCGTGGCGGGTTGGGCGATCAACGACTTGAGTTCGAAATCACCACGCTGAGCGATCACGTCCAGGCGATAGCGATAGGGACGCGACAGCACTTCCTCCCCGACCAGGCGATGGGGAATCAGAGCATGGCGGGATGAGGAATGACCGGATAGCTGAAGCTTGAGCAGCCGGTGGTCCTGGGTCAGGGGGACGTCAAAGGCGGCCAACAGATCATGTAAGCGGCGGGAGGAGAAAGGAGCATTCGTGCCAGGGTGATCAGAAGCGTCAGAGTTATCGGAAGTGCCAGAAGGCGGCTGACCGGAGGAGGGAGGCATCCACATGTCAGTGCCCTCCCGCCTTACCGTCATCTACGAGGACACAGCCCACCCAGTGGACATTTCCCAAGCGACATGAACGCGACAACAACGGCATGCGAGATCCTCCCTGACAGCGCACGGGGCCATAAACACGGAGCTATAAACACGAAACACGGAGCCATAGACACGAGGCCCTGGATGAGAAGGATCCTAAGCATTGTGAAACCGTGACGCAGCGAGGAGCTGCGCACTTTCAGACATTGCCCATAGCGGGAGCGCGAATCCGCGAAGTTAGTGACAGGTTGTGGCGGATTTCACAGCAGTTGGCGTTGCTGAGGCGATGAGAAAAACGGAAGCTGGCCGTTCGTCAAGCGCCTTCTATACTCATTTAGGTACGTATTTCATGATCCAGGAGTGTCGATACGCACCTCAAGAACGGGGGCCTCGGCTGACGTTCGAGTCGCTGGCAAGCGTTGGCGGCTACTGCCGGTACCAAGGCGCCCAACCACGGGCGCTACGGCGCTCGCATAACATTTTGTTATGATTCTGAGGCTTAAGAATAATCCAGATTTTGAAATGTCATAATCGACTGTTATAATGGCTGTCCAAATTCGCTACAGCGAAGCATAACGAACATGACTGCAAGCACTGAGCCCTTCACACCTTCCGCCGACCTCGCCAAGCCCACCGTGGCAGATGCAGTGGTCGGGCACGAAGAGGCGCCGCTGTTTATTCGCAAGTCCAATCCCGAAGACGGTTGGGGGATTTACGAGCTGGTCAAGTCGTGCCCTCCGCTGGACGTCAATTCCGCCTACGCCTATCTGCTGCTGGCGACCCAGTTCCGTGACAGTTGTGCGGTTGCCACCAACGAGGAAGGGGAAATCGTCGGCTTCGTCTCTGGCTACGTGAAAAGCAATGCCCCGGACACCTACTTCCTGTGGCAGGTAGCGGTGGGCGAGAAGGCCCGCGGAACCGGACTGGCACGGCGCTTGGTCGAGGCCATTCTGACGCGACCAGAATTCACCGAGGTACACCACCTCGAGACCACCATCACGCCTGATAACCAGGCCTCGTGGGGATTGTTTCGACGCTTGGCAGATCGCTGGCAGGCCCCGCTTAACAGTCGCGAGTATTTCTCCACTGACCAGCTAGGTGGTGAGCACGATCCCGAAAACCTCGTGCGCATCGGTCCGTTCGATACCACACGCATCTAGCTCCATCACTTGATGGCGAGGCGTGTACCGACGCTTCGCCATTCTCTCCTCATTCAGATTCACTGCTTACGAACCCGACAGGAGGTCACCAATGCAGACCCAGATCCTCGAACGCATGGAATCCGACGTTCGTACCTATTCTCGTTCCTTTCCGGTCGTATTCACCAAGGCGCAGAATGCTCGCCTGACAGATGAGACCGGTCGCGAGTACATCGACTTTCTTGCCGGTGCAGGTACCCTCAACTACGGGCACAACAACCCGCACCTCAAGCAGGCGCTGGTCGACTACCTGGCCACCGACGGCATCATTCACGGTCTCGACTTCTGGACGGCCGCCAAGCGCGACTATCTCGAGACCCTCGAAGAGGTGATCCTCAAGCCGCGTGGTCTTGACTACAAGGTCCACCTGCCTGGTCCGACCGGCACCAATGCGGTGGAAGCGGCCATTCGTCTGGCCCGCGTGGCCAAGGGACGTCACAACATCGTGACCTTCACCAATGGCTTCCACGGCGTCACCATGGGGGCGCTTGCCACCACCGGTAATCGTAAGTTCCGTGAAGCCACCGGCGGCATCCCGACCCAGGGCGCATCCTTCCTGCCGTTTGATGGCTACATGGGCAGAGAGACAGATACGCTGGATTACTTTGAAAAGCTCCTCGGTGACAAGTCCGGCGGCCTGGACGTGCCTGCGGGCGTGATTGTGGAAACCGTTCAGGGTGAGGGCGGTATCAACGTCGCCGGGCTCGAGTGGCTCAAGCGACTCGAAAAGATTTGCCGCGACCACGATATCCTCTTGATCATTGATGATATCCAGGCGGGCTGCGGCCGCACCGGCAAGTTCTTCAGCTTTGAACATGCGGGTATCACACCGGACATCGTGACCAACTCCAAGTCGCTGTCCGCGTTCGGCCTGCCATTTGCCCACGTCTTGATGCGTCCCGAACTCGACAAGTGGAAGCCCGGCCAGTACAACGGTACCTTCCGTGGCTTCAACCTGGCCTTCGTGACCGCTGCAGCAGCCATGCGCAAGTACTGGAGCGACGATACCTTCGAGCGTGATGTCCAGCGCAAGGCACGCATCGTCGAGGAACGCTTCCAGAAGATTGCCGCCTGGCTGAATGACAAGGGTTACACCGCGTCGGAGCGGGGCCGCGGACTGATGCGTGGCATCGACGTTCAAAACGGTGAAGTGGCAGACAAGATTACCGCCAAGGCCTTTGAAAACGGCCTGGTCATCGAGACCAGTGGCCAAGACGGTGAAGTGGTGAAGTGCCTCTGCCCGCTGACCATCACCGATGAAGACTTGCTCGAAGGCCTCGATATCCTCGAGCGCAGTACCCACGAGGCGCTTAGCTGAGATCCTCAGGACCGGCTAATCCTGGCTTAGCCCTGAGATAGCCACGGCCTGATAAGATCGAGGGTCATGGTGGCACCAACGTCCCGAGGGATGGTGCACCATGGCCTGTCGAAATCCCCTGACAATGGAGTGTTCAATGATCGTTCGTAACTTGGAAGAAGCACGTCAAACCGATCGCCTGGTCAAGGCAGAAAACGGTAACTGGGACAGCACCCGACTGATGCTCGCCGATGATGGCGGTCAGTGCTCGTTCCATATCACGCGTATCTTCGAAGGCACCGAGACTCACATCCATTACAAGCATCACTTCGAGGCGGTCTACTGCATCGAAGGAGAAGGAGAGGTCGAGACTCTGGCCGACGGCAAGATCTGGCCGATCAAGCCAGGTGATATCTATATCCTGGACCAGCATGACGAGCACCTGCTGCGGGCCAGCAAGACCATGCACCTGGCCTGTGTCTTCACACCGGGACTGACCGGCAAGGAAGTGCATCGCGAGGATGGCTCCTACGCTCCGGCCGATGACTGAACGGTGTGATGGCCATAACAGCCAAGCACAACAGCGGCGCCCCTGGTGGGCGCCGCTGTCGTTTTGACATGCCAACGTTGGCGCAGATTGATACAAGACGCCGTCACTGACGTCGCTGCCAATGCGGCCACGACGTCTCGTTGGATCCGTCGCTACGTCAGGCAATTTGCAAATTGTGCCAAAAAGTTGGGCAGCCCCCCTATACTTTGCTTCACACCATCTGATGGAAGCGCTGACCATGCCTGCCCGTTGTCTTGCTGCCGACTACCGCTACCCCCGTCTGGAAGGGCGCCCGTCCCGTCCTTGGCTATCGGTGTTCGCAGCCCCGTTGCTCCTTTCGATCGCGGCCTCCGCCCACGCTTCAGAGGGCGCAAGCAGTATCTATGTTCCCGGGGCCTATAACGATTTTGCTGCCGGGCTTGCACCGCCGCCCGGCGTCTACGCGCGCAATGATCTGGTGCGTTACGAAGGGGAGATCGGTGCCAGACCTTTGGGCGGTAGACTGGATGCGGGCCTTGAGCAGACCCTGTGGTTCAACCTGCTGAAGCTGACCTGGGTCACAGACGTGGAATGGCTGGGGGCTACCTACATTGCTGGCATCAACATTCCCTATGTGTTTGATGTCAGCGTAGATCTCAACGCCGAATTTGCCGGGCAAGAGCGCTTCAGCACGGGCAGCAATGATGGCTTCGGTGACCCGTACCTGGTGCCCATTGCGTTGAATTGGGCCAACGGCGCGCATCACACCACCGCAGCGGTGGGAGTGAATATCCCGGTGGGACGCTACGACGAAGATGATCGCATCAATCTGGGGCGCCACTATTGGGCCATCGACCCGACAATCACCTATAGCTGGCTACCGGCAAGCGGCTGGGACCTGTCACTGACGGCTGGCATCCTGTTCAACTTCGAGAACGATGCCACCGATTATACGACCGGGGACGAATTTCACCTGGATGTGTTGGCCGCCAAATATGTGACGCCGGGTTTCGGCCTTGGCGTAGCCGGTTATGTCTACGAGCAGCTGGAGTCGGACTCCGGGCCGGTGCCCGACCGTCTGGATGATGGCTTTCGCAGTAGTGGAGCAGGGGTGGGGCCGGCCTTCATGAAGAGCGTTTCCCTGGGGCAGACACCGGTCACGCTGATCGGCAAGTGGCTTCACGACGTGTCCTCGGAAAACCGCTTTGACGGCGATACCGTCTCCTTGTCCGCCGCCTGGGCCTTCTAGGGCCCTTGTGCATGTCTGGAAGGCCGCTTGAGACATGCGGCGGTCCAGAAACTGTTGCACATGCCAATGGTGGTAGCCGCGTCACTTACCGAGCACCACATGACACCAGGGCGTTCCTGCCTGCGAGCGCCAGGCTCAGGTCAGGCCGTGCCCATATCGGCTCTGGAATTGCGGATTTACAACTATTGACACCTTGCGTGTTTCCGCTGCCCACCAAAGGTCACTGGTGGTGTCTGGCATCGGCGCGCTGCAGCTTGGACTCGCCCAGGCTCCGTAACTCGCCGAGATAACACTTGCGCTCATATGTCCCGTTGCTGGCTCACGGGAAGACCTTGCACTTTAGTCAAAAGATGTTATTTGCGACTTGCGATCTGGATGCTCAAGACACTACTTTGTCATACATAATATAACAAGATCAGGTGTGAGCCTGGCGCCAGACGGGGGAGCCGCAGGGTAGGGGCATTCCTCCGGGCGCCAGAGATGACAACAACAGCAATAACGTCGATACGAGGTCTCGCCATGTCTTCTGCACGTCATGCCACCAACGCCGCCATCCTTGCTGCCGTTACTGCCAGCGTGGGACTTGTTGCTACCCCCGCCATGGCGGAACAGTGGCGGGGATGGAACATTCACCCACCGGAGTATCCCAATAGTATTGCGCTCGAGACCTTTGCCAAGCAGGTCGATGACAAGACCGACGGCAGGATCACCCCCAAGGTCTACCACAATGCCGTATTGGGAGATCAGCCCGACGCCATAGAGCAGACGCGCAATGGAGCGCTGGACTTCGGCAATTTCAACATGGGACCGATGGGGCCCATGGTGCCTGCGGCCAATGTGCTGTCACTGCCGTTCATCTTTGAAAGCGAAGAGGCCATGTATGAGCTGATGGACGGCGAGATCGGTGACCGCTTCGCTGCTGCCATGGAAGAACAAGGCTTGATCGCTATTGGCTGGTTTGGCGCCGGATCACGCAGCCTCTACAACACCGATCATCCGGTGCAGACCCCTGATGATGTCAAGGGCATGAAGGTGCGGGTGATGAACAACGACCTGTACGTGGAGATGATCGACGCTCTTGGCGGTAATGCCACGCCGATGGCCTACGGGGAGGTCTATCAGTCGCTGACCACGGGTGTAATCGATGGTGCGGAAAACAATTTCCCCTCCTATGAGTCCAGCGGTCATTACGAGGTAGCCCGCTATTACTCACTGACCAATCACCTGGTGATTCCAGAGTGCCTGTGCGTGGCCAGAAGTAGCTGGGAGCAGCTCTCGGCCGACGATCAAGCGGCCATCAGGGAGGCAGCGGCCATCGCCACCAGCGAGCAACGGGAGCTGTGGGCCCAGCGCACCGAGGCCAGCCGTCAAAAGGCGCTTGATGCCGGCGTCGAAATCAATGAAGTGCCCGACAAGGCGGCCTTCCAGACGCTGATGGAACCGGTCTATGACGGCTTCCTGAGCGATAACCCCGACCTTGCATCTCTGGTCGATGACATTCGCGCGGCGCAGGCCGACTAACCTCACGGACGCGCTGACATCGTCAGCCGAAGGAAGCACTGACGACATCAGCCGAGCGCAATGACACGTAAGGCTCCGGAAGCCAAGAACTCGGAGCCCATGCGGCATAGGTGAGGTGTTCGAGCACCGCGCAACGCAACAACTCATGCGCTCGGGCGATGACGCCGTGTTTCCTCTGCGATCAGGCTAGGCCGGCCCCTGCATGGGGCCGGCAGGGAGGTATCTGTGTGAAAGCACCCCATCAATCGTCTTCGGCGGAGCCAGTACCCAGCGCCTCGGAAGGGTCAACGTCGACGCGCCGCGGGGCCTTTCCGCCGGCGTCGCCTGAATCCCGCTCCATTCGCTATCAGCGGCAGCCGCCGGATACGCTGGACCGGCTGCTGGATAGCCTGGCCCACGGCTGCATCATGGTGGCAGGGGTCTTGCTGGTGTTTTTGATCATCACCTTCGGCTGGTTGGTGTTTGGTCGCTACATCCTCAATGACACGCCCACCTGGGTGGAGCAATCCGCCTTGCTGTGCGTGGTGTACATCACGTGCCTTGGCACCGCAGCGGGGGTTCGCCACAACGCTCATCTGTCCATCGATCTGCTCAGGGATGCCATGCCCGGACCGATAAAGACCCTGATGCACCATCTTGCTGACCTGTTTGTGCTGGCCTTTGGCGGTTTCATGGCGTGGCAGGGCTGGCTGTTGATGATGACCAACCTGGCCCGGCCGATTCCCATGCTCGGGCTTTCTGAAAGCTGGCGTGCGGCCCCCTTGGTGATCTGCGGCGTGCTGATGTCGCTATTCGCCCTGGTCAACATTGTCCGGCGGCTCGCTGGCCACCCGACATCCACACAGGAGACCTGAACATGGGACTGGCGATCGTCTTTGGGCTGTTCGCACTCGGGCTTGCGGTGGGTGCTCCCGTTGCCTTTGCGGTTGGGTTAGCTGCCGTAGGCGGCTTCCTCTACGAGGGCCTGCCGCTGTTTGTCGCGTTCCAGCGGATTCTCTCTGGTATCTCGGTATTTTCCCTGCTGGCGATTCCGTTCTTTATTTTCGCCGGCGAACTGATGCTGCATGGGGGAATTTCCCAACGTCTGGTCAGGCTCGCCTCTGCTGCGGTGGGGCGTGTGCGAGGCGGACTGGGGGTGGTTAACGTCACCTCATCGATGCTGTTCGGTGGCATTTCAGGGTCTGCGGTGGCCGACACCTCGGCGCTGGGCTCCATTCTGATTCCGGTCATGAAGGAAAAGGGGTATGACGCAGACTATGCGGTCAATGTCACCGTCACCTCGTCGGTGGCCGGCGTCGTCATCCCCCCCAGTCACAACATGATTCTGTATGCCGTGGCGGCCGGTGGCGGTCTGTCCATCACCCAGCTGTTCATGGCGGGCATCGTGCCGGGCATCGTGATGTGCGCGCTACTGGCCTTGGCTGCCTATCTGGTTGCGGTGAAACGAGGGTATCAGGGCGAGCCTTTCCCCGGCTGGCAGGCGCTGGTGGTCAGCCTTGCGGCGGCACTGCCAGGACTTCTGACGGCGGTGATCATCGTCGGCGGCGTACTCTCCGGGGTGCTGACGGTGACCGAGTCCGGTGCCTTCGGTGCGATCTACGCCATCGTCATCACCGCACTGGTCTATCGCGAGCTCAACTGGGCCTCCTTTAAGCAGGCTGTCTACCAGTCGGTGCGAACCACCGCGCTGGTGATGATTCTGGTGGGCTGCGCGTCAGCATTTTCCTATCTGCTCGCCCTGTACAGCGTACCGGAGCTGCTCACCGAGGCGCTGCTGGGCATCAGTGACAATCCCATCGCCATTCTGCTGATGCTCAATCTGATCCTGCTGGCTCTGGGCATGATCATGGACATGGCCGCACTGATTTTGATCTGTACACCGATTTTTCTGCCCATCGCCACCCAGTTCGGCATGGATCCGATCCAGTTCGGCATCATGATGATGATGAACCTTGGCCTCGGCCTGTGCACGCCACCGGTAGGCGCCTGTCTATTCGTCGGCAGTGTGGTGGGCAAGATCAAGATCGAGCAGACCGTACGTACCATCTGGCCGTTCTATCTGGCGTTGTTTGCTGCGCTGATGCTGGTGACCTATGTACCGGCACTGTCCATGGCGCTACCCAACTGGCTGCAATGAACGCCCCTAGACCCACTGCCGAAGACGTCGGAGCATCGCCCATGAAGATAGCCAAGGTACAGACCCATCTACTGGATCATCCCCTTGACCAGGCCTTCGAAAGTGCCTCCATGCGCTTCGAGCGCCGCCAGCACTGCCTGGTCGAGATCACCTGTGATGATGGCACCGTAGGGTGGGGCGAATGCCTGGGACCGGCCCAGGCCAACGCTGGGGTGGTGGCCACCTATGCTTCGTCCCTCATCGGCACCAACCCCCTCGAGCATGAAAAGCGCTGGCTCGAGCTGTACAACCGGTTGCGCGATCAAGGCCAGCGTGGACTAACCATGACCGCGCTCAGCGGCATCGACATCGCCTTGTGGGATATCAAGGGCAAGCACTATGGGGCCAGCATTGCCGAGTTGCTGGGAGGCCGCTTCAGAGAGCGTGTAGAGGCCTACGCCACTGGATCCTTTCGCCGTGACGGCGTCGATCGCGTCAGCGATATCGCGGCAGAGGTCGCCGGCTATGCGGCGGAAGGCTTTAACGGGGTCAAGATCAAGATTGGCTTCAACGTCGAAGAGGACCTGCGGGTCATCGCTGCGGTGCGGGAAGCCATCGGTCCTCGCCGTCGCCTGATGATCGACGCCAACCACGGTTACGATCTGCTCGAAGCACTTGAAGTGGGACGTCAGGCGGCGGCCTTCGGGGTGGACTGGTTCGAGGAGCCGGTACTGCCGGAGCAGGTAGCGACATATCGCGCGGTGCGTGAAGGTCAGCCGCTGCCGGTGGCAAGTGGTGAAAACTGGCACGGCCGCTATGCCATGCAAGAGCCGCTCGCCAGTCGGGCCATCGACATCTGCCAGCCGGATATTTGTGGGGTAGGGGGCTTCACCGAAATGCGCCGGGTGGTGGACATGGCCGCGCTGCACGGCGTGCGGCTGATTCCCCATGTGTGGGGTACTGCAGTGTGTATTGCCGCCAGCCTTCAGGCCATGGCCGCGCTGCCACCCAACCCGCCGAGACGGGAGCCTATCGAGCCCATCATGGAGTTTGACCGTACCCACAACCCCTTTCGGCAAGCCGTGGTGCTTAAGCCCTTGGAGCATGATGCCGGCTGGGTATCGATTCCCGATGGTCCTGGGCTTGGCATCGACATCGATCGCGACGCCCTGACACGTTTCGCCCTCAAGGAGACAAACCTGTGATTCCGGCCAACACCCGCCCACTCGAGGGACGCCACCCTCGGCTGGTAGCCCCGGCAGGTGCTACCGACTGCCACGTGCACCTATATCTCGAGGGCTTTGAAGGTCAGCCAGGCGGACCGCCGATCAAGGAACTGGCGACGGTCGACGACTTGCGCCGCTATCAACGCTGGATGGGACTGGACCGTGTGGTCGTCACCCAGTCCAACGCTTACCAGTTCGACAATGGCGCCTTGCTGAGCTCCCTCGACCAGCTCGGCCTTGATAGCGCCCGCGGTGTGGCCGTGGTGCCCCCCGATACCTCGATGAGCACCCTGGAGCAGTGGCACGCGCGAGGCATCCGTGGTGCCAGGATCATGAACTTGCCCGGTGGCGCCGTGCCGATCGCTCAACTCAAGCAGATCGAGCCGCTGATCCGTCCACTAGGTTGGCACTTGATGGTGCAATTCAATGGCCGAGAGCTGGACCAGCACTTGCCAACCTTACAAGGCATCGACTGCCCGTACATCATTGACCATATCGGCAAGTTCATGGATCCAGTTCCCGCTGATGACCGCCGCGTAGACGCGATTCTGCGATTGCTGGATCGGGGCAATGCCTGGTTCAAGATCTGCGCCGGCTACGAATCGAGCGTGACCGGAGGACCCCACTACGAGGACGTGGGCGCGATTGCTCGACGGGTGATCGCCCACGCGCCAGAGCGAATCCTGTGGGGCAGCAACTGGCCACATGTCGGCGTGCCACGGGAGCAATACCCGGACGACCCTGACCAGCTGGATATTCTGTTGAGATGGGCAACACAAGCGCAGCGTCAGAAGATCCTCGTCGACAACCCGGCAACGCTGTATGGGTTTGCCAGCTGAATAGCTTGAGAACAGGCTTGTCGGCAGAGCAACGGTGGATGGCCCGAGCCGTGAATGAGCATAAGCATCAGCACGCTCAGCCTGGCCGGGATAGAGATAGCAGTCGAGAGATTCAACGGGCGTACAGATCAAGGAGACTGACATGCTGAATCGACTACTGGTAACCGGCGCAGCGGGTGGACTGGGCCAGGCCCTGCGACCGCACCTGGGCCGTCTTGCTCGCCACGTTCGGCTGTCCGACGTGGCGGAACTACCAGGCGGGTCAACGGCAGATAACGAGGAGGTCGTGCGGGCAGACCTCGCTGATGGTGCTGCGGTCATGCGCCTGGTCGACGGCTGCGACGGCATTCTTCACCTCGGTGGCGTTTCGGTAGAGCGCTCCTGGCAGGAGATTCTGCCCGCCAACATCATGGGTACCTATCATCTCTACGAGGCGGCTCGGCAGCAGCAGTGCTCGCGCATTGTCTTCGCCAGCTCCAATCATGCCATCGGCTTCTATCCACGCACCGAACGTCTGGATGCCCGGGTTCCGCACAAACCGGACTCTTTGTATGGGGTGTCAAAGTGCTTCGGCGAGGACCTGGCCAGTCTGTATTTTGACAAATTCGGGGTGGAAACCCTCGCCGTGCGGATCGGCTCCTGCTTTCCAGAACCGGCCGACACTCGAATGCTGGCGACCTGGATGAGCGTCGACGACTTCGTGGCATTATTGGAGCGCGCCTTCGTTGCACCCAAGCTCGGTTATACCGTGGTGTATGGCGCATCCAACAACGCCGAGCAATGGTGGGACAACCGCGAGGCGGGATTCTTGGGCTGGGTACCCAAGGACAGCTCGGAGCCCTGGAGAGCCCAGACGGAGGCAAGGGAAGGGCGCCTGGACCCGAACGACCCTGCCGTGCGCTTTCAGGGCGGCAAATTTACCGCCCAGGGCCACCCGGATGATTGAACCAATGGGCACAGTGGCGCATCGCCAAGGCGGGCGACCCTGTACCAAGTAATGAGGAATGTCGGCGGTGATCGCCTAAAAGACCCGCCGTCAACACCCTGTTACAATGACGCTTTGCGGAAAGACGTGCGTCCTGCATGCGCACTGAAGAGGAATCGACCATGGCAGCCAAGCCTGTACCCCGAACGGAACCGGTACCGCTCAACGTCAAGAAGCTGACCCGTGAGGGCAGCCTTTCCATGAATGTGGCCGACCAACTGGAGGGGTTGATCACCGCTGGCACCATCTCTGTAGGGGAAAAACTGCCCACGGAGAGCGGTCTGTGCGACTCCTTTGGCGTCAGCCGCACGGTGATCCGTGAAGCGGTGGCCCATCTGAAGTCCCTGGGCCTGGTCGAGGCCAGGCGTGGGGTTGGCACCACCGTTATTCGCCAGGCGCCCGCAGAAGCCATGCCAGCGAAGCGCATCAGGCCGACCACCGTAGAAGATATCCTGCACGTGCTTGAACTGCGCTTGAACCTTGAGCCTGCGGCGGCGGCATTGGCCGCCGAGCGCCATGAGCTGGCGGATGTCGATCGGCTTAAAGAATCTCACCAAGCCTTCGTCAAGGCGCGCCAACAGCACAGTCAGGCACGCAACGAGGATTTCGACTTTCACCATGCCATCGCTCAGGCGACGCACAACCCGTTTTTCCCCCAGGCGCTGGAACAGCTGGATCTGAGCGCCATTCCGCGCTCGAAACTCGCGTCCAGCGAAGTCAATGCCGAATCCAGCGTGACCTATCTAAAGCGCGTGGAGGCGGAGCATCAGGACGTGCTTGACGCGATCCTGTCACGCCAGCCTGATGCTGCTAGAGCCGCCATGGCACGACATCTGGAGCGCGCCCGCGAGACCTACCAGCAGTTCAAGGAAAAAAAGTAGGAGGGTTAGGGAGTACGCTCGAACACCAGGGTGACTTCACCGAGCGTCACACCGAACTTTGACATGGTGGTGCGATTGATCAGTCGACCGTCTGGCTGCAGGTACATCCAGTCATCCATGGTGAAGGTGATGTCCCGCTCGCCGACACGAACCTCGAGTGGGTAGCGCATGTGGAAGGCGTGACCCGCCTGACGTGCCATGACAACGCCCTCGACGTCGCTGGCACGGCCTTGCCAGCGTCCACCGTCACCTCGCTCGAAGGTCCACACCCGACGGTCGGTTTCACCGTCCGCGTAGGTGAATCGCTCATCCAGGGTCAGGGTATCGCCGTCGACGCGACCTTCAATGTCGACGGTGAAGCGTCGCTGCACCTCGCCGCCGTAGTCTTGGACCATGCCCCAGGCTCGCGTCTGGCCGTCGAAGTACTCGGCGATATCGAGCCGCGGCGTCGTTCCAGCGTAGCGTGCGACGTCGACATTGGCGCAACTCACCAATATCAGAAGCACGGCCAGCCCGGGGACCCATCGGATTTTACTGTACATTGCAAAGATCCTTGTAGAGGTGTCGTACAGCAAATATAGGGAATAACGGGTGGGACCGCCATCAGTGAGCCATGTACCATGGCAGTTCGCATAATCTATATTATGTTAAATAAGCAGTGTAAAGGGAGATGTGCAAAGCATCGACCTGGATAGCCCTGACCCGAAAACGCTTGATCCAGAGATACCAGGACTGGTGGCATACCTTGAGCTCAGGCATCGCCTTTAAGCCAGCGAATGGCCTGCAAATGGCGACACAGCACTGAGCCCTACCCTGGCCCGTCCTTCATCAGGAATCAATGCCAAGAGATTCTTTGCACGCGATCACTTCCGCTCGAAGCTCGATCGCTGGTCTACCAGGAAATCAATCAGTGCTCGGATCTTGGCAGGCATGTGCGCTCGCGATGGCACGTACAGATAGAACCCGGAAAAAGGCTGACACCACGGCTGCAGTACCCGAACCAAGGTTCCGTCCGACAGCTGCTGACGGACGCACAGATCCAGGTGCTTCACCAAGCCGACCCCTCTAACTGCAGCATTCAACATGCTGTCGTCATCATTGAAGATCACGTTTCCTTTGGGTTCAAACACCAGGCTTCGCCCGTCTGGCTCTGGTGAGGTAAAGCCCCAACGATCGATCGCACCGCTTGACGCGAATCGATAACCCAGACAGTTGTGCTGGACGAGATCGGCTGGCGTCGTCGGGATACCATGCCGCTTGATGTACTCGGGAGAGGCAACGATGGCCATCTCGATCGGCGGCGTCACCGGCACAGCCACCATATGCTCATCCAAGCTCTCCCCGAGACGCAATCCGGCATCCATCCCTTCGGAGACGATGTTGGAAAAGCCATCGTTCATGACGAGCTCCAGGCGCAACTTTGGGTAGCGAGCGAGAAATTCGTCCATTCGAGGTTCCAGCAACAGTCGGGACGCGACCCGGGATGTATTGATCCGGATGACCCCCGACGGCTCCGCCTGGGCCTCGCCCACTTCTGAGACGGCCCGCTCAATGGACCCCAGAGCTGGCTTCAGCGAGTCATAAAGTCGCTGCCCTTCTTCAGTCAATGACATGTTCCTAGTGGTTCGATTCAACAGGCGAACGTTCAGCTGCTGCTCCAGAGTCTTGAGCTGCTGGGACAGCGCGGCACGCGACACTTCCATCTCGGTGGCGGCCTTGGTGAAGCTGCGATGGCGGGCAATGTGGAAGAACCACACCAGTCCCGGGTATTGCGTGGGATCCAAGGGCATATTGGTAACCATGACTTAACAGTCATGTCATTATAGAGCCGTTTATCAAAAACAGTAGAGCTCCTAATCTTGTCGGTATTGAGCGGTACACACCTGATGATCCCGATAGGAGCCTCACCATGAAAAACGTCAGTATCCCGACCCTCAACGGCCAAGGCATCACTCTCGCTGCTAACACTTACTACCCCGCCGACTTTGATGAGGGCAAGACCTATGCAGCCGTAGTGGTCTCGCACCCTGGTGGCGGCGTAAAGGAGCAGACCGCCGGCCTGTATGCCCGCAAGCTGGCCGAAAATGGCCTCATCACCATTGCCTTCGACCGCTCCTACCAGGGAGAAAGCACCGGTGAGCCACGCCAGTTGGAAAATCCCTATATCAGCACCGAAGACGTGAGCGCCGTGATTGACTACCTGACCACACTGCCCTATGTGGATCAGGACAAGATCGGCGCCATGGGCATCTGCGCCGGCGCGGGCTACAGCGCCAACGCCGCCATCAACGACCGCCGTATCAAAGCGCTGGGAATGGTCAGCGCCGTGAACATCGGCCAGATGTTCCGTAACGGCTGGGAAAATACCGTCGAGGATGCCGACGCTGTAAGCCTGCTGGAATTCGGCTCCAACGCGCGCAGCAGCGACGCGAGCGCGAACGAATACGCCACCATCCCGCTAGCCCCGATGAAGGAAGAAGACGCGCCCAACGCCGAGCTGCGCGAAGCCTGGGAGTATTACCACACCCCGCGCAGCGAGCATCCGAACGCCCCCGGCTTCGCGCTGACCCGCAACCTCAACCAGATCATCACCTACGACGCCTACCACAAGGCCGAGGCTTTCCTGACCCAGCCGATCCTGGCCGTGGCTGGCAGTGTAGCCGGCAGCAAGTGGATGAGCGACGACCTGCTGGTACGTGCCGCCAGCCAGGACAAGCAGATGCACGTCGTCGAGGGTGCCAATCACATGTCGCTGTACGACGTACCCCGGTACGTAGATGAGGCCGTGTCGCAACTGGCCCCGTTCTTCACGGCCAGGCTGAAGTAAATCCATGCCTCTGAACCGGAGCAGGCAACCATGACAGCACGATCGACAACCACTGAGCGCGTGACCTTCAGGAACCCAGACATGGCATGGGACATCGCCACCCTGATCCTGACACCGCCCGGCTTCGACCGAAACAAGAAGTACCCGACAATTATCAGCGTGCACCCCTTCGGCAGCTGCAAGGAGCAGACCTCCAGCGCGGTGTACGGCAAGGCGTTGGCCGAACAGGGCTTTGTTGTCATCGCCTTTGACGCCAGTTACCAGGGTGAGTCCGGCGGCGCACCGCGTTGGATCGAAAGCCCGTCGCAGCGTGTCGCGGATGTCAGCCATGTCATCGACTATGCGGTGACGCTGCCTTACGTCGATGCGGAGCGCATCGGCGGCATCGGCATTTGCGGAGGCGGCGGCTACATCCTCAACGCCACGCTGACAGAAAAGCGGATCAAAGCCGTAGTGGGCATCACGCCGGTCAATATCGGCCGCCTGTTCCGCGAGGGCTTCAGCCAATACAACCCGCTGGGCGCGCTGGATGCCATGGCCGCGCAGCGCACCAAGGAAGCCCTTGGTGGTGAATTGCAAGTCAACGAACTTCTGCCCGCCAGCCCCGAGGCGGCCACCGCAGCAGGGCTGACCGAGATCGACGTGTTCGAGGCCACCGACTATTACAAGACCCCGCGCGGGCAGCAGCCTGGCGGTTGGACTCGGATGCTGTTCAGCCACGCTCAGCAGACGCTGGCCTGGGACGCCTTCAACTTTTCGGAGACCCTGATGAACCAGCCGATGATGGTTGTGATCGGCCAGAAGGCGGGTGCATTCGGTGCCTATTGCGACGGAATGGAGGCATATGGCCGCGCCACCGCCTCGAAAGACCGCCAACTGGTGTCGCTGCAGGGCTGGTCGCATTACGACCTCTACGACCAGGCCGAACCGGTTGCGCTGGCGATGGAGCAGATGCTGCCGTTCCTTAAGCAGCACGTGGCTGGCGAATAAGCGTCTGCGCCGTCTCGCCCCAGCCCCGCCGCGCGAGCCTCATGCGGCGGGGCCCTTCTTCTCCTTCTCCTCCGCGCGCGTGGCTTGCAGGGCTCCAGGCATGGAAACGGCCACGCTTCGCCGACACCTGAGCATGGCTGGGCTTCGAACCTTACCTTCAGCAATTGAACCCGAAACAGGAAACCCATCATGCAAAACGTCCTCATCCTTGGCGCCAACGGCCAGATCTCCAAATGGGTGGTCAAGGCATTGGCCAACGAACAGAACATCAGCCAGACACTGCTGCTGCGCGATCCCAGAAAACTCACGGGCAACGAGCCCGCCAACGCCAAGGTCGTCATCGGCAACGTACTGGACAAGAAGCTGCTGAAAAGCGCCATGGCTGGCCAGGATATTGTCTATGCCAACCTTACCGGCGAAGACCTGGACAGACAGGCCCAGAGTGTCATCGCCGCCATGCAGGCCACAGGCGTCAGACGGCTGGTTTTTGTACTGGCGCTAGGTATTTATGACGAGGTGCCCGGCAAGTTCGGCGAATGGAACAACGCCATCATCGGTGAAGACCTGAAGCCCTTCCGCCGTGCCGCCGATGCTATCGAGTCCTCGGGACTGGATTACACCATTCTGCGTCCCGCCTGGCTGACGGATGAGGACGAGGTGGACTACGAGCTGACCGACAGAGACGAGCCGTTCAAGGGCACCGTGGTGTCACGCAATAGCGTGGCGGACCTGATCGTAAAGGTCATCGACTCGCCAGCACGTCACGTCGCCGCCAACCTGGGCGTTAACAAGGCTCATACCGACGGCGACAAGCCCTACTTCATGTAATCCCAACGGGCGCCAACCATCATCACCCTTCCCTCCGATGAAGGCTTGTATCGGCGCCATGGTCGAGAGCGTAGGGGAAGGATGTGCACGCCGGGCGATCTGTTGTGCTCTCACGTTTGCCGCCGGCGGCTTTTGCGATGGTCTGCGCTAACGAACACTTCCCATCGGGTTTTTCCATCTAGTAAAGGGGACACATCATGAGCCGTACCTGGTTCGTCACCGGCGCCACCCGCGGCATGGGCGTCGAAATTGTCAAAGCCGCCTTGCAGCAAGGCGATAAGGTTGCTGCTACCGGACGCACGTTGGATAAACTGCTTGAGGTATTCGCCGACGCCCCACGGGACCGTATCAAACTGCTGGAATTGGATGTCACTAGCGAGGCACAGGCTGAGGCCGCCGTGGATACCACCATGCACCACTTTGGCCGCATAGATGTGCTGGTCAACAACGCAGGGTTTTGCTTGCTGGGCCGCTTCGAGGAAGCCACCGCAGCACAGATTGAAGCGCAGTTTGCCACCAACGTCTTCGGAATGGCTAATGTCTTGCGAGCCGTACTGCCTGTGATGCGGGCACAGCAGAGCGGCCGCATCCTCAACACCTCATCGATTGCAGGCGTCAAGGCGACCGCCAACGCCACGTTTTATTCAGCATCAAAGTTCGCCGTAGAAGGTATGACGCTGGCCCTAGCGGATGAAGTGGCACCGCTGGGCATCCAGGTCACGGCCATCGAGCCGGGATTCTTCCGTACAGAGTTCTTGAACGACCGCTCCGCCATCCATGGCGAAAACCCGATCGCCGACTACAAGCCATACGGCAGTAGTCGGGACTTGGCTGCGGCAGATGGCCAGCAACAAGGCGACCCGGTCAAGTTGGCCCAGGTCGTCATGCAACTGGTGGCCTTGGACAACCCGCCAAGGCAGCTGTTGATCGGCAACGATGCGATGGACTACGTGATGCCCTCTCTTATCGCGCGTATCGAGGAAATGCGCGGGTTCGAGCACCTGACCAATACGACAGACTTCTAAGGCATGATCTTCTTTCAGTGGGGTCTCATGATCTTCTCTATGGTGGGCCTGGCGGTGCTGGGCTTCTTTGTGGGCGTCACCAGCATCGAAAGCCACCAGGCACGGCAGGTGAGCACCATGGTGCCTTACACCGCACCAGTGGAACCCAAGCTGACGAGCACTGCCGTGGTGTATTTCTCACGCTCGGGTAACACAGCGCTGGCCGCACGCCAGGTGGCCAAACGGCTCGATGCCAACATCTACGCTCTTGAAGTGCCGGAATACGAGCTAGGGCTGAGGGGTTTGGGCCATTCAGCCTGGGACGCCAAGGCGCGCCGCAACGATCCCGGCAACCTGCCCGACATAAGCCCGAGCACCATTGACCTCAGGCCATTTTCCACCGTCTGGCTCGGCTCACCCGTGTGGTTCTATAGCCCTGCGCCGCCGATCTGGGCCTTCGTCGAACACCACCGCTTCGATGGCCAACATGTTGTGTTATTCAACACCTTCAACAGCAACTTCGGGGACGACCAGATCGCTGCGTTCAGGGCCAAGGTGATGGAGCACGGCGCAGCGTCCTTCGAACACCGCTCTGTACTGCGCGGGCGCATGACGCAACAGCTACCGCCCGAAGAGATGCTCCAGGCCATCGACGATGAGTGGTTTTAAAACATCAAGTGAGTTAACGAGAATGTCTTCTACCGATACCCTGTTCCGTTCCTTTTCCTTCGCCAGAGGCGTGACGCTGCGCAACCGAGTGGTGATGGCACCCATGACCACCTGGTCGTCCAACGACGACGAGACCATCTCCGATCAGGAGCTGGCCTGGTACCGTGCCCGAGCTCAGGGCGTGGGCATGGTGATCACGGGCTGTACCCATGTGCAAAGAAGCGGCATAGGCTTTACTGACGAATTTGCGGCGTATGACGACCGTTTCATCCCCAGTCTGCGCAGGCTTGCAGACGCGGCCAAGAGTGGCGGCGCACACGCCGTTCTACAGATCTTCCACGCGGGCAACAAGGCGGTGCCTCATTTGATCCCGGACGGCGATCTGGTCAGTGCCAGCGCAGGGCGGGCCACGCCTGGGCCCTTCAATTCAGGAGACATCAGTAGCCGTGCACTCGACCATGAAGAAATCCGGGAGGTCATTCGCGCCTTTGGAGAAGCCACACGGCGAGCCATCGACGCCGGCTTCGATGGTATTGAGTTGCATGGCGCGCACGGGTTTCTTATCCAGAACTTTTTTTCGCCGCGGTTCAACCAGCGTAACGACGAATGGGGCGGCTCGCTGGAAAACCGTATGCGGTTTCCATTGGAAGTCGTACGGGAGGTTAAGCGCGTCATATCCTTACACGCACAGCGCCCTTTTTTACTCGGCTACCGATTCTCTCCCGAGGAAGCGGATGAAGGAGCCTTACGCATCACCGATGCCTGTGCACTCATGGATCAGCTGGTAGAAGAACAAGTCGACTATCTGCATGTCTCCCTAAAGAAGGTGCTGTCGAGTACACCCCAGGATAGCGTCAGCGGTGGCAGAACCAACGCGGAGATCATTATCGACCGCGTGGCCGACCGAGTGCCGTTGCTCGCTGCAGGAGAGATCTATACGGCACAGCAGGCGCGCGATGCTTTGGCACTGGGTCTGCCCCTGGTGGCTGTGGGCAGAGGGCTGGCCGTCACTCCGGATTGGGTGGAGCTGGCCAAGGCAGGCGACGAATTCCACATCCGCAAGGCCATGGATATGTCACAAGACCCTGCCAGGAATGCAATCCCCAATAAGTTATGGCACATCATCCGCACCACACCAGGATGGTTTCCTCGGCATGAAGGGGCCTGACAGTGCTGTAGAAGCCAATTGAGTATGAACCCGGCATCACTGAGCCGACAAGACAGCGCGAATATCGCTCAGTGATCCTGGTTCTGAACGAGAGCTGAAACCGACAATTGGCACAATATTTACCATAGAGTGCTGATATAGCGAGCGTTGCTGACGGCTTGGTCGGTAGCTATGTTCACTTCCATGGTGCGAGGACGCCCGTGCTGGGCTGGATATGACGCACGGACTTCGCTCCTGCGACCTTCCCGCGACGCCGCCAGTGCGTCTCGCCTTCACCAACCACGCACCCAGCGGGACTTGAATCCTCCTTTCGCCCATGTGCCAGCATGGACAGCGCAGGCATCGCTCCTTATCATCCCTTCAATTTGGTTCATTCGGATGCGTCATTAGCGGCGCAGGCCGTCAGCCAAACCTTTTTGCCGATGCCGATACAAGGACGCTAGCGTCATGCCTCTTCGACCGACCTGTATGATTCCTCTGGCCGCCGCTGTCATGCTGGGAGGCTGTGCTCTGGCACCGGTCGATACACAACCGCCCCCCGAGCCTCTTACGCCGGCAGAATTTCACGCTGAAATGCAGCGGCTGGAAACCCGCCTGGCCGGCCAGTGCAACATTACCGAGGATGTGCTGAGCGCCCAGCGCGCCCAGGACCTGCGCATGACCGCCGATATCCGTGAAGTCGGCAGTCTGCTACGCGGCGTCCGCAGTGACCTTGAGGCATTGGACCGAGACACCTCACAGGCCAATGTTCAGGTTGCCCAGTGTGAGGCCTCTACCGAGTCTGGCATCGACAACAAGGAGCTGCTCGGGCGCAGCGAGTGGGTCGGTTTGCCCAATGTCGGCACGTATCTGAAGGCGAGAATCGACTCCGGGGCCAACACCTCGTCGCTGTCCGCCACCGATGTCACCACCTTCGAACGAGATGGTGATGAGTGGGTTCGTTTCAAGCTTGGGCTGAACGACAAGGACTCTGTGGTCGAGTCGGTGCGAGACAAGTGGATCGAAGCACCGGTCAAGCGCAATGTCACCATCGTTCAGGCCAATGGTGAGGAAAGTCGTCCGGTGGTCAGCCTGCTGATGACCCTTGGTCCCATTCGTGAACAAGTTGAGTTCACCCTCAATGACCGTACCCACCTGAGCTACCCGGTGCTGCTTGGGCGGCGATTCCTGCTCGACATTGCCGTTATTGATGTGGCTCGCCACTACCTGCACGACCGCCCCGAATTCCCAGGAGGGGAATCCGCCAGCGAAGCCGCTGATGAAGAAGCGGCCGATCGTGATGATCAGGAACAGCCCTGACCGAACGCTGTGTGCCAGCCCTCAGCTGGCTGGCCTTTCGCTCCCGTTTAAGGAAGACCCATGTCCAGATTGCCCTTTTATCTGATCGTCGCCCTGCTGATGGTGGTCGGCATCGCTACAAGCATCCATCGCCACGTGGAATTCGAGGTGCCATGGACCCCGGGTGAACAGCGCCAGGTCTGGGAAATTGAGGCTCAGGTCACCTTTGATGGCGATGGCAAGCCGGCCAAGGTGGACATGGCTCTGCCCTCCTCCCAACCGGGTTTCCGGGTGCTGACTGAACACACCGCGTCCCCGGGCTACGGGCTTGCTTTCCTGCAGCAGGATGGCGCGCGCCGTGCGGAATGGTCCACCCGTGAAGCCAGCGGTGACCAGCGTCTCTATTACACGGCCCAGGTCCTGGTGACCGAAGGCGGACGCAAGGCATCAGAGCCGCCTCCGCCCCCGCCCGTCAGCGATGTGGCGTGGCAACGGCCCTACGATACTGCCGCCCAGCAGGTCATCGACCGTGCCTGGGACCGCTCCTCGGATGCCTTCACCTTCGCCCGGGAACTGCTGAGCGAATTTGCAGACAACCGTCAGGGCGAGAACGCCCGTCTGCTGCTGACTCAGTTTGATCGTGTCCCCCTCGCCGTCCGCTTGCTCAACCAGGCGGGAGTTGCCGCGCGTGAAGTCAACGGCCTGATGCTCGAGAGCGGACGCCGCCGCCAGAGTCTGACTTCCTGGATCGAAGTCTACGACGGTGACCAGCGCGCCCTGTTCAACCCTGCCACCGGTGAACAGGGCAAACCCGACAACCTGCTGATGTGGGAAAGCGCCGGCAACGCTGTTCTGGAAGTGGAAGGCGGCAGCGACTCGCGGATTTCCTTCTCCATGCTCGTCCGCAATCAGCCCGCTGCGGCAGCGGTAAGAAGCCAGCTGGCGGAAGATAGCGACACCCTGCTCAACTTCTCGATCCACAGCCTGCCGTTGGAAGAACAGGCGCTGTTCCAGACCATCCTGCTGATTCCCATCGGCGCTCTGGTGGTGGTGCTGCTGCGGGTACTGGTGGGAATCAAGACCTCGGGCACCTTCATGCCCGTGCTGATTGCCCTGGCCTTTATCCAGACATCCCTGCTGACCGGCCTGATTGGCTTCCTGCTGGTGGTAGCGGTAGGCCTGGTGATTCGTAGCTACCTGTCGCACCTGAATCTATTGCTGGTGGCGAGGGTGACGGCGGTGATCATAACGGTCATCGCCATCATCTCCATCTTCACGGTCTTGTCCTATCGATTCGGGCTTAATGCCGGTCTCACGATCACCTTCTTCCCGATGATCATTCTGTCCTGGACCATCGAAAGAATGTCCATCCTGTGGGAGGAAGAAGGCCCCAAGCAGGTACTGATTCAGGGTGGTGGCAGTCTGCTGACAGCGGTGCTGGCTTACCTGGCCATGAACAATCCCTGGATTCGCCACATCACCTTCAACTTCCTCGGGCTGCAGCTGATCCTGATGGCCTTCATCCTGCTGCTGGGCAACTACACCGGCTATCGCCTGCTCGAACTCCGGCGCTTCAAGCCGGTGACGGAGGACTGATTCATGCGTGATTGGACCAGCCCAGGCAAGCTGAGGGCCAAGGGTATAATCGGTATGAACCGGCGCAACATCCGGTATATCGGCCGATACAATAGCCGCAAGCTTTACCCCCTGGTGGACGACAAGCTCAAGACCAAACTGCTCGCTCAGGAGTATGGCATCACCACCCCCGAGTTGATCGGCACGGTGTCTACCCAGTTCGGCGTCAAGCGGATTGGCGACATGCTGGCGGGCCATAATGGCTTCGTCATCAAGCCGGCCAAGGGCAGCGGCGGCAAGGGCATCCTGGTGATCGAACGTGTCGAAGGCCGGCATTTCATCAAGCCAAGCGGCGCCGAGCTCGATATCGAGGACATCGAGAGGCACGTCTCGAACATCCTCTCCGGTCTTTACTCCCTCGGCGGCGCACCCGATGTGGCGCTGGTCGAGGCGCTGATCAACTTCGACACTTCCTTCGCGGCTTACACCTATGAAGGTGTGCCGGATATTCGCGTCATTGTGTTTCAGGGATATCCCGTCATGGCGATGATGCGCCTGTCCACTGCTGCTTCTGATGGTAAGGCTAACCTCCACCAGGGGGCAGTGGGTGTCGGCATCGATATCGCCAGCGGACGAGCTGTTCGCGGCGTCCAGTTTGACCGCGCGCGCACAGACCATCCCGACACCGGGCACGAGCTGGCCAGCCTTCAAATCGCCGGCTGGACCACCTTGCTGGAACTGGCCTCCGGCTGCTTTGAAATGACCGGGCTTGGCTACTTGGGTACCGATATGGTGCTCGACCGAGATCGCGGGCCGATGCTGCTTGAGCTCAACGCGAGACCAGGCCTGGCCATTCAGATGGCCAACGGTGAGGGGTTGCGTCGTCGCCTTGACCTGATCGAGGCACAGACAACGTCGCGCAATGCAGCCGAACGGGTCGCCTTCGCCCAGCACCATTTTGCTCGCCAAGGAGAGCTGCAGGACAGCCCCGCCGAAGCCATCTGACCCGCCTGCTTGCTGGCTCGCACCTGAGCCAGCAGGTAGACTGACATCTGGATTTGCATTTTTAGGCCCCCATGACCGATACCGCCCTGCTGCAACAGGCTGAAGAACACTGCGCCCGACGTGGTGTACGCTTCACGCCGATTCGTCGCCGCGTGCTCGAGCTTATCGCCGACGCCTGCGGTGGACTGAAGGCTTATGATCTTCTGGACCGGCTGGCCAAGGACCATGCGGCCGCGCGGCCGCCGACGGTCTATCGTGCTCTGGAGTTTCTGATCGAACAGGGGCTGGTCCACCGCATCGAGTCTTCCAATGCCTATGTGGCATGCCCGTGTCCTGAGCATGCTCATCGCTTTCAACTGCTGATCTGCCGTCAGTGCGGGCTCGTGGAAGAACTGCATCTGGACGATATCAATGAGGAGTTGTCCGCACGGGCTCGATCCTTGGGCTTCAAGGTACAGCGTCAGACCATCGAGCTTCATGGCCTGTGCCAGCAGTGCCAATCCCGCGGCGACGACAGCTCAGCCCACAACGGAACCTCTACCCATTCCACCGACAACGGAGCCCCATGAGCGATTTCATGAAACGCCTCGAGAGCGAACCCAAGGACAGCTGCCACTCCCTCGAAGAGGTGCTGAACCACGTGCGTTTCAATGGGGACGGGCTGCTGCCTGCCATTGCCCAGCAGCACGATAGCGGCGAAGTGCTGATGATGGCGTGGATGAACCGCGAAGCCCTGCAGGAAACCCTGAGCACCGGGCGCGTGTGCTATTACTCACGCTCGCGCAGCAAACTGTGGCGCAAGGGAGAGACCTCCGGGCAACAGCAGCATTTGAGAAGCGCTTCGCTGGATTGCGATGGCGACACCCTGCTGCTTCAGGTCGATCAGACCGGACCTGCCTGTCACACCGGACGTCGTAGCTGCTTCTACGTGGGACTGGAGGACCAGCAAGCGCGCATCACCAGCGCCCCGCTGATGGACCCCAATGAGCTCTACAACAAGAAGTGATGCACGCCGTGGCAGTCAATCAAGCACTGCCCAGGTGAGCGATGGTGACCGGGTCGACCCTCACACGGGCGAGACTGGCACTCCGGCACAGCATGGCGCCCGCCCTGCTCCGCCGCCGCCCCTTCTACAGCATCATGCAGGCTGTCGCTGTGGCGAGGAGCATGCAGACGCCTCCCCCTCGGCTCCTTTGCAGCAGACACCTGAACAGCCAGCACTTCCCCGTCAACAGGGGATCAAGCGCTGGCTGACACTGCCACTGCTTGGTGTCATCCGTGTCTATCAGACGGTGATCAGCCCGGTGCTGGGGCCACGCTGTCGCTACTGGCCGAGCTGCTCTCACTACAGCCAGGAAGCCATCGTCGTGCATGGCCCACTGCGGGGTGGGTGGATGGCAGTGAAACGCATACTTCGCTGTCATCCCGGTGCCGAAGGGGGCATCGATCCCGTGCCGGGCGGGCCCAGTGAACAGCTATGTCGCGATGATCCTGAGCTGGACGATAATTTTCGGCCTCGCCCTTAGCGGAACCAATAGGGAGACACTGCATAAATGCCCGCCCAGACGAGTCGCGGCGCTCGGCGGGCCTACGCAACACTCCCTTGACTCTGCCAAGCCCAAGCCCCGCGGAGCGACAACTTTCGTGTATCTCTAGCGCTCGACCTTGCCGGACCGTTACGCCGCCTCTTGCTCGGCGACGCGATAAATCCTCTGCAGCATCGCATTGAGTCCGTTACTGCGGGTCGGCGACAGGTGCTTGTCGAGCCCCAGATCCTTGAGAAAATGAGGACTGGTAGCAAGGATGTCGGATGGCGTGCGTTCATTGTAAATCCGCAGCAGCACCGCAATCAGCCCGGACACGATAGCCGCATCCGAAACGGCAGCGAAGTGCAGCAGGTCGCCCTGACGCTCGTGGCGCATCCACACATTTGACTGACAGCCCTGGATCTTTAGCTCATCCCGCTTGTCTTCTTCGGCAAAGGGCGGCAGCGCCTTGCCCATGTCGATGATGTACTGATAGCGATCCATCCAGTTGTCGAACAACTCGAATTCTTCCAGCAGCTCCTGCTGGGCTTGTTCCGCGGTAGTGGTCATGGAAACTCCCTGAAATAGCTCGCGCCAGTATACCTTCACCACGCCCCCGGCGTCGTCCCTCCCGCGGCCGCCCTTCTACTGTGAACATGACGACCTACCGCGGACATGAAGACGACAGCGAGCGTGCTAGACTGTATCCGCTTTACCCCCAGCGATGAGCCAGGCTCGGAAACGCTCGACCATGTTCCCTTGTCGGTAACATCGGGTACCTCGCCACGAATTGGTGACCCGATGTGATGCGTCGATTTGATGTCTCGGTCGTGATACATCGGGCATGACGACCGGTTACAACGGCCAGGTATTCGCCACCCGTTCTGGCAACGAGGTGTTAGCGGCCCGGTTTCAGGAGCTGGGCTTTTAGAACCGGGCTTCTCAGAACTGGGCATTTTAGAACTGGGCTTTAGCGCCGCCACGGAGTCTATATGGCAGAACACCCTCCCGAAGGACCGGGAAAACGACAGCCCCGCGACCGTCGGCTTGCCGCTCTCGAGAAGCAACTTGACCGCTACCTGGAAGACGCTCGCTCGCGCCATGCCTTGGCTGGCAAGGAAACGCCTGCGCACGAACGGGGGCTGACATCGCAGCAACTGGAAGACATCATCGCGCACCTGGCCGCCCAGCGACGGGCCAAGCGTGCGGCCATCCTGACCAATTTGCTTGACCTGGCGGACCGAGCTGGCACCACAGTGGGTGCCTTGTCCTTGATCGCTCTGTTCTTTGCCGACAAGCACAGTCATGCCACCCTGGTCGTGGCCAACACCGCAAAGCCGCTATGGGGTGCCTGTATTGGCTTCGGGCTCGCACTCGTGGCATCCTATGCAAAGGCCCTGCTGACCTGGAGGGATAAGTAATGACCTTTCACATCGCCATGCTGATCATGCTGGCTGCCACCCTGGCACTTGCCGTGGCTGCCTACCAGCTAGATCGCGGCTACAAGTCAGACGTCAAGGCACTGACCGAGCACGCCGATCGCTATCTCGCGCGTAAGCGCGGCCATTTCAGGCCCTGAAACCGTTCTGTCAGGTTGTTCCTGAAACCAGTCCTCGTAGAACCCAGCCCCTGAAATCCCAGCCAGACGCCTGGCCCTGGCTAACGCGTCAATCGGTGCAGGGACTGCTGACGGTGCCACTCTTCATCTTCCGAGTGAAGGTAGATCGCCGTTGTATCCAGGCGTGAATGGCGCGCAGTCTCAGCCAGGTAGCGCAGCTCCACCCCGGCCTGGGCCTGATGGGTCAGCCCGGTATGCCTCAGCCAGTGTGGCGTAGCCTCGCGCAGTTGGGCAACGTAGCGCGCCTCACCGCCCTCCTCTTCCAGCGCCTCTGCTGCCTCGCGAAAGGTCTGGCGAATCATCCGATACAGCTGGTTGTCGCCCAGCGGTGTCTGGCCATCAAGTCGACGCAGGATCGGACCTCGCGCTGCGCCCAAGGCATCTGTCACTCCATAGAGCGAGCGGGCTTCCTCCAACAGCTCCTGCATGTCTGGTGGTACCGGAATCTGGGCGAACTTCTGCCCCTTGCCGACGACCTGCCACCACCATCGCCCCTCTCTCGACACGATGTCATCAAAGCGCGCGGCGCTCATCTCGCTGATGCGCGGCGCCAATAGATAGCCAAAGCCCAGTATCAGCCTGCGTCTGGACCAAAGGTAGCGCATGCGCTGCGTCGCCAGTAAAGGCAGCGGGCGACTCGCCCAGGACCATAGCCAGTCCCATAACGCATGCTCCAGATAGCGTTCGATCCTGCGCTGGCCATTATTGAGCCTGCGCCGCTTGTCGCGCATCAATCGAAACGGATTGCGCGACAGCCAACCGGCCTCCACCAGCCAGGCCATCATGCCCTGCAGGATCACCAGGCTCTGGCGCCGACTCGACGGTGACAGAGGCCCGCGAAAGGGCCTCCAGCGTGGGTCTTGGCGCGGCCTGGTCGGCCCAACCCAGTGCTCTGCAGGCATCGGGTTGGCCAAGAATCGTTCGAACTCGTCGATGTCGGCGCGACGCAAACCCGCGAGGACCTG
This sequence comes from Halomonas sp. DP8Y7-1, assembly GCF_019801685.1. NCBI lineage: Bacteria > Pseudomonadati > Pseudomonadota > Gammaproteobacteria > Oceanospirillales > Halomonadaceae > Halomonas > Halomonas sp. DP8Y7-1. The sequence goes on along the minus strand of NZ_JAHVIN010000006.1, from coordinate 197,804 downwards.
CTGGCGCTCGGCCAGCCACAGCAGCAGCCGCTCAGCCTCCCGTCGGTAGGCCCTGAGGGTTTGCGGGCTTGCCGCGTACTCCTGCAACCAGCAGGTGACGGCCTCCCAGTCGTCTTTAGCCTCGATCAGCGCGCCTGGGCGATCAGCCTCTCGCGCGGCCAGCCACTGAGAAGACTCCGCGCGCCAGGCAGCCATACCACCTCCGCTAGATCTGTCGTTATCTGCCATTGATAAAGCCCGTCACCACCATGGATTGAACACCATCCCTGCCCCTTCCATGCTGCCCCTACAGCATCAATTATTCAAGATAAGGCGCGTAATCTTGATTTTTTATGCCTTATCATAAATATTATTACGTTTACGTATGTAGTGTAATTACACTAAGATCGTCACATGCACAGCGCTGGGGCGATGGCGCGCGGTCGCCGCCGTGGCCAATGGACACACTGGATCGTAGTCAGCACCCCCGCATTCAGGCATGATCTGCCGCTGGCGCTAACATGCCCGCTCAAGGAGACCCCGATGGCCCGCACAGGGATTACCTACGACGACGTACAGCGAGCGGTGGACACTCTGCTGAAGCAGCAGGAAGCCCCTAGCGTTCAGAAGATCCGCGAAGTGCTTGGGACTGGCAGCTTCACCACCATCAGCGAGCATCTGCGCGAATGGCGGTCTCGGCGTGAGGAGCGGCGTGATGTGCCACCGCCTCAGGGGATGCCCGCAGAACTCGTGTCACTGGCAGAAGAGTTATGGACCAAGGCACAGGAAGCGGCAGCCGAGAACCTCGCCCATTACCGCCAGGAAGCTGACCGTAACGTCGAGGCGGCACTGGAGAAGGTCGCTACCGCCCACCGTCGCGCGGAAGACGCGGAGCAGCGCGAGAGCGCCCTTGCTGCCCACCTTTCCTCGGTGGAAGCGCGCCTGCAGGAGGCTGCCAGTGAGGCGGCTCACCTGACATCGGCAAAGCAGGGAGTGGAGGAGCTGCTGACCAAGGAGCGCGAGCGCCGTAGCCAGCAACAGGATCAACTCGAGCGCCTGCAACAGGACAAGGAGCAGGAAGCAAGGGAATTCCAGCGTGCGCTGGAGGAGCAGCAGCAACAGCAGCGCGAGAAGCTCGCCCAGGAAGAACAGCGTCACGAAGCGGCTGAGGCACGCCTGATGGCGATGCTGGACGAAGCCCGTCGGGAGCGACAGGCGCTGGAGAAATCCCATGCCCAGCGCTTGAAGCAGGCCGAGCAGCGCCACGACACGCTACAACAGCAGCTACACGCCCTGCGCGGAGAGCTTGCGGAGGAGGAAAAGCGGCATCGAGAAACGCAGCTGGAGCGATCTCGTTCGGAAGAGGCGCTACGCGCACGCGGACATGAAGTGGATTTGCTCAACGAACGCATCGAGGAGCAGCGTCGCCTGATAGCGAGCCACACAGAGCGACTGAAGGGACTGGAAGAAAAGCTCGACGAGAAGATCTGGGCGCTGGCTCGGCAGCAGCGAGAGCAAGATGCCGCCTCACCAAACGATGAATCCAAGCTCAAGCGAGACCCAGGCCGCGACAGCTGACGCGCCCTGCGCTCCATAAAACCCTGCGCTCCATAAAAAAAGCGCCGCTCCAGAGAGCGGCGCTTTTTGCTGCGGTGATCGGTCATCGAAAAGGCAGAGCAGCCACCGACTGACCGTAGCTTACCGATAATAGGCGTTGGTGGTATCGGTGTGATCGGTGACGTCACGGATACCGGCAAGCTCGGGAATCCGCTCCATCAAGGTCTTTTCGACCCCTTCCTTTAGCGTCAGGTCGACCGCGGCACAGCCCTGGCAGCCGCCACCGAAGGCCAGTACGGCCACCTGATCGTCGGTCAGCTGGATCAGCTTGATCTCGCCACCATGGGCGGCCAGGCCCGGGTTGATCTCGCTGTACAGGATGTAATTGATACGATCCTCGAGCGGGCTGTCGGCATTGACCTTCGGCATCTTGGCGTTGGGCGCCTTGATCGTCAGCTGCCCACCCATGCGATCCGCATTGAAGTCGACAACGGCCTCCTCCAGGAACGGAATGCTGTTGGCGTCCAGGTAGACGGCGATCTTGTCGAGCTCAAGCCGCTCGTCACTGGGCTCTTCCTCGCCCGGACGACAGTAGGCCAGACACGTTTCTGCGTAGGGGGTACCCGGCTGGGTGATAAAAATCCGCACCGCAATACCGTCGACGTTCTGCTTCTCGAGCAGTTCGGCCAGGTAATCCTGTGCGCTGTCGGTGATCTGGATGTTCTCGCTCATGGCTCTCTCACTGGTTCGCCCCGCCTTGACTCAAGGCTCGTGGCCACTGCGGGTTGGATGACTGCATGGTAAGCCCAAGCTGGCCCAGACTCAATCCCGAGTAAAACACTCAAGAATGTCTCGCAACGGTGAACGGATCCGGCATCGCGACAACAGCGCCATTGCCCCTGCCGCCACGGCCAGCGCTTTGGTAAGATGTGCGCCTTTCGAACGGATCCCCCGGCGACTTGCCATGTCTGCGCCAATCACATGGGGGCCGAGCCACGCCAACGCAAGCGGTGGCATATAAAAAATTCTGCGTCAGTCGACCTGACTAGCGTCCAGCTGGAGACCCACCTTCCCATGGCCGTAGCCGCACCAACCGCTCAGACCGCCCGCCTCGTCGACAGCCTTTCCCAGCGCATCCTCATGCTGGATGGTGGCATGGGAACCATGCTGCAGAATGCAGCGCTGAGCGAAGAAGAGTTTCGTGGAGAGCGTTTCAAGGACTGGCCCTCGGACGTCAAGGGTAATAACGATCTGCTGGTCCTGACCTGCCCGGACCTGGTATCGCGGATTCACCGCGACTACCTGCTGGCCGGCGCCGATATTCTCGAGACGAATACCTTCAATGCGACCCGCCTGTCGCAGTCCGACTATGGCATGGAAGCCCTGGTGCCCGAGCTCAACCGCGAAGCGGCTCGCCTGGCCCGCCAGGTGTGTGATGAGGTCGAGGCGGACACTGGGGTAGCTCGCTATGTCGCCGGTGTACTGGGCCCGACGTCGCGGACGGCGTCCCTGTCTCCAGACGTGAATGACCCCGCCAAGCGAAACGTGACTTTCGATGCTCTGCGCGACAACTACCGCGAAGCGGCTCTGGCATTGATCGACGGTGGCGCCGATCTGATCATGATCGAAACGATCTTCGATACCCTGAACGCCAAGGCCGCGATCTACGCGCTGGAGGAGATCTTCGACGAAACCGGCCAGCGCCTGCCGGTAATGATCTCGGGCACCATCACCGACGCGTCAGGCCGCACCTTGTCAGGGCAGACGACCGAGGCATTCTGGAACTCCGTGCGCCACGCCCAGCCGCTGACCGTTGGCCTCAATTGCGCCCTGGGGGCCGAAGAGCTGCGGCCGTACATTGAGGAGCTGTCCACCAAGGCCGACACCTTTGTCTCGGCTCACCCCAACGCTGGCCTGCCCAACGAATTTGGCGAATACGACCAGACGCCTGAGGAGATGGCCGCCATCGTGGCCGAGTTCGCACGCAGCGGCCTGGTGAATATCATCGGCGGCTGCTGTGGCTCCACACCGGAACACATTGCGGCGATCCACCGTGCTATCAAAGACCTGACGCCGCGTCAGATTCCACAGCGCAGCCGCGCCTGCCGCCTGTCAGGCCTCGAGCCGTTCAACATCGAACATGACTCGCTGTTTGTGAACGTCGGTGAGCGCACCAACGTCACCGGCTCGGCGCGCTTCAAGCGCCTGATCAAGGAAGAGGACTACACCACTGCGCTCGAGGTGGCACTTGAGCAGGTCGAGAACGGCGCCCAGGTGATCGATATCAACATGGACGAGGGCATGCTCGAGTCCAAGGATGCCATGGTGCGCTTCCTCAACCTGATCGCCGGGGAGCCGGACATTGCTCGCGTGCCGATCATGGTCGACTCCTCCAAGTGGGACATCATCGAAGCGGGCCTGAAGTGCATTCAAGGCAAGGCAGTGGTCAACTCGATCTCGCTCAAGGAAGGCGAAGACGCTTTCCGCCACCAGGCCACCGAGTGTCGCCGGCATGGCGCCGCGGTCGTCGTCATGGCGTTCGATGAAACCGGCCAGGCGGACACCTTCGCGCGCAAAACGGAGATCTGTCAGCGAGCCTACAACGTGCTCGTCCATGACATCGGCTTTCCTGCTGAAGACATCATCTTCGACCCCAACATCTTTGCCATTGCCACCGGCATCGAGGAGCACAACAACTACGCCGTCGATTTCATCGAGGCCACCCGCTGGATTCGTGAACATCTGCCCCATGCCATGGTCTCCGGCGGCGTATCCAATGTGTCCTTCTCGTTTCGCGGTAACAATCCCGTGCGCGAGGCCATCCACTCGGTCTTTCTGTACCACGCCATTCGCGCGGGCCTGACCATGGGGATCGTCAACGCGGGGCAGCTGGCGGTGTATGACGACCTGCCCGAAGCCCTGCGTGAAGCGGTCGAGGACGTTGTCCTCAACCGCCGTGACGACAGCACTGAACGCCTCCTCGATATTGCCGATCAGTACCGCGGCGATGGCTCCAGCGGCGACAAGAAGGAGGATCTGGAGTGGCGCAGCTGGGAAGTGGAAAAACGCATTGAACACGCGTTGGTGAAAGGCATCACTGCCTTCATTGAAGAGGACACGGAGCTGGCCCGCCAGAGAGCCAGCCGCCCTATCGAGGTCATCGAAGGGCCGCTGATGGACGGCATGAACGTGGTGGGCGACCTGTTCGGCGCGGGTAAGATGTTTCTGCCCCAGGTGGTCAAGTCGGCGCGAGTCATGAAGCAGGCCGTCGCCTATCTGATCCCCTATATCGAAGCGGAGAAGAGCGAGGACACCCAGGCCAAGGGCAAGATCGTCATGGCCACGGTGAAGGGCGACGTCCACGACATCGGCAAGAACATCGTCGGTGTGGTGCTTCAGTGCAACAACTATGAGGTTATCGACCTTGGCGTCATGGTGCCTGCCGACAAGATCCTGAAGACGGCCCGTGAGGAGAACGCCGATATCATTGGCTTGTCCGGACTGATCACGCCGTCCCTGGACGAGATGGTGCACGTGGCCAAGGAAATGCAGCGACAGGGCTTTTCGCTGCCGCTGCTGATCGGGGGCGCGACCACGTCGAAGGCCCACACCGCGGTCAAGATCGAGCCCCAGTATGATGAACCCGTCATCTACGTGACCGACGCCTCGCGCGCCGTGGGTGTTGCAGGCCGCCTGCTTTCTCCGGGCCTCAAGGAAAGTTACGTCAAGGAAGTGCGTGAGGAGTATGAAAAGGTACGCGAGCGCAACGCCAAGCGCCGCCCCAAGGCAGCGGACCTTTCCTACCGTGACGCCTGCGCCCGCAAGCCTGTTCTGGACTGGCAGGGATACACACCCCCGGCACCGACCTTCACCGGCCTCAAGGTCTTCGACGACTATGATCTTGACGAGCTGGTCGCACGGATTGACTGGACGCCTTTCTTCATGAGCTGGGAGCTGGTCGGCAAGTTCCCGAAGATCCTGGACGATGAGATCGTCGGCGAGGCTGCACGCCAGCTGTTCGACGAGGCTCAAGTCATGCTGCGCAAGTTGATCGACGAGGGGCGCATCAAGGCCCGCGGCGTGATTGGCCTGTGGCCGGCCAATACGGTGGATGATGATGTCATCGAGGTCTACGCCGATGACAGCCGCAGCGAGGTGATCGAACGACTGCATCACATTCGCCAACAGACCACCAAGAACCGCGAGGGGGTCTGCTATAGCCTGGCAGACTTTGTCGCCCCCAAGGACAGCGGCACGCCTGACTGGATCGGTGGCTTCGCCGTCACCGCGGGGCATGGCGTCGAGGCCCTGTCCAACGAGTACAAGGCCCGCGGTGATGACTACAACGCCATCATGGTTCAGGCCCTGGCCGACCGCCTTGCGGAAGCCTTCGCCGAACTGATGCATGAGCGGGTGCGCAAGGAGTTCTGGGCCTACGTACCGGAAGAGCAGCTGGACAACGAAGCGCTGATTGCCGAGAAATACCAGGGTATTCGACCGGCCCCTGGCTACCCTGCCTGCCCGGACCATACCGAGAAAGCCACCCTGTTCCGCTTGCTTGATGCCCCCGCCAACAGTGGACTCGAGCTGACCGAAAGCTTCGCCATGTGGCCCGCCGCAGCGGTATCCGGCTGGTACTTCTCGCACCCGCAGTCAAAGTACTTCTCTACCGGCAAGATCACCCGGGACCAGGTAGAGACACTGGCGACCCGCAAGGGCATGGCGCTGGACGAGATGGAGCGCTGGCTCTCGCCCGTGCTGTCCTACGACACCTGATGCGCGTGGCGTCACCCTGCAAGCTGCTGCCAGAGCTCAGCCGCTGGAACATGATCCTGCGGCTGGCGCTCCCCATCATGGCGGGCATGCTTAGCCAGAGCCTGATGAATCTGGTGGACGCCGCTCTGATAGGGCGGCTGGGCGAGACGGAACTGGCCGCCGCAGGGGTGGGAGGGTATGCCATGTTCATGGTCACGGCCTGCCTGTTTGGGCTGTCCTCCGGAGTCCAGGCCCAGGTTGCCAGGCGTCACGGAGAGGCGGATGTCAGCGCTGGAGCACGCGATCCTCGTGCCGAACCCCTGGTATCTGGACTGGCGCTGGCCGCCCTGCTTGGTCTGCCTCTCATGCTGCTGTGTCTATGGCAGGCCCCAACCCTCATCGGTTGGCTGAATGATGATGGCGCCGTCTCTGCTCTCGCCGTGAGCTACTTTCGCTGGCGGGTGATAGCGTTGCTGCCGGTGGCCATGATCTTCTGCTACCGAGGCTACTGGAACGGTATCCAGCAGACCGGGCTGTACCTGCGCATCATGCTGATCATGCAGGCGGTCAACCTGGTGGCAAGCGTCGGACTCATCTTTGGCTATTGGGGACTACCGGCCATGGGCGTGAGTGGCGCTGGCCTGGGCAGCAGCCTGTCGCTGTTCGTCGGTCTCGGCATCTGGGCCTGGCTCAGCCGCCGCGCGGGAACGCCCCGTCGCCCCTGCCCCAGGACACTGGCAACGACGCTTCGCCTCGCCACCCCACACTCCTTTCAGCAGCTTTGGTTTGCGGCCGGCTACGCCGTGCTGTTCTGGATTCTTGGCCAGATCGATACCGCCAGCGTCGCGGTCGGCCATGTTCTGGTCAACCTGTCGCTACTGTTGATTCTGCCGGGTGTTGGCCTGGGCATGGCGGCGATGAGTCTAGTGGGGGAAGCGCTGGGCAATGCCTCGCCGGAAAAGGCCCATCGCTGGGGCTGGGACACGGTCAGGGTGGCCTGGCTACTGCTCGCCCTTCTGGCCCTCCCCATGTTAACGATTCCCCACGCCGTCCTAGGCCTGTTCCTGCATGAGCCCGACCTGATCACGCTCGGGGTTGCCCCGTTGCGGTTGACCGCCATGATGATCGTGATTGACGCCGTCGCCCTGGTGTTCACCCAGGCATTGCTGGGTGCCGGCGCCAATCGCACGGTCATGCAGCTGACCCTGGCGTGCCAATGGCTGGTGTTCTTGCCGCTGGCCTGGTGGTTTGGCGTCCATGAAGGTGCCGGCCTATTGGCGGTATGGTGGTGCCAGCTCGGCTATCGCGCCCTCAATTCACTATGCTTTGCCATCATTTGGCAACGTCGCCGATGGCAACAACTGGCGGTATGAGGGTATGCTGACAAGCCTCTTATTACTATTTTCACCCAAACTATAAATATTTATTCTTTTATCGCATAATGGCGTGCAGGTAGAGTAACCCGCAACGTCCCGTCATTCCCTGGCTGCAGGAAAGCGCAGAATGTATCGCTACGACAATCATGACCAGACCCTGGTCGACGAACGCGTCGCACAGTTCCGTGACCAGATGCGTCGCTATCTCGAAGGCAAGATCAGCGAGGAAGAATTCCTCCCGATTCGGGTGCAGAACGGTCTGTACGTGCAGCGTTACGCGCCCATGCTGCGCATCGCGATTCCCTACGGCATGCTGGCCTCTTACCAGCTGCGCAAGCTCGGTGAGCTGGCTGCTCGCTATGATCGTGGCTATGGGCATTTCACGACGCGTACCAACCTTCAGCTCAACTGGCCGAAGCTGGAAGACGTGCCTGACATGCTGGCGGAACTCGCCAGTGTGCAGATGCACGCCATCCAGACCAGCGGCAACGACATCCGCAACACCACCACCGACCAGTTCTCCGGCATCGCCGGGGACGAAGAAGTGGATCCGCGGCCTTGGTGCGAGCTGATTCGTCAGTGGTCGACCTTCCACCCGGAATTCTACTACCTGCCGCGTAAGTTCAAGATCGCGGTGACCGGCGCTGCCCAGGACCGTGCTGCCATTCAGGTGCACGACATCGGCCTCAAGCTGTGGCGCAACGACGCCGGGGACGTGCGCATCAAGGTCCTTGTCGGTGGCGGCCTGGGGCGTACCCCGATGATTGGCGAGACGCTCTGCGAAGACCTGCCTTGGCAGCATCTGTTGACCTACCTGGAAGCGGTACTGCGGGTGTATAACCAGTTCGGTCGCCGGGACAATAAGTTCAAGGCGCGCATCAAGATTCTGACCAAGGCCCTGGGCGTCGACGAAATGCGCCGTCGGGTCGAGGAAGAATGGGCGCACCTGAAGGACGGCGTGCAGACCCTCAATCAGCAGGCAGTGGACGACATGGCCGCTCATTTTGTCGATCCGCCCCGCCGTGACGTGGACGCATCGGCCATCGAGGCCTTCGAAGCGTTGCGCCGGGACAACCGCGCCTTTGCCCGTTTCGTGACCAACAATGTGACCGATCACAAGGTGCCTGGGTACAAGGCCGTCACGCTGTCTCTCAAGCGCAGCGGACAGTCGCCTGGTGACGTCACCTCAGAGCAGATGGCACAGATCGCCGATCTGGCTGACGATTACAGCTTCGGCGAACTGCGTGTGACCCACGAGCAGAACCTGGTGCTGTCCGACGTGGCCGTGGACCAGATTGAGGAGCTGTGGCACAAGCTGGAAGCGCTTGGCTTGGCCAACCCCACCGTGGGCACCCTGGCCGATCTGATCTGCTGCCCTGGCGGTGACTACTGCGCCCTGGCCAACGCCAAGTCAATTCCGGTGGCTCAAGCCATCCAGGAACGCTTTGAAAGCCTCGACTTCCTGTATGACCTCGGCCCGCTGGACCTCAATATATCCGGCTGCATGAACGCCTGCGGTCACCATCACGTTGGCCATATCGGTATTCTTGGCGTCGACAAGAAAGGCGAGGAGTACTACCAGATCTCGCTCGGTGGCAGCCAGGGCAACGAAGCGTCATTGGGCAAGATCCTTGGCCCCTCGTTCTTCCGTGAAGACGTGCCGGACGTCATCGACAAGGTGCTCAAGGTGTATGTTGGCGAGCGTCAGCCCGACGAAACCTTTATCGACACCTATCGCCGTATCGGCCTGAAACCCTTCAAGGAGTTTGTCTATGCAGACTGAAGCCACCCTCCAGGACACGCCACAGCGTCCGCTCATCAAGGAGCGTCGACTGGCTGAGGACACCTGGGTTCGCCTGGAAGACGAAGCCTCTGCCGACCAGCCCAGCAGCATCGTGCGCCTGGACATCTGGCTCGCCGCTGAGCGTCGCGACGACCTGGCCCCCTGGTTGCCAAGCGATACAGTACTGGATGACGATACCGTGGCCGAGCTGCGCAAGGCGCCACTGATCGCCATCGACTTTCCCAAGTTCACCGATGGTCGCGGCTACACCCTCGCGCGCGTGCTGCGGGAACGGTACGGTATCAGCGGGGAAATTCGCGCTGTCGGCGATGTACTCATCGACCAGCTGTCCTATATGGCTCGCTGTGGCTTCGATGCCTTCTCCCTGCGCGAAGATCAGATCGTCGAGGATGCGCTGAATGCCTTGACCATCTTTTCCCGCCACTACCAGGTGTCTATCGACAACCCGGAACCGATGTTCCTTCGCCGCCAGCGTGAAGCGCGTGAGCGCCAGCGTGACACCGCCGTCGCCTGATACGTCAAACGACGCAGGAGCATTGAACCGCTGATGTGCCGGCACTGATCTGCTGTCACCTATGATTCAAGACAACAGCGCCGCCCGATGGGGCGGCGCTGTTGTTTGGTGAAGCTTATTGACGTAGAAGTTGCTTGTCACCGTCAGGATTGGCAGCAAGTCCCCGCCGAGAGGTACTGGACACTAGGGGCTAAGGACTGAGGACTAAGGACGAGACACTAAGCACCAGAACTAGCCCCGACGTTTTTGCTGGCGTTCCCGGTTGGCCGATCGCGCACGCTCGCTCTTGCGTAGCATCACCCAGGTAGCGCCCAATCCCCCATCCCCCTCTTGCGCAGAAACAAAGGCGTGAACCTCCTCCAGCGTAGGTAGCCACTTGGCGAGACAGGATCGCAGCACATTGGCCGCGCCATCGATCTCTCGGCTGCGCCCGTGAACGATGAGTACGGAGCGAAGATCAGCAGCGTAAGCATCGCGGATAAACTGCGGCAGGCTGGCACGGCACTCGTACAACGGTCTGCGCAATAGATGCAGGCTGGCCTGTACCGGGTAGCCCCCCTGGCGCAAGCGCTCCATCACGCCAATCTGAATGCCATCTCGCCGAAACTCAAGCGGATCATAGGGAGGCACCAGATCAACGAAGTCGTCACTCAAACCGTCCGCGCCGTCGTTGCCACTCAGGGCATGGCGCCGCCTGGCAATCTGTGACTCGGTGGGTGCTGCTGGCCGATGACCTGCATCGGCACGATTCTGGCTGCGGCGCAGTGGCTGGACATCCCCCATCATGGTCTTGAAGTCGATATCGTCATGGCCATGGTCAGTTCCGCTGGCATGGAAGGAATCGGTCATGGGGCACCTCCTCGTCATCGGGTCTTTATCCTAGCAAGCCGAAGACGATCATCGATAGACTGTCGTGCAAACGCCCTGCCATCGTCGGCGCCAGGCGTCTTCTTCCCGTGCAGAACGTTGTGCACGGCTTCCTGGCCACGCTACAGTGCCAACGCTCATCCCTTTGCGGTCACTGCTTATGTCGTTGCTGTCACGCTGGATCCCTCGTCTGTGCCTTGCTCTGGTCATGGCCGGCATCCTCGGCCTTGGCTGGCTGTGGTACACCTACAAGAGCCCACTTGGCTACACGCCACCAGCGCAAGCGACAACCGTCAGTTCGGCTCGTTCAGAGCTCGACTTGGCGGATGAACATCGGGTCTTTGTTTACGGCACCCTACGCTGGCCGTGGGTGCGATGGCTGATTACCGGTGACGACCTTGAGACAAGTCCTGCACTATTGCGTGGGTTTGAGCGGGTTGGCCTGGACCTTGAGCCCGCGCCACAGGCCTACGTGCCTGGTCAGCTGTTACAGGTCGACGGCGACGAATTACGCGCCCTCGATCGCTACGAGCGGCTGGGCCAGCGCTACGAGCGGGTCAGGGTGGCGCTGGCCAATGGTACGCCGGCCTGGGTCTACTTGCGCCTGGATCCACACTGACACGCAAGTTCGTCGAGACGATGCGCTCACCCATCTCATCGCCCAGGTCCTTCGGTGCGGGATACGCACAGCGTTGTGGGGCCCGGTGCCGGGGCATTACAATGTGAGCCCTTTCTCCTGCCGTCGGAGCTGTCATGGCCACTCTCGTCCTGCTGCATAACCCGCGCTGTTCCAAGTCGCGTGAAGCCCTTGCCCTGCTCGAGGAGGCCGGGATAGAGGCGCAGGTCCGGCGTTATCTGGACGATCCCCTGAACGGCCAGGAGCTGCGCGAGCTGATCGCGCGTCTGGATGGCTCTCCTAGGGACCTGGTCCGCACCAACGAAACCGAGTGGAAAACGCTGGGCGCCGATCGTGACGACCCGGAACAGGTTATTGCGGCGATTCAGGCTCATCCGCGTATCCTCCAACGGCCGATTCTCGATGACGGACAGCGTGCCGTGATCGGACGACCACCCGAAGACATCAAACGCCTGTTCTAGCACTGCGCGGCCATTGATCTCCGCCTTTTTCATGGGGTGAACGCCCTGCTCTCAACGCCGTTTACTGGTCAACTCAATAGGAAACCGCATGTCGGATTTGCCCTACGTACTGGTCCTCTACTATTCACGCCAGGGCGCAACGCGCGCTCTGGCAGAGCGGATTGCCGCCGGCGTGGAGTCGGTCGCGGGAGTGGACGCAAGGATCCGCACGGTTCCTCCGGTGTCGCCCACCTGTGAGGCGGTAGATCCTGAGATTCCCGAGGAAGGTGCTATCTACGCCGAACTCGATGATCTGCGCAATGCCAGCGGCCTTGCTATCGGCAGTCCTACGCGGTTTGGCAACATGGCTGCGCCGCTCAAGCACTTTCTCGACAGCACCAGCGAGTTATGGCTGTCCGGTGCACTGATCGACAAGCCGGCCACCGCCTTCACCTCCACCTCCAGCCTCCACGGTGGGCAAGAAACCACGCTGATGACCATGCTCGTGCCGCTGCTGCACCATGGCATGGTTTACGCAGGCCTGCCCTACAGTGAGACGGCTCTCACCCGCACTCAAGGCGGCGGCACCCCCTACGGTGTCAGCCACCTCGCTGGGGTCCGCAGCGATCGTCCGCTGGATGAACACGAGCGCGAACTCGCCTTTGCCCAAGGCGAACGAATCGCCAGGTTGACGCTGGCGCTCTCGGCTGCCCGTAAGGCGGCATCATGAGGGCCTGGCTCGAGGAACTGGAACGACGCAAGGGCCTAGATCAGCTCACCACGAGAGCACGCCAGGTAGTGCTGGTAGGGTTTATCGCACTGCTGGCCATGATGATCTATCGAGGGTTTTCCGTAGAGGCCGACGGCAATCGATTCGGGCCGATGATCGCCTTCGTCCTGCCGTTGATCCTCTTTCTGCCTTCCATCCTTGCGCGGCGACCGCGTGGACACGCCTGGCTTGCCTTTGTCAGCCTGCTGTACTTTGCTCAAGGAGTCATGGTCGCAAGCCTGCCAGGGCTGGGTGGTCGCGGCATCCTGGAGGCTGTGGTGGCGCTGGTATTGTTTGCCGGCTGTACCGCCTACGCCCGCTTTCGTTCGCGCCAGCTACGCCAAGCTTGAACCAGTTGGCATCTCCCCATGCGTCTTGGTTGGCCGTTGGAGTGATGCAACCCGACGGCCTGGGTGTGCGTTGCCTAAACGATGACTTGGCAAGGCGACAGCGACTTTCGTGGATGCGATGATTCTGGTAGCGGCCAGCCGAACACAACTCACGTTCACTGCTTAATTGGATACCACTGGAGACACTCATGACCCGTGATATTGCGGACATCCGACGCGACTATGAAGGCGGTATTCTCGACGAAGGCAGCGTACCGAACGACCCCTTCACCTTGTTCGACGAGTGGTTTGCCCTCGCGCTGGATAGCGAACCCCAGGACGCCAATGCCATGACGCTATCTACGGTAGATAGTCAGGGACTGCCCCATGCGCGGATTGTGCTGCTCAAGGGCATCGATGCCAACGGCATGGTGTTCTACACCAATTACCACAGCCATAAGGGCAGCGAGCTGGCCAATGTTCCCCATGCCGCACTGACCTTCTGGTGGCCCTCTCTGGCACGTCAGGTACGGGTGGAAGGACACGTCGAGCGCGTGGCGGAAGAAGAATCGGACGACTACTTCTCCAGTCGGCCCCGGGGCAGCCAGCTTGGTGCCTGGATCGCGACACAAAGCGTGGTGATTCCTGACCGCGGCTGGATCGAACAGCGCCAGCAACGCTTCGAAAAAGCCTACGAAGATCAGGACATTCCTCGACCCGTACATTGGGGCGGCTATCGCGTCGTACCGGAGATGATCGAATTCTGGCAAGGGCAACCCAGTCGCCTGCATGATCGCGTGCGCTATCACCGCCGCGATGATAGCTGGGAGGTGGCTCGCCTGGCTCCGTAGAGAAAGCAGGCTGCTCTAGTAAGCATCTGTCGAAGAGAGTCTGTCGACAAGAACCTGTAGAGCAACCCTTCTTGAGAACTCAGGCCCACCGGCGCATGGATGGATGCTGCGCCGGTGGCGGCGTGATCATTCCACCGGCCGTTCCAGGCGGTGCCGCTGCCAGTCACTGGTGGGCTCGTTGAGTCGCAGAACGGCATCCACCACCTGCTCCTCCATGTTGAAGCGTTGACGGAACCCCAGGTGTTTCATCAGCGCCCGCATGGGATGATTGTCGATCATGATCTTGCCGAACATTTCCAGGGTACCGACACCCTTGCAGTAGCGGATCATCTTCTCCATCAGCCGACTGCCAATACCCAGCCCCTGAAGATCATCTCGAATGATGATAGAAAATTCGGTGCGAATGTTGTCGGGGTCATTCCACACGCGCACCACCCCCAACATTTCCTTGCTGCCATCCTCGCACAGACGCTCTGCGATAAAGGCCATCTGGCGGTCGTAGTTGATATGGGCCAGGCGTGACAGGTCGCCTTGGCTCAGGTCGGTCTTGTTATGGAAGTAGCGAAAGCGAATACTCTCTTCCGACAGCTGACGATGGAACTCGGTGATCAGCGGCGCGTCCTCGGCACGGATGGGGCGAAACTCCACTTCCCATCCATTGCGTAGTGTGACCGATTCTCGCAACTCCTCCGGGTAGGGCATGATGGCAAATCGCGCGGGCTGCCCCAGGTCCATGGCGAAATCCACCGCCACCATGCCATCACGGTTTAGCAGCAAGGGGTTGATCTCTAGCCCCCGCAACCTGGGCAGGTCGGTTGCCATCTGCGACAGCGTCACCAGCACCTGGCAAAGACGCTGCATGTCACGTTCGGGATCGCTTGAGTGCTCACGAATCAGCCGGTAGGCATGGGTGCGGCCTACCATGTCGGCCGCCAAGGTCATGTTGAGCGGCGGCAGCGATACCTGTCGGTCGGCCAGAATATTCACCTTGTAACCGCCGATGCCAAAGACGATGAGCGGGCCGAACACCGGATCGCGAGTGATCCCGGCACACAGCTGCATGGAATGCTTGCCCCGCTGCATGGGCTGGAGACAGAACTCGCGCACCTGAAAACCCGGGAACTTCTCGGACACTTTCTCGCTGAGACGATCCATGGCGGCTGCGACGTCCGCAGGTGAGGCGATGTCCTGAATCAAGCCAGCCGACAGTTTGTGAGGATGCTGGCGGTAGCGGAATGGCCGACTGTTGCCATCATGTACCACCTTCAGGGCAAAGGGCCCCTCCATGGCTCGGGACAATTGCGCCGCGTTATCGGTGCTGTCGGGATAGAGGCTCTTGGCCACCGGCAGGCCATAGGCCTTGAGCACCTCGGCCGTCTCGCTATGGGCAAGACTTTCCCTGCCCTCGGCCAGCACCCGATCGATCAGCTGATGACAGCGCTGGCGTACCTCTGCTGCAGTGGAAATGGGAAGACTTGGCGGCGTCTGCTGCAATAGCGATTGGACTCTCTGATAGTCCACCATGTGCATGAATGCCTTGACCGCCTTCTCAGGAGACAGGTAAGTGGGGATACCGGCTTCATGACAGAGATGACGGGCGTCGACAGCCTGTTCGAAGCCCATCCAACTGGTCAGCAGATTGCGCGGGAAACGCCGCCTTCCACCAATCAGCGCTTCGGCGGTGGCCCGGGAAGGCGCCAGGCGTGTGGGGGCATGAACCACCAGCACCGCATCGACGTTGGGATCTGCTGCCACCACCTCCAGCGCTGCCACAAACCGCTCTGGGGTGGCATTGCCTCCCAGGTCCACCGGATTTTCACCTGGCTTGCTGATATCCAGGTCCTGTTCGCGCAGCGCGCGTTGGGTATCATCCTCGAACTCGGCCAGGCGACCGCCGGAGCTAATCAGCTTGTCGATGGCGAGCATGGCCGGGCCTAACCCATTGGAAACGATCGCCAGCCGATCCCCTTTGAGAGGGCGCATCCGCGACAGGGTTTCCAGCGCATCATAAAGCTCATCGGAATCGTTGACCCTGACCACCCCCGCCCGGGCAAAGGCCGCATCGAAGACCTGATCGCGATGGGTGATACCCGGTGTCGGTGGCAGTCCACTCATGTCACTTTGCGCCGTGCGACCACTCTTGATGGCCAGGACCAGGCGACTGCGCGACGCATCTCGCACGGCGGTCATGAAGTGCTGGGCATCATGCACTCGCTCCAGGTGCAGCAATATCGCCTGGGTCGGCGAGTTCTGATTGATGTAGTCAATCAGGTCAGGAAGCATCACATCGATGCTTTCACCCAGCGTCAGCAAGTGTGAAAAGCCAATACCTCGCCCCGCAGCCCAGTCGATCATGGCGTTGGCCAGCATGCCGGACTGCCCGAGATAGGCGACCTTGCCCCTGGGAACCGTGTGGCTCGAATAGGAGGCATTGAGGTGCCTTCCGGGCACGATCAGCCCCATGCATTCAGGTCCCAGCACGCGAATACCGGAGGCCCTGGCAGCATCGAGCATGCGCTGGCGAAGCGAGGACTTGCCGCTATGCTCATCATCCAGTTGGCTGCCTCCGGACAGCACCAGCGCAGCCCGTACGCCACTCTCGCCAAGGCGGGAAAGCAGCTTCGGCAAGCTATTGACCGGAGTGCACAGAATCGCCAGATCGACGATCTCGGGTAACTGCGATGTCCGCGCGACACAGGTGACCCCATGCACGCTGGCGTAGCCCTTGGCATTGACCGCCCAGAGTTTACCGGTGTATCCCCCATCGAGAAGGTTGCGAATGACCTGGCCTCCCGTGGAGTGCGTCTTCTCGGAGGCGCCCACGACGGCTATCGACGCGGGATCGAAAAAACGGCGCAAAAACTGGGTGCTCACGGCAAGACCTCCTGGGCGAATCGTACCCCGATGGGTGGCACCTGGCGTGCCACCCAAGCCAATAGTGGTGGAGTGTGGCGCGGTGCCCTCCGCGCGTCCACCCTTGGGTGTCACGTCAAGGGGTGTCGCCACGGTGGGCGCGTTCGACCATTGGTGACTGTCTTCCCAGGCCGTCTCACCCTTAAGGTGGCGCCATGACCGCCGGAGCCTCGCATGATTACAGCCTACTTGACCCATCCGCAGTGCCAGCGCCACGACATGGGACCAGAGCACCCGGAGAGCCCGCTGCGACTGGATGCCATCAGAGCTCAGCTGATGCGTGCAGGTGTGCTGCAGCATGCCATGCAGGCCGATGCTCGCGAGGTCACCCGGGAACAGCTTGAGCGCGTGCATGGCACTGCCTACCTGGCGCGCCTCGACGCCGCTCTGCCTGACGCTGGCCACGCCCACCTGGACGCCGACACCTTGATGAACCCCGACAGCCTGCAGGCAGCAAGCTTTGCGGCTGGGGCGGTCGTCAAGGGCGTGGACCAGGTCCTCAAGGGCAAGGCTGATAACGTGTTCTGCGCGGTGCGACCGCCAGGACACCACGCCGAAGCCGATGAAGCCATGGGTTTCTGCTTCTACAACAACGTCGCCGTCGGTGCGGCCCACGCCCGAGCGGCCCATGGCGTGCAGCGCATCGCCATCCTCGATTTCGACGTGCACCAGTGCAATGGCACTATCGATATCTTCAAGAATGATCCCGATACCCTGATCTGTACCAGCTTTCAGTCGCCCTTCTATCCCTGGCGGTATCTCGACACTCCCTACCCCAATGTGGTGCACACGCCACTGCCTGCCGGCACACAGAGTCTTGAGTTTCGAGCTGCCATAGAGCGTGACTGGTGGCCTGCGCTGGACCGTTTCAAGCCCGAACTGGTGATCATCTCGGCGGGCTTTGACGCCCATCGCGACGATCCCATGGCCGAGCTATGCCTGGACGATCAGGATTACCACTGGATTACCCAGGGCATACTCGCCATAGCGCGCCAACATTGTGAAGGGCGCGTCGTCTCAGTGCTTGAAGGAGGCTACGACCTCATCGCTCTCGGCAGATGCGCTGAAGCCCATATGCGCGCCCTGCTGGGACTGGCCTACTCACCTTCCGCCGCCACCTGACGGCGCGCCTCCCTCCCTCTCACGGGGCCATGACTTACGGGCTATGACTTACAGGCTGTGGCTTAAGAACGGCGTCTTACGGGTACAACAGGCAGAAGCGAAACAGGCGGGGGCTGTGTTAGCCTAAAGGAAATCAGATTTCCTATCGTGAACACCGCCATGGCGCAACATACCGATCAGGAGGCAGCGCTCGAGATTGCCTCCGGCCGCAAGGCCTTCGTTGAACCCCTCCGTCTGGGTGAGCGGCTCAAGGAAATACGCCTTGCCAACCAATGGACGTTGGAAGATGTCAGCCAGCGCACGGGGCTGGCCCGCTCGACGCTTTCCAAGATCGAAAATGATCAGATATCCCCGACCTTCACCGCCGTACAGAAACTGATCGGTGGGCTTGGCATCGACTTGCCACAACTGCTGTCACCCCCACGCCAGCAGTCGCGCACCATGGGCCGACGCGATATGACCCGTCGCGGCGATGGTCAGCGCCACCCAACGCCGACCTACGAGCACGAGCTGCTCAGCTGCGAACTGGCCCAGAAGCGAATGATCCCGTTCAAGACGATCGTGCGGGCGCGTCGGTTCGACGAGTTTTCCGAGTGGGTACGTCATGACGGCGAAGAGTTCTTGATGGTGCTGGACGGAGAAGTCCTGCTCTACTCTGAGTTCTATGAGCCGCTGGCGTTGGCCGAGGGGGACAGCATCTACTTTGACAGCGACATGGGCCATGCACTGGTCTCTACCAGCAAGGAAGACGCCACGGTCCTGTCGGTCTGTACACGACGAGAAGCGGTAGGCTAGCAACACCAGCTAGGCGGAAATGGCCAGGCACCAGATGACAATATGACCTCAACGCCTCCGGGCATCCGTCCTATTGGCGTCGCTGCAGATCCCCAGGGCGGGGTGCAGGCTTGGCATCATGGATAAACCGCTCTCGCCCATGGATGATCTGCAGTTTGCGGCCCTTGGCGCGGGCAATCAGCAGCACCCCAAACCTCTCGGCAAGCTCGACGCCTTTCTGGGTAACGCCTGAGCGGGATACCAGTATCGAAATGCCCATCTGCGCCACTTTGAGCACCATCTCGGAGGTCAGTCGCCCGGTGGTGTAGAAGATGTCGGGTACCTGCCCATCCCCCGGCGTTAACCACTCACGCCCGGCCAGAGTATCCACGGCGTTGTGGCGCCCCACATCCTCGACGAAGTCCAGCACCTCCTGCTGGCGGCACACCGCACAGCCATGTACCGCGCCCGCACTGCGGTAGGTGTCGTTATAGGCCCCTAGTGCCTCCAGCAAGGCGTAGATCACCGATTGACGTACCGGCTCACGAGACAGTGCTGCCATCGAGGTCTGATCCAGCAGGCGGCCGAACACCGTGCCCTGGCCACAGCCAGTGGTAACGGTACGCTGGCCAAGGCGCTGCTCAAGATCGTCAGGCTCCTCTCGCGTCACCACGGCCGCAGCCTCTACCTCCCAGTCCACCATGACAGCGTCCAGGTCCTCACGCCGCTGTATCAAGCCCTGATTGCGTAGATACCCCACCACCAAGGCCTCAGGGTCGGCACCAAGGGACATCAGGGTGACGATCTCCCGTCGATTGAGGTACACCGTCAAGGCTCGCTCTGCGGCGATCGCCTGGCGACGGGGATGACCAAATTCATCGACAACCTCGATCTCGAGCGTCGCAGGCAACTGCGCGTAGCTTCTCTGGACCTTATGCTGGACCTGATGCTGGCTGCTGGGCTTGCTGAATGACATGCAGACTCCTGGAGGTCGGTGGCAGCCATCGTAAGGGCGTGAATCAAATGCCTGTTAACGGCATAATGCATGTTGGGTATCATTGAATGAGCGTTCGCTGATACTGTCGTTCCCCAGAGGCAAGGATGCCGCACGGAGACAATACACCATGACTGAGACGTCCAACAGGCGACAACTCAGCCTTGACCTTGGTCACCACGACCGTATGGTCAAAGGCTTTCGCCATCGCAACTGGGAAATCACCGGCCTTGAACCCGGAAACAGCGGTCCCTGGGTGCTGACGCTGGTGCTGAGCATGACCGAGCGTGCCGCCTACCGCTTCAACCTCGAGTCCCAGACACCACGCCTGTTCGTTCGCGCTGGCCACAGTGACCTGCCTCCCAAGCCCGACGCGGTCACCGCGAGCCAGGATGTCGCTGCCAACTGGATGGACGGTGAACACCGAGTGCTCGCCACACCCATGCCCTTGGCCCTGCAAGCCTGGGTCGAGGCCTATCTGGCAGCCCATGGCGAAGCGCCGGCAGAGGGGCGCAAGAAGAAGCGCAAGGGCGCAGGCCGTGCCCGGGAGAACTCTGCATGAGCCGCCTGTCGCGTTGGTCTCAGCGCAAGCTGGATGATCACGCAGCGCCTGACCACTCAGCGTCCATGGATGAGACGCAGCGAACCATTGGGGCCGGCACGGCGGCCGGCATTGCGGCTGGCAACGAGCCGGAAGATGTCCCCAGTGATCGTATGCACGCTCCCGGGCACGCCGCTGTGCCAAGCCCAGCGCAAGCGCAACCGACGAAAGCTGCAGAGGGCGACGCCAGCGAGTCTGCTGCTGGCGCTGACGCCACCGCCCTGCCCGATCCAGAGACGTTGGTTCCAGGCAGTGATATACGCGCCTATCTTGAGCCAGGCATCGACAAAGCCTTGAAGCAGCGTGCCCTGCGGCAGCTTTTCAGTGCCGAGCGCTACGGCATTCGCGACGGTCTGGACGACTACGACGATGACTTCCGACAGCGCCTGACACCGCTGGCCAAGGAAACCGCCCAGCGCTTGCGCCGCTGGTGGGATAACGTCGACGACGCGACTGACGATCGGACTCTCGATACCGATGCCGATGCCGATGCCGACAGCGTTGGTCAAGACAGAGCTAGTCAGAACAGAACTGATCAAGAGGCTGGCGACCAGCAGGCTTTTGACCACGGCATCGCCGAGAAAGACGCCGCTGGGCATGCGCAGGACCAAGCTACCAACGAGGGTGGTGCCACTCCTTCTCGCCCACGCACAGGCCGGGAGGAGTCTACCTCAGCATGCAGTAAGTCTCACTGCGAGACGCTCAGCGAAGACACAGCGAGGGGCGACGACCAGGACCTCTCGGGAGATACACCTCAACCCTGACCTCATCAACGTTTGGCCCACGTCTTCGACCAAGGGCGGTTGGCGAATTTGAGATTGACCGCTCACACTGAGTCCTAGACACATAAGAAAAAAATGATAACGACCAATACGTTCTCGACCGTGGAACAGCATGAACCAAAGAATTGCGACGATACCGGTAGACCAGGAGGTCAACCGGAAAGCCCGTGAGCGCGCACTTGCCGCCAGCTCATGGCCAGTCAACCTGGCAGCCTCCTCCGTCGGCTATCAGAGTCATGGCCATGTGCTGGCCATCGGTGACAGCCGTGCCCTGACCGCCCTGCTGGACCGCCAGGGAGACTCATCATCCCTGGCCAGCCTGACGCTGGTCGTCACCGACGCCGGACATCAAGCGCTCACGACCCATGCTGATCTGCGTGCCCATGCCGATCTGCGCGTCTTCGTGCAACCACTGCTGGGCAAACACCCTGCGGACCTGCACCTCGAGGGCTACCTGGGCAACTTCAGGTTGTGGCTGCCGACGCCCGATGGGCCTATCAACCTGGCCAAGGCGCTACTGGAACGTGACGGCCACGACCTGGTCATCGACCTATGTGCAGAGCCCAGCCTGCCTCGAGAGCTTCCTCCTCCCGGCTACTTTCACGCCCCTGTTGCGGGGGAGCAGCGCGACACCCTCATTGATGGTCTGGCTGACTGGGTTGGGGACTTCGAGAAGCCTCGCTACTTCCAGATTCATAACGATCGCTGCGCCCACTCCACACGTGGCTTTGAAGGCTGTACTCGCTGCCTGGAGGTTTGCCCAGCCGATGCTATCCACAGTGTTCCTGGAAGGATTGGCGCGCACATCGAGATTGACCCTCAGCTGTGCCAGGGCGTAGGTAGCTGTTCCAGCGCATGCCCCACCGGAGCCATCGAGTTTCGCCAGCCTCACAGCCTACGTCAGCAGGACACCTTGCTGGCGTGGCTCGATGGGTATCACAACGCTGGCGGCACGTCGCCGGTCGTGCGCTTCGTCCAGGCCGACTACACCGATCATCAACAACCTGACGCGCCTCACGTGATCGACGTGGCCCTGGAAGATCTTGGCGCCGCCGGTGCTGACCACTGGCTATCGCTGATCGCCGCGGGAGCGTGTGAAGTCCGCATTGTCGACTACCCCTCCATGCCGCCGCGCCTCGCCGCTCATCTGGAGGATCAGCTGGCTCAGGCTCGCGGACTGCTCGCGGCACTTGGACATTCTGAACAGCGACTCCAGCGTTTTGCCGCCAGCGACCCGCTCAGCAGCGATGCTTTGCCCCGCCATGCGGGATTGCCCACCCGCCTGAGCCGCCTTGACGACGACGCCGACAGTGACGGCGATGACGAGCAGGGCAAGCGCCGACGCCTCAACCGAGTGCTGGAGCACCTGGCGCTCCATGGCGAGCAGGATGGCCAGCGACACAGCATGCCAGGCGGCAGCCCTTTCGGGGGCATCGACGTCAATAGCGATGCCTGCACCCTGTGCATGGGCTGCGTCGCCAGCTGTCCCACGGACGCGCTCGCCGCGGGCGGGGACACACCTAGGCTCGACTTTCGTGAGGCCGACTGTGTGCAGTGCGGTCTATGCGCAAAGAGCTGTCCTGAATCTGCCATCACGCTGCAGCCCGGATTCTTCGCCAGCTCAGCGCGAGCGGACTGGCGCGTGTGCCACGAAGACAGCCCCTTTCACTGCATCTCCTGCGGCACCGCGTTCGCCAATCGCGGCACCATCGAGGCCATTCAGCAAAAGCTCGCCCAGCATCCGTACTTCAGCGGTGATCAGGCACGCCGTCTGGAGATGTGTCAGGACTGCCGCGTCAAGGATGTATGGCAGGAGATGGCGACCAACCCGGAGGCTCAGCTCAAGGTATGACGGCTCAACACTCGCCCACCGATATCTCGCCCGGGCAGGACGATGAGGCCCGGGCCCTCAGAGCGGACATCTATGCCCTGCTCGCCGCCTTGCTGAGAACGCCACCCGACAACGCACTGCGTGAATGGCTGGCTTCTCTCGAGACATCGACAGACGACATACGTTTCGCCCAGGCCTGGCAGCGCCTGGCGAATGCCGCCGCGGACAGTACCAGCGAAGGGCTGAAACGCGCTCACTTCGTTCACCTGGTCGGCGTCATCCAGGGCGATGTGCTGCCTTACGCCTCCTACTATCGTGAAGGCGGCTTGATGGAAGCGCCATTGGTCGCCCTGCGCCAGGAGCTGCGCACGCTTAACCTGGAACGTTCTCCCGACGTGAGTGAGCCCGAGGACCACCTGGCCGCCCTGTGCGAAGTCATGGCCATGCTGGTGGCGGAAAGCCATCCCCACGAGGCCGGTTTCTTCCATCGCCACCTGGCGCCCTGGGCCACTGACTGTGCACGGGATCTCGCCGCCGTGGCATCGCCCTTCTATGCCGCCATCGGCGCGCTGGCGTCACTCTTCTTCGAACGCGAAGGCAGTCAGTTGCAGGCTACGCCCCACCCCTCATCCCAGACCCTCGGCATGGCAACACCAGACGTTCGTCGCCAGCCCCAAGGAGCAGGAGATCAAGCATGAGTGCTACCCCCGATACACAACGACGTCGCTTCCTGAAGGTGCTTGGCGGGGGCACGATTGCCGCTGCCGGGGCAGCGGTCGTGGTCAGCCAGACGGCTCAGGCGACAGCAGAGGACAACGCCGACGCCTCATCGGCCAAGCGTGACCCAGCGTCTTCCGGCAATTACCGGGAGACAGAGCACGTGCGTGCTTTCTATGACTCTCTACGCGACTGATACCCAGGAGATCCTGCTATGCGTCTGACACGCACCTCTCACACTCCCAAGGCATCCGGGCTGGGTATCTCGCGGCGACAGTTCCTCAAGCGCAGTGGAGCCGCCACCGGCGGTGTTGCCGGCCTCGGTCTACTTGGCAGCCCGATGATGCGTCGCTCCGAAGCCGCCGAGAAAACCCCGTACAGCGACGCACCGGTAGAGACACGCCGGACGATATGTTCACACTGCTCCGTCGGCTGCGGCGTCTATGCAGAGGTTCAGGAAGGCGTCTGGACCCACCAGGAACCGGCCTTCGACCATCCGATCAATCGCGGCGCCCACTGCGCCAAGGGTGCCTCGTTGCGTCAGCATGGCCACTCGACGCGACGCCTGAAATACCCCATGAAACTGGTCGCCGGCGAATGGCAGCGGCTGTCCTGGGATGAGGCCATCGACGAGATCGGCGCCAAGGTGCTGGAACTGACGGATCAGCATGGGCCAGATAGCATCTACTGGCTGGGATCTGCAAAGTTCAGCAATGAACAAGCCTACTTGATGCGCAAGTTTGCGGCGCTGGCGGGCACCAACAACACCGATCACCAGGCCCGTATCTGCCACTCCACGACGGTGGCGGGCGTTGCCAATACCTGGGGCTACGGGGCGATGACCAACTCGCTCAATGACCTCCAGAACAGTCGTTCGATCCTGTTCATCGGCTCCAATCCCAGTGAAGCGCATCCCGTGGCCATGCAGCACGTGCTGCTCGCCAAGGAGCGCAGCCAGGCCGAAATCATTGTGGTGGATCCTCGCTTCACCCGCACCGCAGCGAAGGCCGATCACTACGTGCGGATTCGTCCCGGCTCTGACGTGGCCTTTATCTGGGGACTGCTGTGGCATATCTTCGAAAACGGCTGGGAAGACCGTCAGTACATTGAGCAGCGCGTCTATGCCATGGACGAGGTGCGCAATGAAGTGGCCAACTTCCCGCCCAGCGAGGTAGAGCGAATCACCGGCGTGCCCGAAAATGTCATGCGGGATACCGCAAGGACATTGGCTGACAACCGCCCGGGTTGCATCGTCTGGTGCATGGGAGGCACCCAGCACACCACCGGCAACAACAATACTCGCGCCTACTGCATTCTCGAGCTCGCCCTGGGCAATATCGGCAAGTCAGGTGGTGGTGCAAACATTTTCCGTGGCCATGACAATGTTCAGGGCGCTACCGACCTGGGACTGATGTCCCACTCGCTGCCCGGCTACTACGGTCTCGCCGAGGGCGCGTGGCAACACTGGGCCCAGATCTGGGGGCTGGACTACGAGTGGCTCAAGAGCCGTTTCGACCAGACCGAGTACGCCGACGGCTACCCGATGAATTCCAGCGGGATCACGGTGTCTCGCTGGATTGATGGCGTGCTTGAGGACGATGCCGATATTTCGCAGCGCACCAGCCTCAAGGCGATGTTCTACTGGGGACATGCCGTCAACTCCCAGACGCGTGGCACCGAGATGCAGAAGGCCATGCAGAAGCTGGAGATGATGGTCATCGTCGATCCTTATCCCACTGTGGCTGGCGTCATGCATGACCGCACCGACGGTGTCTATCTGCTGCCGGCCGCCACCCAGTTCGAAAGCTATGGTAGCGTGACGGCCACCAACCGCTCTGTGCAGTGGCGTGACCGTGTGGTGGAACCCGCGTTCGAAGCCAAGCCCGACCACGCCATCATGTATCTGCTTAGCCAACGTCTTGGCTTTGCCGACGAGCTGTTCAAGAACATCCAGGTCAACGGCGATGAGCCACTGATCGAGGACATCACCCGAGAATTCAACCGCGGGATGTGGACCGTTGGCTATACCGGCCAAAGCCCAGAGCGGCTGAAGGCCCACCAGCAGAACTGGCACACCTTCAGTTTCCGTGACTTGCGTGCCGAAGGTGGGCCGGCTGACGGCGATTACTACGGCCTGCCTTGGCCGTGCTGGGGCACGCCAGAACTTGGCCATCCAGGCACTCCGATTCTGTATGACACCAGCAAGCCGGTATCCCAGGGGGGGCTGACCTTCCGGGCTCGCTTCGGTATCGAGCATGAAGGCACCCCTATTCTGGCTGACAACTCCTTCAGCGCCGGGTCTGATCTCGAGGATGGCTATCCTGAATTCAGTGCCGACATGCTCAAGGACCTGGGCTGGTGGGACGAGCTGACCCCAGAGGAAAAGCAGGCTGCAGAGGGCAGGAACTGGAAGACGGATCTGTCCGGCGGCATCCAGCGTGTCGCTATCGCCCACGAGTGCGCCCCCTTCGGCAATGCCAAGGCGCGCTGCAATGTGTGGACCTTCCCCGACCCGATTCCCAAGCATCGTGAACCGCTCTATACCTCGCGACGTGACCTGGTCAAGGACTATCCCACCTGGGAGGACGTGGCCTCCCATTATCGCCTGCCGACGCTCTACCAGAGCATTCAGGAAAACGACGCCAGTCAGAAGTACCCCATCATCATGACGTCTGGACGTCTGGTCGAATACGAAGGTGGCGGCGAGGAAACCCGCTCGATGTCGTGGCTGGCCGAGTTGCAACAGGAGATGTTCGTCGAGATCAACCCTGCCCTGGCCAATGACCTGGGCATCCAGGACGGCAACATGGTCTGGGTCGAAGGTGCAGAAGGTGGACGCATCAAGGTCAAGGCCATGGTCACGCCGCGGGTGGCCAGGGAAGTGGTCTTCATGCCGTTCCACTTCGGTGGCGTGTTCCAGGGAGAAAGTCTGGCCGACCGCTACCCGGAAGGCACGGTCCCCTACGTGATCGGCGAGGCGGTGAATACGGCAACGACATACGGCTATGACTCGGTGACCCAGATGCAGGAAACCAAGTGCACGCTGTGTCGTATCGAGCTCGCGAGCTGAACCGTCGAATCGAACAAGAGATCGGGACCGGTGAACAGCCCGTCCCGACCTCCGGGAAACCAGGAGTTGCAAGATGGCCCAAATGAAATTCATGTGTGACGCAGAGCGCTGCATCGAGTGCAACGGCTGCGTTACCGCCTGCAAGAATGCCAACGAGGTCGAGTGGGGAATCCAGCGCCGGCGCGTGGTCACCCTGAATGATGGTGAACCCTCCGAAGTCTCCATCTCGGTGGCCTGCATGCACTGCGATGACGCCCCCTGCATGGCCGTCTGCCCCACCGACTGCTTCTACAAGACAGATGACGGCATCGTCCTGCACGACAAGGACCTGTGCATCGGCTGCGGCTATTGCCTTTACGCCTGTCCTTTCGGCGCCCCCCAGTTCCCTCAGCAGGATGCCTTCGGCGAACGCGGCAAGATGGACAAATGCACGTTCTGCGCTGGTGGTCCCGCGGACAGCCCGGAAGAAGAGTACGAGAAGTACGGCGCCAACCGTATTGCGGAAGGCAAGCTGCCGCTGTGCGCTGAAATGTGCTCTACCAAGGCTCTGCTGGCCGGTGATGCCCAGACCGTAGCGGATATCTTCCGCGAGCGGGTCGTCCGTCGCGGCCACAAGGACGGCGCCTGGTCCGCTATCGGCAACGGGTCGCCCTCGGCGATCGACGCAATGGCCTACGATGCGACTCAAGACCAGTGAGGAGGCCCCATGAACATGCGTGATGTCTTGAGCCGGCTGGGCCAGGGGTTTCGCTTGCCACTGCTGGCGATAGCCCTTCCAGGAATAGCCCTGCCCGGTTTACTCCTGCTGGTCGCCCTGGCCTTTGGTAGCGCTGCACTGGCTGCCGACCCCAATGCGGAGATTGCGGTCGCCGTGCCCGCCGCTGACGCAGATACCTGGCGACAGGTGAAGGATGGTGAGTCCTTCATCGATACTCGCCATGATTCCACCTACAGCCTGATCAACCAGAGTGGTGAGACCTGGCGTCAATGGCGCAACAAATGGGTATCGCCATTCGGGCTGGTGGCGGTGGGCGGTATGCTGGTCATGATCACGATCTTCTATCTGATCGTGGGGCGCAGCCAGCTCGATGAACCGCGCACCGGTCGCAAGCTGTTGCGCTGGTCGGTCTTAAGCCGAGCACTGCATTGGACCTTGGCCACCCTGTTCCTGATTCTAGCGCTGACCGGGCTCAACATTCTGTATGGCAAGTTTGTGTTCAAGCCCTTGTTCGGGGATGCGGTATGGGCGGCCATGATCAGTGGCACCAAGTTCCTGCACAACTATATCGGCCCCTTCTTCGGCATCCTGCTGATCTTCGTGCTGGCGAAATTCCTGAAGCACAACTGGATCAAGCGCCATGATATCGAGTGGTTCAAGCAGGGGGGCGGCATGATCGGGGACAAGCATCCGGATGCGGGCTTCGCCAATGGCGGGGAGAAGGCGTGGTTCTGGATGCTGGCGACGGCGGGCATGGTGGTCTTTGCCAGCGGACTGGTGCTGGACTTCCCGAACTTCGATCAGAGCCGCGACACGATGCAGTGGGCCAACATCATTCACGCCGTAGGTGCACTGATTCTGACCGCCGTTTCCTTCGGCCATATCTACATTGGCACCCTCGGCACAGAAGGTGCGTTGGAAGGCATGACAACGGGATACGTCGACGAGACATGGGCCAAGCAGCACCACAACTTGTGGTACGAGGAGGTCAAGGATCAGGCCGGTGAAGCACCAGCGGCACAGCCCCACGACGATCAGGCCGACAGCGCCCCCTCCTCGTCCTCACCCTCGTGATCATCAAGGGCTATTGTCCATCGCAGTGACGGTCAAAGCTGCACATCGCTTCACACGTCGCCCCGACTCATGTTCGGGGCGACGTGTTTCTTGCGGGCGGGCTTGGCGTTACCATCATGGCATCCGGCTTTGTGCTCGACATATTTTCTGGAGAACCTCATGCAACATCTCGATGAACACACGCGCACTGAAGTGGAAGCGGCAGCCTTCCGTCGTCTCCTGAAGCACCTTGATGACAACAAGGACGTCCAGAACATCGATCTGATGATCCTGGCAGACTTCTGTCGCAACTGCCTTTCCAAGTGGCTGGTAGCAGCCGCCGATGAGCGCGGTGAAACCATCGACTATGAAAGCGCCCGCGAGTACGTCTACGGGATGCCCTACAGCGAATGGAAGGAACTCTACCAGGCAAAGGCCACGCCAGAGCAGATGGCCGCCTTCGAGGCACGCCAGCAGACCAAGCGTGACAAGCAGCAGAGCAAGGAGAGCCCGAGCTCATGAGCCACGATGCCATGATCGGATTGAAGATCGCCGTCCTCACCGTCTCCGATAGCCGAGATGAAGCGACCGATCGCAGTGGACAGGCATTGGTCCAGCGCCTGGAAGATGCCGGTCACCAGCTGGCCGACAAGCAGATCGTCATCGACGATATCTATCGTATTCGTGCGGTGCTGTCCCAGTGGATCGCGGACCCGGAGGTTCAAGTGGTGCTGACCACGGGCGGCACCGGGTTTACCGGCCGTGATTCGACGCCAGAGGCCGTCAGTGTACTGCTCGACAAGCGAATTGAAGGCTTCGGCGAACTCTTCCGCCAGCTGTCGTGGCAGGAGATTGGAAGTTCTACCGTCCAGAGCCGCTGCCTGGGCGGCATGGCCAATCGCACGGTCATTTTCTGCCTCCCTGGTTCTACAGGGGCTTGCCGCACCGCCTGGGATGGCATCCTTGCCGAACAGCTGGACAGTCGCCACAAGCCCTGCAATTTTGCCAATCTCGTGATTGCGGAGCGCGGACAGCATGACCATTGAGCCGTCGAGCAGGCTGGCACCGATGCAGGACGCCCTGGACACCCTGCTGGAGGGCGTAAAGGCCCTCCCCGAGGAGTCCGTCAGCTGCGACGTCGCCGACGGCCGAGTGCTGGCCAGGGACGTCAAGGCCGTGCTGGACGTACCGCCTTTCGACAACAGCGCCATGGACGGCTATGCCCTGCATCATGAGGATGCCGGCCGGCGTCTACCCGTGGCGCTGAGGATGGCGGCAGGATCGCCCACGGCGAAGCTTGAACGAGGCACCTGTGCACGCATCTTTACCGGTGGCGTGCTGCCACAGGGCGCGGACTGCGTCGTGATGCAGGAAAAGGTGGAGCGTGACGGCAACATCGCGATCATGCCAGCGACGATTCCTGCCGGCGACAACGTGCGCAGGCAAGGGCGTGATGTCACCAGTGGCGACACCCTGCTGGCGGCGGGCACGCGCCTGGATGCCGCTGCCCTGGGGCACCTGGCAGGCCAAGGCATCGTCGAGGTGGCTGTCCACCGCCGACCCCGTGTCGCCCTGCTGTCGACCGGTGACGAGATCATTGACCCGGGCAAGACGCTAGCCCCCGGTCAGATCTACAACTCCAATCGTGCCATGCTACTCAGCTTGCTGCAGCAGTTCGGTGCCGAGGTGGTACTGACCCGCAGCGTGCCAGACACTGCCGAGGGTACTCGCGCGTGTCTGTCTGAAGCTGCCGCGATGGCCGATCTGGTGGTGTCTACGGGTGGGGTCAGCGTAGGCGAGGAAGACCATGTCAAGGCAGCCCTGGAACAGCTGGGTCACCTGGATCTATGGCGCCTCGCCATTCGCCCTGGCAAACCCCTGGCGTTGGGCCAGTTGCCGAATGCAACAGGACATGCGACACGCTTTGTAGGTCTGCCTGGCAATCCAGTCTCCAGCTACGTCGGTGCCTGGCTATTCTTGCGCCCACTGCTCGGCAGCATGCAGGGTTGCCAGCAAATGGCTGAGCTACCGCGCCTTTGGGCACAAAGCGATTTCAGCACCAGCACGGGGCCACGCCAGCACTACATGAGGGTTTCCCTCGACTTCCGTCAGACTGGCATTGCGGCGAAAGCCTTCGACGACCAGAACTCAGGCGTTCTATCTTCCTGCATCAATGCCGACGCCTTGGCCGTCATTCCACCGCACACCGAGATAAGCCCTGGAGATGCTGTCGAGTGCCTGTGGCTACGAACGTCATGAGAGACGTGGGGAGACTTCCCAGTGGCGACGGGTATCCCGCCACAGGATGGCGAAGTCTTCCCGCAGGACGTCGTAATCCTGCTCCAGGTGCGGCACCAGTTCCGCCAGCCGATTGGGACCCGATAAACGCGTACCAATGCCGGCAATCGCGCGGGTGGTGAACGCCAGGCTGGAATAGCGCCGCAACCAGTCCTCACGCACCATCACGGGCACCATCTGGGCCAGCCGCTGCGGCGCACCATGCCGCTCGAACAGTCTGTAGCAGCGATCAATCAGCTCATCCCGCTCGCGCCACTGATCGCCGCCCAGCTCATCAGCGAGAAAGTGGTCCCACATCATGTCCAGCGCAATACCGGCAACGCGACGCCCACCTGCTGGCGCACGAGCCCGTGCGGCAGCGACTCGGGGGTGATGATCGACAAAGGCATCAACCTGGCGATGATGGAGCACGCCTTCCGCGACTGGCGCTGGCCACGCAGACAGGTCGGTCCCCTTGACGCCGTCGGCAATCAAGTTGCCGAGGAGAAAACCGTCACTGCCCTCGCGGGCCAGCCAGCCATGAGCCAGGAAATTCACAGCCGAGCCTAGAGGCAATTGGTCGGTTTAGGCAATCCAGCAAGGCGGGCGCCTAGCTTCGGCGGACTGCCCGGAAATAACCGCATGAGATAGATCGAGCTAGCCTTGTCCTGGCCAAGGGCCTTGCCCACCGCCTTTACCAGGGGGCGCATGGCTGGCGACTGCTCGTAGCGTCCGTAGAACTCCCGCAGCACGTGGAGGATCTCCCAATGCTCCTCGGTAAGCACCAGGCCCTCCCGCCCTGCCAGCGCCTCGGCGACTTCAGGGGTCCAATCGTTAAGATCAACAAGGTAGCCTTCGGGATCGAGTCCGATGGTGCCCGTGCCAAGGTTGAGTTCCTCAGCGGTCTGTGTCGTTGCCATGATGACGCTCTCCTGCTGGACGACGCTGATGACGGTGAATACTGAACGCCATGCCTGTATGGCGCTAGATAACAATAGGTGGGGGCACTGACAGCGAGCATAAACCCCGCGAATCGCCAGGGATGGCAGCTGGTTATCACCAGGCTTACTGACTCAGTACCAGCTCACCACCTTGGTGGCCTGCTCCGTCAAGGCGACAAACTCCTGGATATCAATGACGGTGATGCTATCGAAACAGGCATCGACGAGACCTCGCGACGCCAGATCCTCTTGCAGCGCGAACAGTCTGCCAGTGAGCTGAGGCCAGCGCCCAGCCTGGGCTGGCAGGCTCCCCAGGACACCATCCTCTATGAGCAACAGGCAATCTGCCTCGGTCATGGCGGCCAACGCCTGAAGGTAGACTGACGAATCTAGCGGCGAGCGATTGAGGGTATGCAGAATCATTCTTGCTCCACACGGGCGACAAATGGCAATGGTGCAATAGATGGGTGAAGTCGATGGGTGCAATAGATGAGCCGTGACTCAACCAGCAGGATCGCTTCCGTCGTCCATAGACAGTGAACGCCTCGCAGGCCTCAGAACGTCATTACCAGCGAATGGCATGCCATCAACTGAGCGACACCGCCACTGTCGACAGCGGTGACGTCGATGACCAGCGCGTCTGCCGACATGTCGAGGGCTTCCAGACTGGCACTGTCGGCATAGCACCGATCGATGTCATACATCTCGAGCATGTCCAGCGTCGGCAGAGTTCCCTTCTGGTCCAGCGGGCCTTTGCCCTGACCTGGCATCAAGGCGGCCACGCCACTGCCCATGAACAGAAGCGATACACGGCGCCCAAAGGCGGCAGCCACCAGAGCAGCATCAAGCCCTTCCTTCAGCGCGATACCTGAATGAGGACCATGGCGAAGAATCACCAGCAGTTCTCCCGCTGCCCCCTCGTCGACTGACGTCGTTACCGTCATACCCACTCCTCCGGGTTTGTCCCTGGCCGTGACTCCGGTCGCGTCATGCGCCGAAGGTGATCAGACGGTCACAGTCAACACCAAGGTCGATCAGCTGCCCCAGTCCGGTGAGCGTGAAAGGTGGCGCAAGGCTGTGCCCGTCCTTGCCATGTCGCGCCGCCTCAGCGGCATCGATGATGCCGCGTCGAAGAGCCGCCGCAATGCACACCTCGAGCCTTACCTCATGGTCACGCTGAAGATCTACCCAGCCATCGACAATCTGCGGCTCGTCCTGGGGCGGGGTCGCCAGGCTCGCCGCATTGTGAACGCCATCAGCGTAGAAGAACACGGCTTCCAGGCGGTGACCACGCGCTATCACCGCCTGGGCGAAACGCAGTGCACTATGGGCTGCCTGAGAGCTGTAAGGCGCACCCAGCAACAGGATGGCGTAGCGCATATGTCTCTACCCCTGGACAGCGTCATCAACCACTGGCATCGGGTCTATGGCGACACGGAGCCAGCACAAAAAAATGGCCCCGCATGAGCGGGGCCACCATTCTACGATACTTGTGCCATTCCGTCCCGTCTGGATCAATCCTGGCTGACGACGCCCAGCAGTGACAGCAGGCTGATGAACAGGTTGTAGATCGAGACGTACAGGGTAATGGTAGCGAGGATATAGTTGGTTTCACCGGCCCGATGAACGATCTCGCTGGTTTGATACAGGATCGCTGCCGAGGAGAACAGGACAAAGCCCGCAGAGACCATCAGGGACAGCGAAGGAATGTTGAAGATCAGCGCGGCAACCATGGCCAGGATCAGCACGATGGCACCCGCCATCATGAAGTTGGCCAGGAAGCTGAAGTCCTTGCGGGTGATCAGCGCGACCGCCGACAGACCGAAGAAGGTCAAACCGGTCATGCCCAGCGCGGTCATGATCAGTTCAGGGCCATTCGACAGCGTCAGGTAGGCGCTGAGAATAGGACCAAGGGTGAAGCCCATGAAGCCGGTGAAGGCGAACGTCGCCAATAGCCCCATGACGGAGTTAGCGGTCTTGTGAACCAGGAACATCAGGCCGTATGCGCCAATGAAGAACACCAGAATGTTCATCTGCTGAACGCCGAGGGCCACTGCCGCCCCCGCTGTCACCGCAGAGAACAGCAGTGTCATCGCCAGCAAGCCGTAGGTATTGCGCAAGACCTTATTGGTCGCAGCTACCTGCGTCTGGGTCTGACGACTCACCTGTGACTCTTGATAAGCCATGTATCCGTAGCTCCCTGTTTGTGGACATGCATTCGACACAGCATGCCCATGGGAGGTTCCCGGCGCAAGACGTCCACCTGCGCGGTTTCAACGAAGGGAATTCACCTGAATGGCGCTGCATCCCCGCCACACTTGGCTCGAACAGCGTTTCCTATTGGCGACAAAAAATTGCTTAGCTGCACATTTCTTGCGCAGTTTCCCCCTTGCCAATCGCCTGGGCTAAAGATTAATGACCTGGCTGACGAGGGCTCCTCGGGTAAGCCGTAACACATTGATCGCACACAACTGTTGACGTGAGAAGAAAAGCTGGTAAAGTACATCGCCGTGAGCCGGAGGGATGGCAGAGCGGTTGAATGCACCGGTCTTGAAAACCGGCAAGGGTTAACGCCCTTCCAGGGTTCGAATCCCTGTCCCTCCGCCACCTCGAATTGTCAAACGCCGAATCTGTCCTGCAGATTCGGCGTTTTCGTGATGGTATACCCACCTGGATCGTCAGCACGATCAACCCCTCTCTCACCATACCGATGAAGCTCGAACCAACCCGCCTAGCATTCAGCTGTGTACCGCGCTTTTCTTTTGTCTTTAACCGCTACTCTCATCTCTCTTCTCCCTTATCCCTTCCCACTTTGCTTATTGTTGTTGTTTCTTGTCGGTGTCTCTGCCCTCATCTTCGACCATTGAGCCGGCACTCAGGTTGACGCCCGCCGTTTGAGCAGCAGCTGCCTATAGCGCTCCCAAGCGCTGCGCCTGGCAACCGCACTGACGTGATATCATTAGCAGACTAGGCATTAGCAGATGCCAGGGGATGAGCGGTCCGACTGCTGAAGCGCCGCGCCCCCTGGGGGCAAATGATGCGGACGGACTGAACCTTTTCGTTCCGTCATACTCTTATTGCTCAATAAGATATCGCTTAATGAATACCCTAATCATTACTCAGCATACGGCGCGTGACATCATCGTTGAAGGCTCAGTAAACTTTTGACCATGCTGATGGCTTACAGCACGTAGACTGCGCGCCTTCGCAAAAAGAGCAGAGTTTCCCATGAAGCACTTTCGCGTCGAGAGCTACCAGACCAAGGCGCTCAAACGTACCCGGTGGGCCGTCGTCGCCTTCTCCGACTCATCACCAGGAGCGACACGCCAGGTTATCTCACGCCATGACAGCCAGGACGCGGCGCGGTCGGCAGCAGCCGCCCTTGCCTTCGAGGACAGGCTACCCAACCGCCCTGACGATAAAGCGTAAAGAGCGCCCTATTGGCGCGGTATGGCCACCGCCGACCAGCCCAGGATCGCTACAGGCAACGAGACCCGCCAGACCACGTGGGGCCCATGCCAGAGCTGTCAGGCAAAGAGAAAGGATATAGAGGTGGCACTATAGCGGCCGAGCAGAACACCGAGATGGTACCGCCTCTTGATACTGTCTCTTGGCAGCGGCCATATGCTCTCTTAGCCCACTGATGCGGGACTGATGGCCGGGATGCGTGGACAGGATCTCAGGCGGTTGACTGCCGCCAAGCGCCGCCATATTGCGCCACAAGGTGATGCTGGCGCCAGGATCAAACCCAGCGCGTGCCATGATCGCAAGCCCCATCAGGTCTGCTTCTGACTCATGCACCCGGCTGAAAGGCAGCGCAATGCCTAGCTGACTGCCGATCCCCAGAGCTTCCATCAGCGGCTCCTGGCCGACATCGCCCTCGCTGATCAGACCCACCACCAACAGCACCGCCTTGATGCCTAGCTGCTGAGTCAACCGCTCGTTACCATGCTTAGCCAGCACGTGGGCGATTTCATGTGCAATGACGGCGGCCAGCTGGTCCGGGGACTGCGCGACTTCAAACAAACCCGTGTTGACCCCAATACGCCCACCCGGCAAGGCAAACGCATTGGGTGAAGGGGAGTCGAAGATCACCACCTGCCAGTCCTCGGGTGTCTCCACCTCTGGATATTCCAGGCGAGCTGACTTGATGAGGGCTGCGCTGATGCACTGGACCAGCGCCTTACGCGACACGTCCTGATCCAGAGGAAGCTCATGGCGAAGCTGATCAAAGGCCTGCCTGCCCATATCGCTCATGACGAAACCCGGCACAAGAGCCAGCTGGCTGCGACCAGCCGGCGTTTCGTCGCAGCCGCTCAGCACCACCAGCAGCAACAACAGCAATAGTCGTCTGAGCATGACCATCTCTCCACACGCCTCCCAGGGACGACGCCCCATTGCTCCAAGGCTCTGACAACATGATTCGGACGCCTGCTCACCATCCAGCTGCAGGCTATTCGCCAGGTTTTGTCCGACAAGTCGACGAGCGAAGGTGAAACAAGGCAAACATCGGTGAGAAAGCGCAGTTTACGAGGTGTAAATGAGCATTTAGACCGATGTTTTAACGCCGTATCACCAAGCGCAGGCACTTTCCGTACA
Source organism: Halomonas sp. DP8Y7-1 (assembly GCF_019801685.1). NCBI lineage: Bacteria > Pseudomonadati > Pseudomonadota > Gammaproteobacteria > Oceanospirillales > Halomonadaceae > Halomonas > Halomonas sp. DP8Y7-1. The sequence continues at coordinate 161,534 of NZ_JAHVIN010000006.1, read as the reverse complement.
AGCCCTAGTACAGGCGCAGCCCCACCTTGGTGATATGGTTTCCCTCCATGTCACTGACCACCCACTGGATACCGTGCCAGTCGACGTCATCGCCCACGACAGGATGACCGCCCAACCGCAGCCCCAGAAACTCCCCTAGCGTCAACGACGCTTCGCCAGGGCTCAGGGTCAATCCGTAAGCGTCGGCCACGTCACCCATGCGCGCCTCAGCATCCAGCGTAAAGGTCCCGAAAAAGGCTCGCTGCTGGCGATGCTTCGCGTCGCCATTGAACAGACGATTCAGCGCAGGCAGGTCATCGCTCTTGCCGATGACACAGATGATGTCGTCCATGCGCAGCTGGGTACTGCCTTTGGGATGCAACATCACGTGCTGACGAAACAGCGCCGAAATCAATGAGCCCGAGGGAAAGCGCAGCAAGCGAATCGGGATGTCTTCAAGATCAGAGTTCTCGACCTTGTAGACAAACATCTCGAAGTCGTTTTCCGGCAAGATGCCAAGCGGGCCGCGATGATTGGGCGTTGCGCTGTCAGGCACCATGACCTTCATCCGCTTGGCCATCCACGGCAAGGTCCCACCCTGAATCAACAGCGATAGCAATACCACCGCAAAGGCCACATTGAAGTAAAGGTCCGCCCGCTCGACGCCGCCAATGACGGGAAAGATGGCCAGCACGATAGGCACCGCGCCGCGCAACCCCACCCAGGAGATAAAGCCGACCTCACGCCAGCGAAAATGAAAGAACGGCTTGAGCGTGAGAATCACCGCCAATGGCCGAGCCACGAAGATCAACGCCAGCGCCACTACCGATGCGGGTAACAGGACGTCGAACAGCGCCGACGGCGTAACCAGAAGCCCCAGCACCAGAAACAGACCTATTTGACTCAACCATGCCAGCCCGTCGTGTACTGGCAAGATGAAGTTGAGATGACGACCGGGCTGATTACCGATCATCAGGCCCGCCAGATAGATAGCCAGGAAGCCGCTTCCTCCAAGAGCACTGGTCAGGCCGAAGACACAGAATCCCAGGGCCAGGGCCAGCAGCGAGTAGAGGCCAGGAGCCAGGTCAAGGTAGCGCAGCAATCTACCGATCAGCCAGCCCGCGCCGAGACCCAGTGCAATGGCGACGGCGAACTGCTGGATAAAGAACAGCAGCATGTCCAGCGGGCCACCCAGGTCCCCCACCAGCGCTTCGATCAACACCAGTGTCAGAAAGATCGCCATGGGATCGTTGGTGCCGGACTCGATCTCAAGGGTCGCACCAACACGCTCATTGAGATTCAGGCCACGCCCGCTGAGCATGGAAAACACCGCAGCAGCGTCCGTCGACCCGACGATGGCTCCGACAAGAAGCCCCTGCAGCAGCGACAGGTCGAACACCCACATCGCCAACAGCCCCACCAGACCGCTGGTGATGAACACGCCTGCGGTGGCCAATCCCAAGGCCGGCCGGAAGCCCACTCGAAAGGTCTTCAGCCGGGTGCGAAGACCGCCATCGAGAAGAATCATCGCCAGCGCCAGGTGACCAATGACGAAGGCTAGGGAATAGTTGTCAAAGTCGATGCCAAGCAGGCCATCCTCGCCCGCCAGCATGCCCAGCCCAAGAAAGAGCACCAGAAGAGGCACCCCCGCCAACGCGGAGAGTCGGCTCGCCAGCACGCTCAACGCGATCAAGGTGCCACATAACAGAAAAAGGCTATTGATGGAGTCCATGCGAGTCCCTTGCAAAGTTCGACCACAGTATCTCATGCGGGTCAAACGCTGATCCATCAAGATGTTGATGGATGCCGCTGGTAGGTGAAATTACCGTTGTATACACTAGCCCGCTGGTACGAACGCCTGATCCACGGGAGACACTTGATGGCGAAGTCAATGCCCTGGCGCCATCGTCTAGGCTGGCTCATGGCCACTGCTTTGACACTGGGCTTTATTAGCGCTTCCTGTCCGGCTGACGAGCAGGGCTCAACCGATGCTGCCGTCGCAGTCGACAGCAGCGAGGCCGCCACGGCGACCCAGCCGCAGGGTGAAAACGATGCTGGGGAGCAGGAAGCGCAGCAGCAAGAGCAGCAGGAAGAACAGCTCGACGAGAGCACCGCCAGCGCTCAGGACGACCCCACGGATACCCCGCCCGCTGCCGAACACGCCAACAACAGTGCGTCCGGTGCCGAGCGACATGATCCCGCGGCAGCCTATGAAGGCCTGCCCACAGGACCAAGCGTGGATACGCCGTCACGGGCCATCGCGCCATCGATCACCGCGGCGCCGGCAGACCCCATCGCTCCCCCGCCCGTGACCACTCTCAACGTCATTCTCGAATGGACCCCGGGTCCGCAGCACGCCGCGCTGCTCGTGGCGCAACACAAGGGACTGTTCCGGCGCCGCGGACTTGACGTTCATCTCAAGACGCCAGCAGATCCGGACGTGGCGGCCAAGCTGGTCGCTGCCTCACAGGCAGATCTTGCCCTGACAGATCAACTCAGCCTGCATGCCGCCGTCGATGACGGGCGCCCTATTATGAGGGTCGCTACGCTGGTGGAGCTTCCCCTCGCGGCGCTCGTCGTGCGTGACGACATCAACGCCGCCTCAGCGCTGTCATTGATCGATCATCGGGTCGGCTACGCCCAGCAATCCGACAAGGATGTCCTGCTTAGAGCCATTCTGCAGCAGGAGGGATTGAACCTGTCACATGTGGAAGCGAAGGACGTGCATTTCAGCATCATTCGCGCCATGAGCGAAAACTGGGTTGATGCGGTCGTTGGCGGCCACGGCATCTCGCTACCACGCGAATTGGGTGACCTGGGAGTGGCGACGCGAGTCATGTCGGCAGCCTCCTTGGGCATACCAATTCACGATGGGCTCATCCTGGTGGCCAACCAGGAACACTATCAGTCACAGCAGGATGCCATTCGTAGATTCATTGACTCGATTGAGGAAGCCACTCGCTGGATCATCGAACATCCCACCGAGGCGTGGGACATCATGGTGCAACAGCAACCGACCATGGACAGCGCAGCAAATGCCGCCGCGTGGCCCGACATCAGGCGCCGACTCAGCCTCCGCCCGGCGGCCATGGATCACGGTCGCTATCGGCGCGTGGAACGCTACCTGCACGACCAAGGCATAGTGAAGGAGATAACCCCAGTGTCTCGCCTTGGCCGCGACCCAGGCTGAACCTGGGTCAGAGCCCAGAGCCCAGAGCCCTAAGCCACGAGCCCCAAGCCCCAAGCCCGGCCGCAAGCGCCACGAAATGACCGAGTGCCTTTTATCCGCCTGGCGTTGGCCGTTATCGCGGCACCTGTCGCTGTTAGACTGACTAGGCTAATGGTTCAAGAAAGCGATCGATGCACTGCTGGAATTCCTTGGCCTTCTCGGTATGCAGCCAATGTCCGGCGTCAAGGGTTTCCAGCGAAGCCTCCGGCAGCACTTCACGAACCGCCGCCAACCTGGCGTCAGCCACATAGTCCGAGCGACTACCGCGAATGACGATGGAAGGCACTCGAATGGGACCCTGACCGGCGGGTTCGGCCATGATGTCTTCGTAACTTCCCTCGATGGCATCCAGATTGACCCTTAGGCAAAGTACATTGCCTTCCCCCCGAACGAGGTTGGTCGCCAAGAACATGCGGGTTGGCTTGTCCTCCACATGCGCAGCCATCAGCTCATCAGCTTCTCGGCGGTCCTTGGGGGCAGACGCCTCCACCGCACGTAGCGCCGCGAACACACTGTCATGTCGGTGCTCGTAGGCTACCGGCGCAATATCGGCCACCATCAGGGACGCGACAAGATCCGGATACAGGCGAGCAAGAGACATGACCACCTTGCCACCCATGGAATGCCCCAGCAGGTGGACCTTGTCGGCCCCTGATCCCGTGATGACGTCGGCCAGGTCCTCTGCCATGTCCTCGTAACTCATGCCGTCTGCGTGGGGAGAGCGCCCATGGTTGCGAAGATCGACCGCGATGACACGGCGCTGTTGCGACCAGTGCTTGACGTGGGAGCGCCAGTTGTCGGCGCTACCTAGCAGGCCATGCACAATCACCAGGGGCACTCCCGGCCCACCGCTGTCAGCTACTTCAAGGGCAACCGCCATGTCTGCAACTCCTTCTCTTGCGCAATTCTAGGATCAGCCCCCACCCGCGATGGGGGAAAGAAATGGGGTAAGCACAAAGCTTACCCCGTCGCACCAGCGCCGCAAGGCTGACTTGGCCGTACCACTAGCCACGCCGATCTGCTGCGCGCTCCGGCCAGCGGTCGGCACTGCCCGTGGCGACGATCAGGCGCTGAGTCAGCGTCTTGAGCAACACCCCGTAAAGGGGCAGGAAGAACGCCAGACTGATGGCCAGCTTGATGGCGTAGTCCACTGCCGCAATTTCCGGCCAGTGCAAAGCCATGAAGGGATCAGGCCCCGCATGGAAGGCAATGGCGAAAAACGCCAGCGTATCGACAAGATTACCGAGCAGCGTGGAAGCTGCTGGGGCTACCCACCAGGCGCCCAAGCGCCGTAAGCGATCAAACACCTGCACGTCCAGCAGCTGGCCGAGCAGATATGCCATAAAACTGGCAAGCGCAATACGCGCGACAAGGAGGTTGACCTCATCGAAGGCAGCCATGCCCACGTAGCTTCCCTTGGGAAAAATCACCGACACCAGATAGGAGATCACCAGGGCTGGCAGCATGACCCGCAAGATGATCGCCCGAGCGGGCTCCTTACCGAACAGCCTTACCGTCAGGTCCGTGGCGAGAAAGATGAAGGGAAAACTGAAGGCGCCCCAGGTGGTATGCAAGCCAAATACCGTGAAGGGCAACTGCACGAGGTAGTTGCTGGCGGCAATGACGGCAATATGAAAAGCCACCATAAGTGCCAGCAATCGACGGCGCTGATCGGTCGTAAGCGTCAACATAGCGAACCTTTTTGGTAAGGGGTGAGGGAACCCTGGTGATCGAGTCATGACGACAGACGTCGCGCATGAGGGTGTTGAGAGGCAGCAAACGTAGGCCCTGCTCGGGGAAACCGAGGTAGACCCGAGACGCAAACACCCCAAAAGTGCCTGCCGCGCGCTCTTATGCCGGGTGCAGGATTATACGCACATCGCCATGGCCATGCCATGCATGCCACGCGGCAGCCAGCCTGGAGGCCGCCTGCGCCCCCACCACACGACGATGAAACAGCGTCTGTTAGCGCCCGTTGCGAATCGATTCTCTTTAGTCAATATCGGTAACAACACGAAGGCTATGGTTACTTAACGAGACAATAATTTGCTAATTCTGCTGTAGCGGTCACAAACAAGCGTTTAAGACGCGTTTACTCCTACAATGCGCTATAATTGAGGAGTTTCTTAATCACTGACGCACTGAAAGGCGAGCCGTCCTGGAGCGACATAAGCCTGGAGCAACCCAGGCCTGAAGCAACCTAGGTTCAGAGCACCCCAGGCATACAGCGAAAACGTCTATGGGCTTGTGTTGCAGCCCCAAGCGGGAGCGGGATGGCAACGCTGATCATCCGCGCTCACTTAATCAGGGTGACAAGACATTTATGCGAAACACTGCAACCTCTTGCAACGCCCCACCCGTCCAGAACCTGCTGGACCGCAAGCCAGCGCCGGGTGTCGATATGATCAGTCACCATTGCAGTGGAGAGTGCTGATGAACAGCCAACAACGTGTTGCCGGTCGTCTGCTTGAGGGAGGAGACGCCGTGGTCGATAGGGCCAGCGGCCTGCTCAAGGCGATTGCCAACGACAACCGGTTACGAATTCTCTGCCTGCTGGAAGGACACGAACTCTCCGTCACGGAGCTTAATCAACGACTTAGCCTCAGCCAATCCGCCCTATCGCAACATCTGGCCATTTTAAGGCGCGCGGAACTGGTCACTACGCGGCGCTCCTCTCAGACCATCTACTACTCACTCAATGGTGAAAGTGCGAGCATCATGATCGCCGCGATCGTCAAGATGAACGCCGCCAATGACGATTGATGGCCGTCAGATCGAGACGGACAAAAGGCAGGATGCCAACCGTCTTGAGTATCGCTACAAGGCTTGAGGACCAACGCTGTCACGCAGAGCGTGGCGAAAAACTCAAGCCTTGTGCAGGCGGGTGTTACTCGTCTCCTTCCAGCAATACCCTTTAACGATGCTCCCAGCGGGATGCGTCCAGGCGCTCTTCTACTCTATCAAGGGCCTTGTCCACCACAGCAGAAGAGGAAAAGCCTAGCCGCTGAGCTAGCGTCGGCACTGACGACAGCTTGACGCTAAAGACCCGCCGTTCGGACATCACCTGAGCGAGATAGGCTTCGCTGGTCGCCACTTCATCTGCCAACCCCTTCGCCACGGCTTCCTCGCCATACCAGACCTCGCCAGTGGATACGGCTTCAATATCCACATGGGTACGACGCTCAGCTACGTAGGACTTGAACCTCTCGTGAATATTCTCGAGATCCTGCTGAAGCTTGTCTCGTCCCTCATCGGTATTTTCGCCTAACACCGTCACCGTTCTTTTGTAGCGACCGGCGGTAAACAGCTCGACGTCGATGTCATGGCGCTTCAACAGTCGATGGACGTTAGGAACCTGTGCCACGACACCAATGGAACCGATGACGGCGAAAGGTGCCACGATAATGCGCTTGGCGTTGCAGGCCATCAGATACCCGCCACTGGCGGCCACCTTGTCGACACATACCGTGGTATTGAGACCCGCAGCATTGAGCCTGTCCAGCTCTGCAGCAGCTTGCCCGTAGGCATGGACCACTCCGCCAGGGCTCTCGATACGAACGATGACATCATCCCCCTCACGGGCAGTATCGATCAGCAGTGAGACCTCCCTGGCCAGGCGGTCGACCCCACTGGCCTTGAGATTACCGTGAAAGTCCAGGACCCAGGCAGTAGACCTGCTATCGTCACCTTGGCCTGCCTCTTTCGTCTCGTCCGATGACGTCTTGAAGGGCCAGAGCCCCCGGCGGCGCTTGGGCGACATGGCCTGAACAAGCCTCGCCCGCAGCCGGCGCTGGCGCTGGCCCAAGTCGACAATCTGCAGCTGCTCTCGCCCTTCGCTCCTCTGGCCGCGTGATCCAAGCGCAATCGCTCCCATGACAACCAGCGCGACCAGCAGCAACTGAACAAAAAACGTCACCAATTCACCCAACCACTCTTCCATGACATCCTCCTGCGACACTTATAACGTGAGACGAGGCCGAACAGACAGAATCATGCTTTACAACCACCAGCATGCTCGGCAACGACAATCTCGACCTTGATTAAAACATCCGTTTGAAATACGCTTCCGTACAGATTCCCAGACCCCAGGATGCAACATGTCAACCACCCTCGAGTCCCTGCGCTCTCGCTTCAACCCGGATGCTGCCAAGGGCATGAACGAAGTCTTCCAGTTCCATTTCAGCGATGTCGAAGACTACTACGTGGTCATCGATGATGGCGCGCTGGATATCCAGCAAGGCGAGCATGACGACCCTTCTGTCAGCCTGAGCATGAGCAGTGAGACGCTCAAGGGAATCATGCAAGGCAACATCAACGGCATGACGGCCTTCATGACCGGTAAACTAAAGGCAACCGGCAACATCATGCTGGCGACACGGCTTACCGACCTGTTCCCGAGCTGATAGCCCGCGGCCAGCAGACAAGCTGCTGGCCGCTCTGCGCGACTGTCGTTCTTCGACGCCGACCTGGACTGACAGGCGCTTACACAGCTCATCCCTAAAGCCGTTCATTTCTCAAGCCGTTCACCCCTCAATGAGTTCATCCGCCAAGTGGCTCAGGCCCTAACCACCCCGGCCGTCGCGCACCTCAGCCAGGTGCAGCTCTATCAGTTCGCGGGAAATCGAGTAGAGAGGGGGAAGCTGGGGTAGTGTGCGCGGTGTAAACCAGGCGGCATCCTGAATTTCATGGCCATCAATCCGGATTCTTCGGGTCGAGGCTTCCACTAGATAGCCAAGCATCAAAGAATGCGGAAATGGCCACGCCTGACTGCGAATGTAACGTAGCCGTCCCAACGAGATACCGACCTCTTCATGCACTTCACGATGCACGGCCTGCTCGGCAGATTCGCCGGGCTCGATGAATCCCGCCAGAGTGGAATATCGCCCAGGGGGAAACCTGGGACTGCGAGCCAGCAGCAGCGACTCACCATGGGTCACCAGGGTAATGATACACGGTGAAATACGAGGATAGTTGCGATGACCGCAATGGTAGCAGTGCATCGCAAATTCGTGCTCGAGCCGCGTGGCGGCCTGGCCGCAGCGCCCGCAGTAGCGGTGGTTGGCCATCCAGGCCCCCACCTGAAGCGCGGTCGACACGAGGGCGAACCATGATTCGGGTAACTGAGCCAACCATCCACGGCCGTCGATCCAGTCATCCCCTGGCTCGGATTCCAGACGCAGTCCAATCGGGTCGTCGTTCCACCAGCAAAGGGGTTGCACCTGGTCGTCCCAGTCCTGAACCAGCCCCAGTGGCGTATCGTCGACGCCAGGGGCGATGCGTCCTTCCGACAGCCTGATCACTCGGCCGCGCGCTATTCCCTGCGGCAGCTCCCGACGTAGCATCAGTGACTCTCCTCCTTGGGCTGACCTAGGCCAGCATACTCCGGTGCCAAGTGATCCCAATGACACTGGCCCGCCTTGGACCTCACGGCGTCGAGCTTCGCCAGGTGCGCCTGCTGCTCATCCTCATCGGGACGAATCACCGTCAGCCGCCCTGCATCCAGTGACAAGCGGCGCACTGACAACTCACCCGGAACTGCCGCCTGCTGATCCTTGTCATCTCCGGCATCCAGCGTCAGCGCGGTCTGGCCGCCCGTCATTGCTAGATAGACGTCGGCCAGAATCTCAGCGTCAAGCAAGGCGCCGTGAAGCACCCGGTGACCGTTGTCGATGTCATAGCGCTTGCACAGCGCATCCAGGCTGTTGCGTTGGCCGGGATGCAGCTCCCGCGCCATCATAAGGGTATCCAGCACGCCGCAATGCTGCCTGACCGGACCAGGATAGAGATCGGGCCGAGTCGCCTTCAGCAGCGAGAATTCATGATCGATGAAGCCCACGTCGAAGGGTGCGTTATGGATAACCAATTCAGCCCCCCGTATGAAGTCCCAGAACTCGGCTGCCACGTCGGCGAAGACCGGCTCGTTGGCGACTCGCTCATTGGTGATACCGTGAATCCCGATGGCTTCAGCATCGATATCACGTTCTGGATTGATGTACTGATGATAGGTGTTACCGGTGAGGCGACGATTGATCATCTCCACCGCACCGATCTCAATCATTCGGTGACCATCGCGGGTCTCGATACCGGTGGTCTCAGTATCCAGCACTATCTGTCGCATGGGGATTTCCTGAATGTGGTAACGCCAGCGCCTGTGGGGTCAGGCGCCGCTCAACAAGTCGTCGATGGCTTCGTTGACCAGCCTGTCGGCAGCTTCATTGCCTGGGTGGCCGCTGTGCCCCTTGACCCAGTGCCACTCGATCTGATGACGCTGGGTTTGGGCGTAGAGCTCGCGCCAGAGATCAGCATTCTTGACCGGTTGCTTGGCAGCTGTCTTCCAGCCACGCTTGATCCACCCGTGAATCCACTCGGTAATGCCCTTGCGCAGGTATTCTGAGTCTGTCCACAGCGCGACTCGGCATTCCCGCTTCAACACGCCGAGGGCGCGTATCGCGGCGGTCAGCTCCATTCGATTATTGGTGGTGTCATGCTCGGCGCCCTTGAGCTCCTTGCGATGGTCGCCACTCTCGAGCAGCGCGCCCCACCCTCCTGGCCCTGGGTTACCTCGACACCCTCCGTCCGTATAAATAGTGACGACAGGGAGTGAGTCCGGTGTGGTCAACGCATTTCACCCTTTTTTCTGCTTCTGATGTTGTCGGACGCTAGGCTCCAGACAGGTGGTACCCAGGTGAGCACCACCGACCTGCAGGCCAAACAGCGGCCGCCGTCCTTGTGTGCACGCCAACTGAGAGCGACAGCGCGCCTGAATGATGTAGCAGTCGCCCATCGGCAGGTTATAGCGCCGACCCAGGGTTTCCAGCATGGTGTTGCGCCCGGACAACCCCGGCAGACGAAAGCGGCAGTAGTCTAACCGGTCGATCTCGACATCGACAAACTCCAGCCAGTCCCTGAGCGTACCCGGTGTTCGCCAGTGTCCCTGACCTGGCAGATGGCGTCGCTGCCGTGGGCTGAGCCTCATCAGCCCGGACACCGACAAGGGAGACCACCCGAGCAGCACCAGCCTGCCCTGCGGCGCCAATACACGCACGGCCTCCTGCAGCAATTGATGAGGATGGGCCACGACCTCGAGTAGATGATTGAGCACTACTAGATCAACGGCCCCATCGGGTAGCGGGAGGCGCTCGGGCAGGCATATCAGCGTGCTGGAACTTTCCGCCAACTCCCTGGTCGGAGACCATCGTATCCAGTGACGCACGGCGGTCATGTCGACCAAAGGTTCGGCCAGAGATAGCTCGAGGCCATGCTGGCCGCACCAGCGCTCCGCCAGAGGACCCAGACAGGCCCTCTCGCAACGGCGGACAGCTTGACCACTGTCACTGGACCAGTAGCGTCGAGCGTGCCGTATCAGGCGCGCGAGCTCCATCGGCTCCGACGCATTTGACATAGTGGACTCGTGCCTCCAAAGTGTCTGATTTTGCAGGGCGAAAAGCGAAGTTTACTGAAGACATCAGCTGCCGCCTGTCGCCACTAGCAGAGCGCCTGCAAGCTAACTAGACGTGTGCGCCTGCGGCATTAAATCCAGTGGCTATCGACTCTGCGGCTTTCGAAGGAACCTGACGACCATGCTAAGCGTGACACCGATTCCTGCCTTTAGCGACAACTATATCTGGCTACTGCGCCAGGATTCGAGTCAAGAGGTCTGCGTGGTCGATCCAGGCGACGCCGAGCCCGTCATTCAGCTGCTCGAACGGGAAAACCTGACGCTGGGATGCATCCTGGTGACCCATCACCACCATGACCATACAGGCGGCATCGCCGAACTGGTCGAGCGCTACTCACCGAGTGTGGTCGGACCCAGAGCGTCAGACTCGGACGCTCCCACGGTCGAGGGCATTACCGAGATCGTCGGTGATGGTGATGAACTACGCGTGATGGGGCGCCTGTTCGAGGTGATGGCGGTTCCAGGGCACACCCTCGACCACATCGCTTTCTTCACCGCTGGCATCCCCTCTCTGCTGTTTTGTGGAGACACCTTGTTCAGCGGTGGCTGTGGCAGATTGTTCGAAGGATCCCCCGAACAGATGCTGCGCTCCCTCGAGCGGCTGAATACGCTACCAGCCGAAACCCTGGTATTCTCGGCCCACGAATACACCCTGGCCAACCTTGCCTTTGCGCAGGCGGCCAATCCAGGCAACCCCGAGGTTGCCCGTGCCCTGACCGACTGTCAGAAAGCACGTGAACTGGACCGACCCACGCTGCCAACAACGATGGAACGTGAGCGCCGTATCAATCCTTTCCTTCGTTGCGATGATGAGGATGTCAAGCGCGCTGCATCAGCTCATGGGTCGACCGACAGCACGGACGCCACCTTTGCCACGTTGAGAGCCTGGAAGGATGACTTCTAAGGTCGCCATCAACTAGGCGTTCCATGTACATCGCCCCATGACAGGTTCGTGAACCCTTTCATGAACCGGGAGAACTCTTACGCATGACATTTCACACGACCCGTAGACGACTTCTTGGTGCGGCCAGTAGTCTGGCGCTCCTTGGCTCGTTGATGGCCGGTGCCTATACCTCGCAAGCCTCACCGCTCCCACCCGGTGGAGCACTGCCCTATAACAGCGGCCCCGGCAGCACTGCGGCCGCCCAGGGCGGCGCTGCGGCGCACCAGCATTTGACCACCCACTTCTGGGACGCGCTGGAACTGGAACCGCAGGATGCCTGGACCAGCCTGCGCGGAGATTTTCAGTGGAACGATGTGGCCGTCAATGCGCGTGTGCAGGAGTGGATCGACTACTACCAGAAAAGTCCCCACAACGTTGCCGAGATCACCGAACGCGCCCGTCCGTGGCTAGCCTGGATCACCCAACAGGTGGAATCCCGCGGCCTCCCCGGCGAGATCGCCTTGATCCCGTTCGTGGAAAGCTCCTTTGATCCCAAGGCACGCAGCCACTTTGGCGCCGCTGGACTGTGGCAAATCATGCCGCGTACAGGCGACGCGCTGGGGCTGAAGCGCAACGGTGCCTGGGATGGCCGCAACGACGTCGTGGCATCGACTCGCGCCGCCCTGGACTACATCGAGATGCAGGCCGATCAGTGGTACGAAGGCGATCTGATGCTGTCTCTGGCTGCCTACAACGCTGGCGCTGGCACGGTCAACAATGCCCGCCGCGCCGCGCAGGCAAGAGGCCTGGCCGGAGACTACTGGGACCTCAATCTTCCCGCCGAAACGATGGCCTACGTTCCCAAGCTGATTGCGATTTCTCGTATCATCGATAACCCCGAGCGCTACGGCGTGACGTTACCTGACATCAGCGGCTCCGCGGCCTTCGCCAAGGTCTCGGTGACAGCTCCCATCTCGCTCAGCAAGGCCGCCGCCCTCGCCGGCGTGACCACAAGCGAGCTGGCCGAGCTGAACCCTGGGCTGAAGTCACGCAACGTCAATCCTCGCCACACCCGTCAAATTCTGGTCCCTGCCGAGAGCGCAGCGACCCTGCGCAGCGCCCTCACCAACATCAACGATGTTCAGGTGGCCAGCGCAGACTCGGCAGACACCCATGTGGTCGAGAGCGGCGAGACCCTCACGCGCATCGCCATGCTCTACTCTGTGTCACCTCGTGACCTTGCCCAATGGAATGGCATCGATAATCCGCAGGCTTTACAACCGGGCCAGCAACTGACACTTTCCGGAAGATAAGGCGGACGCCATTCTGGCGTCCCTCAGGACAAGGATTTCAGCGCGATGCGACAGGTGGCGATTGGCGTGAGCCTCGCGAGCGTGCTGCTGGCCGGACATTGTGCGGCCGCAGACGTATCAACCGTTCCCACGGTGCATGCCCTACCTCTGTTCGGTGAGCCGGCACTGCCGGCTGACTTTGACCACCTGCCCCATGCCAACCCCGATGCTCCCCATGGAGGCAGCCTGGTTCGTGCTGCTCAGGGCAGCTTCGACTCGACCAATCCCTTTATCGTGCGCGGCACTCCCGCCTCGGGGCTTACCCAGATATATGACACCCTGCTGGAGTCGAACCCTGGTGAACCTTTCACCATGTATGGGCTGCTGGCCGAAGGCATCAGGCTCGATCCGGATCGGCGCTGGGTCGAATTCGACTTGCGCCCGGAAGCGCGTTTTCATGACGGTGAACCGGTTGATGCCGACGATGTTGTCTTCAGTTTCCAGACGCTGACCACCCAGGGACAGCCGTTCTATCGCGCCTACTACAGCGACGTTACCAGCGTGACCGCGGTTGATCGCGATACTATCCGCTTTGAACTTGGAGACAGCGAGAGTCGAGAGCTGCCGCTGATCCTGGGGCAGATGCCGATCCTGCCTGAGCACTTCTGGCAAGACCGTGATTTCGAGGCCGTCACCCGCGACGCCTTACTGGGATCGGGGCCCTATCGTATCGCCGAGGTAGATCCTGGCCGCCGAATCGTCTATGAGCGGGTCGATGACTACTGGGGGTGGCAGGTTCCGGTCAACGTGGGCCGCCACAATATCCAGCGACTGGTGTTTGACTACTATCGCGACCAGACGGTGGCGCTGGAAGCCTTCAAGGCCGGTAACCTCGACTTTCGACTGGAGAACTCCGCCAGCAACTGGGCGACCGCCTACGAGTTTCCTGCGCTCAAGGAAGGGTTTGTCAAACAGCTGCAGGTGCACGATGGCCAGCCAGCGGGCATGCAGGCCTACGTGATGAATCTGCGCAAGGACAAGTTTCAGGACGTGCGCGTGCGCGAGGCCATCACCATGGGCTTCGACTTTCCATGGCTGAATCAGAATCTGTTCTATGGGGCATACGAGCGCACCGACAGCTACTTCGAGAATTCCGAGATGGAAGCCAGTGGCCTGCCTTCCGCCCAGGAGCTTGCCTTGCTGGAGCCCTTTCGTGACCAGCTACCCGAGCAGGTCTTCACCCAGCCATTGCCCATGGAGCAACCCGAGGCCTTACGCCCACGTCTCGCTCATGCCCTTCAGCTGTTGACCGAAGCCGGCTTCGAAGCCCGAGATGGCACGATGATCAATGCGCAGACCGGGGAACCTCTCAACATCGAAATCCTGCTCTACAGCACCCAGTTCGAGCGCATTGCTCAGCCGTTGCTGCGCAATCTTGCAAGGCTGGGCATCCAGGGCAACATTCGCACGGTGGATGTCAATCAGTACCTCAACCGCCTACGCAACTTCGATTTCGACATGGTGGTGGGCAGCTATCCACAGTCCCTGAGTCCCGGCAATGAACAGCGCGAGTTCTGGGGAAGCGAGTACGCAGACCGCCCCCAGAGTCGCAACCTCATCGGATTGAAGGATCCGGTCATCGATGCCCTCGTGGATCGTCTTATCGCCGCGGAATCGCGCGAGGCACTGGATACGGCCGCGCATGCCCTCGACCGGGTGTTGCGCTGGGGGTTCTATGTGGTTCCGCAGTTTCACCTGGCCGCACACCGTATCGCGCTGTGGGACAAGTTCGCCTGGCAGGAGCCCTTTCCCGAGTACACGCTCGATCTCAGCGCCTGGTGGGTCGATGGCGAGCGCGAAGAGGCCGTCGAGGCCCGCCAACGCAGCCGCTGAAGGGCTGGCGAGATACCGTCCGCTGGAAGCCCAGCATGAAGGCGGCATAAAGGGGGCGCTGACGTTGATTCGGGCGAGTTGCTGAGTGACGCTCAACGCATCACCGTGGCAGCATGACGAGAACCTGTTCTGCAAGGAAGTGCCGTGGGTGCCTACATACTGCGCCGACTGTTGTTGATGATTCCCACCCTGCTGGGGATCATGCTGCTCAATTTCATGATCGTTCAGGCCGCCCCCGGCGGCCCCATCGATCAAATTCTGGCCCGTTTCGAGGGCTTCTCCAGCGAGGCCAGCACACGTCTGCAAGGCGGAGGTGGCGAGACACTGACCAGCGGAGAGTCACGCGGTAGCCGCGGGGTGCCCGAGCAGTTCATTGCTCAACTCGAACAGCAGTTCGGCTTCGACAAGCCCGCCCATGAGCGCTTCTTCGACATGATGGTGGACTACGCCACCTTCGACTTCGGCGAGAGCTTCTTCCGCGGCGAAGCGGTCACCACACTGATGCTGGAGCGTCTGCCGGTGTCGATATCGCTCGGTCTGTGGACGACGCTGCTGGTCTATCTCATTTCCATCCCCCTGGGGGTACGCAAGGCGCTGAAACACGGCTCCGCCTTCGATGTCTGGACATCGGGGCTGGTCATCGTGGGATATGCCATTCCGGGGTTCCTGTTCGCCATCCTGTTGATCGTGCTGTTCGCGGGCGGCAGCTACTTCGATGTCTTCCCGCTGCGCGGGCTGACCTCACCGGATTTCGCGGAGCTGGGAACCTGGGACAAGGTAAAGGACTATCTCTGGCACATTATCCTGCCGGTCAGCGCCTCGGCCATCGGCAGCTTTGCCACCCTGACCATGTTGACCAAGAACAGCTTTCTCGATGAGATTCATCGGCAGTACGTGCTGACGGCCAGAGCCAAGGGAGCTGGGGACCGCAGGGTGCTGTACGGTCACGTCTTTCGTAACGCCATGCTGATCATCATCGCCGGCATGCCTGCCGCCCTGATTGGCATCTTCTTCACCGGCTCGCTGCTGATCGAGGTGATCTTTTCCTTGAACGGCCTGGGGCTGCTCGGCTTTGAGGCCGTGATGCAACGTGACTACCCGGTCATCTTCGGCACCTTGTATCTGTATACCCTGATAGGCCTCCTGTTAAAGCTGGTGTCCGACCTGACCTATGTCTGGGTGGACCCTCGCATCGACTTCGACACTCGGGAGTCCTGACCGTGCCGACGCTATCCCCCATCACCCGACGCCGACTCAGCGTATTTCGTCACCAGCGCCGCGCCTGGTGGTCGCTGTGGGTCTTTGGATTGCTGTTCGTCCTGAGCCTTGGCGCGGAGTTGGTAGCCAATGACAAGCCGTTGCTGGTGAAGTACCAGCAGGAATGGTATTTCCCGTTGGCCGTGGATTACCCCGACACTGCCTTTGGTGGCTTCCTGCCTACCCCCGCCGACTATCGCGATGCGTTTACCCGGGACGCCATCGAGGCGGACGGCTGGATCCTGTGGGCCCCCATCCCCTACTCCTATGACACCCTGGATATGGCGCTGACCCACCCAGCCCCCTCGCCGCCCGATGCCCGCCACTGGCTAGGCACCGATGACCAGGGGCGGGACGTGCTGGCTCGCGTCATCTATGGCTTCCGCCTATCGGTCATCTTTGCCCTGGTGCTGACCTTGGGCTCCCTGGTGCTAGGCGTGCTGGCAGGCGGGGTGCAGGGCTACTTTGGAGGCAAGGTCGACCTGGTAGGCCAACGCCTGACCGAAATCTGGTCTGGGCTGCCCGTACTGTTCCTGTTGATCATCCTGGCGAGCCTGGTCGAACCGAACCTGTGGTGGCTGCTGGGGATCATGCTGCTGTTCTCGTGGCTCGGCCTGGTGGATATCGTGCGAGCGGAATTCCTGCGTGCGCGCAATCTCGAATATGTCAGGGCGGCAAAGGCCATGGGGCTACCGTCGCATCTGATCATGTGGCGGCATGTCCTGCCCAATGCCATGGTCGCCACCCTGACCTTCATCCCATTCCTGTTCACCGGTGCCATCACCACCCTGACAGCACTGGATTTCCTGGGCTTTGGCTTGCCACCGGGCTCCCCTTCCCTGGGCGAGCTGGTCGCGCAAGGTAAGAACAATCTCCAGGCTCCCTGGCTTGGCATTACCGCCTTTCTGACGCTCGCCATCATGCTGTCATTGCTGGTGTTTATCGGTGAGGGCATCCGTGATGCCTTCGATCCCCGCCACGTGCCCTCTTCGACAAGCAGCGGAACAGCCCAAGGAAGCGAGACATGAGCAGCGATACGCTACTGACCCTCGATCGCCTCAGCATCGACTTCGACGGACATAATGTCGTCAATGAGCTGTCCCTGGAGGTCAGGCGCGGGGAAACCCTGGCGCTGGTCGGGGAGTCTGGCTCAGGCAAGTCGGTCAGCGCACTCGGCGCCTTCAATCTGCTCTCCGATAATGCCAGCGTCTCTGGGGGGCGCTTCCTTGAGCAGGCCGATCTCAGCGGGCTTACACGGGCGCAATGGCAAGGCCTGCTAGGCAACAGAGTCGGCTTCGTCTTCCAGGAGCCGATGACGTCACTCAATCCGCTGCACACGATTGGTCGCCAGCTGGCCGAAACCTTGAGATTGCACCAGGGCATCAAGGGACGTGCGGCACGTGCTCGCTGTCATCAACTACTCGAACAGGTACAGCTGCCCCGTGCGGAAGAGCTACTCGACGCCTGGCCCCATCAACTCTCCGGGGGGCAGCGCCAACGGGTGATGATCGCCATGGCCATCGCCAACGAGCCACAGCTGTTGATTGCCGATGAGCCTACCACGGCGCTGGATGTCACCGTGCAGCAGGATGTCCTTACACTGTTGGCTGAGCTTCGCGATCGCCATGGCATGGGCATGCTGTTCATTACCCATGACTTGAATCTGGTGAAACGCCATGCCGATCGCGTCTGTGTCATGCACCGAGGCGTGGCCCAGGAAACCGGCGATGTCGACGAGGTCTTCAGCGCTCCCCGTAGCCAACATGCAAGAGAACTGCTGGAGGCAGAGCCCGAGGGACAGCCTGCCCCCACCGCAGCAGATGCCAGCCTGCTGATGCGTGCAGAAGGGCTCAGCGTTACCTTCGAGCGCCCGCGGCGGCTGCTGCAACGGGCGCGGCCAGGATTTCAGGCGGTAGCGCCGCTGGACCTCGAAATTGCCGAGGGTGAAACCCTGGGCATCGTTGGCGAGTCGGGTTCGGGCAAGACCACTCTGGCGAGCGCCCTGCTAAGGCTTACCCGCAGTAGCGGGTCCATCCAGTTCGATGACCAGCGGCTTGATCAGCTGAGCGGCAACGCCCTGCGCAAGCAGCGTCGCCAGCTGCAGATGGTGTTTCAGGACCCCTATGGTTCCCTGTCACCCCGCATGCCGGTGGCCGACATCGTCAGTGAGGGGCTGCGCTACCATCACCCCGAGCTTTCCCCGACAGAAGTTGCCGAGCGGGTTCGCCGAACGCTACGGGAGGTCGAACTGCCGCAAGACGTAGCGCGACGTTACCCCCATGAATTCTCGGGAGGCCAGCGCCAGCGTATTGCCGTGGCCAGAGCCATCATCCTGGAGCCTCGTTTGATAGTGCTGGATGAACCCACGTCGGCGCTGGACCGAACCGTTCAGAAGCAATTGATTGATCTGTTGCGACAACTTCAGGAGCGACATGGCTTGAGCTACCTGTTCATCAGTCATGACCTGGCAGTAGTGCGAGCCATGGCGCATCGCGTCATGGTACTCAAGGAGGGAAAGGTGGTCGAAGAAGGCCCTTGTGCCGACATTCTCTCCCGCCCGAGCAGTGCCTATACTCGTGCCCTGGTGGACGCCGCCGGACTCTCAACGGGTGACGACCCTAAGTAACGAGCGTCAGGAACGGCCGACGGTAACGAACGTCAGTAACGGACGGTAACGAGCGTCAATGACGGCCGGCACTCGCTTGCCATGATGTCGCCGTACCACCCCACGGGGGCCGTTCAACGGTGATAGCGTAGTGCCCTGCTCCATCCTGGGATAGACCGCAGCATCATCGCTTGCTGTAACGGTCGACTTGCCAACGTTTGAAGGGAAAAGCTCCGTTACGTTTGCTGCCACGAAACAAGATAACGGTATAAAAAGCTAGAAGCGTAAAAAAGCGTTAATGGGAATGTCAGCCTCATCAAGTGAACCAGAGGATACCTCGTTCTATACTGGCCGGATCAGCCGTTACAGGTCCTGCCATGCGCCGCCTTTGTCTTGTTCTCCTCTTCGCCGTCGGGTGGCTCGCCAGTGGGCAGGCACTCAGCGACGCGTTGGCGCTCAATAGCCAATGGGAATACCGTTGGGGCGACTCTCCTCGAGACAGCAGCGGACGCCTCGTCTGGCTAGATGAAGCTGATACCTCCTGGCAACCCCTGTCGGGTGTCGGTAATCCGCCGGGGCGCGGCCACAACAACAGCCTATGGATTCGCCATCAGCTACCTGACGGTGCCTGGCATCAGCCGGTCCTGTTCATCTCGAGCTTGAACCTGGTGGGGGAAGCCTACGTCGACGGCTTGCAGATCTATCGCCATGGCTCACTGGAGGGTGGGGCCGCCGGGGAATTCGCCGGCTGGACCTGGCACGTCATCGACCTGCCAACGCCGGTCGCTGACAAGATGCTGTATCTCAGAATCAAGTCGACCTACAAGGATATCGGCCTGTGGGGCAAGGTGGTGTTGATGGAGAGGGCCGATGTTCTCCCTACCATCCTGTCGGAGACACGTGGGGAGATCATCATCGCCCTCAGCTGTCTGATCCTTGCTCTGCTCGCGCTGATCCTGATCCTGACGCAACCCGAGCGCTGGCGACTTGGCAGTATCGGGCTATTCTCGCTGGCGGCGGGCTCCATGGTGCTGGCGGAAAGTGATGCCAGCCAGCTACTGCTATTTGCGCCGCTGGCGTGGGATTATGTGGCCGCCTTGGCCTACTTCTCGTTGCCAATCGCCATGGCGCTGATCCTGGAGCACTGGTTCCCGCAGATCCCGCGCAGGGGCCTTCGCCGACTGTGGCTGTGTCTCGTCGGCTATGCAGCCGGAGCACCCGCACTGGCCATGCTGGACATCGTCACCCTACCCACCACGTTTCCAGTCTTCGATATCCTCCTGCTGGCCGCCCTCGCCTACATGTCACGCTGGCTGTTCAGGTACCGCAGGACCTTCGATGGCAACCAGCGCCTGATCGTCGCCAGCTATGCCATCTTCAGCATGGTCACCGTTATCGATATGGTCGTGGCCCACGGTTTTGTGTCCTGGGTGAGCGTTCCTGTGCACCTTGGTGCGCTGGCCTTCATCTTCGCCATGGTGGTCATCGCGGCACGCCACTACGCACGCTCGCAGCGCAAGCTGGAGCACCTCAACAACCAGCTGGAGCAAGAGGTCACGGCACGCACCCGACAGCTCGAGACCTACGCCGAGCGTGAGCGTCAGCGGGCCAGGTTGCTCGCCAACGAGCACAGCAAGACGCATCGCCTTGCCAACTTGATCGACTCGCTGCAAGCCTGCACGTCCCTTGAGCAGGCGCTCGACCTTACCCAACGGGCCATGCCGGACATCCTTGCCCCCATGAGCGGGGCTTTCTATCGGCCCCAGGACGAACCCGACACCATGCACCTCGAGCTATTCTGGCCCACCAGCCACTGCCCTCCAGCGCGTCTGGATGGCTCGACTATTCCACCGCTGGAGGCACGTGGGGACGACGATCTGCCGGACTTCGAGGACCTGCTTCAGCAAATGCGCAGCGAACGCACCGTGCCGGTGAACGGGACCTCCGTTGATGAGCTGCCACGCTGGACCTTTCCCCTGGATGTCACCGGTCCGGGACGACAGCCCCGTCGCCTCGGCGTGATCTGTGTGATACCCCAGGGCCCTCTCGTGCGTCGACCACAATACTGGGATCGCACCTATCACTTTATCGAGCTTGGGGTGAGCCGGCTGGCGCTGGTGCTGTCGAGCATCGCCTTGCAGGAGGAGCTGTCGGCCCTGTCCTACCGGGATGACCTGACCGGGCTCAATAACCGGCGCTACTTCGAGGAGCTATTCGCCCACGAGAGCGCCATATCACTACGTAAGCAAAGTCCGCTGGCGGTGGTCATCCTGGATATCGACCACTTCAAGAAGTTTAACGACCAGCATGGCCATGCCGCGGGCGATAGCGTGCTGGAAGGAGTCGGAAGGATGCTCGCCAACAGCTTCCGTGACATTGACGTGGTGTGCCGGTTTGGCGGGGAAGAATTCGTGGTACTGCTGCCCGGGGCGGCCGCGGAAGATGCTCAACACCGCATGCGCCGAATGTGTGAGGCACTGGCCAGCGCCAGCTTCCGTCATGAAGGAAACAGCCTGGGCACGGTGTCCGTCTCCTGTGGCATTGCCAGCTTTCCTGCCACCACCCAGGATCCCCATGAACTACTGGAACTCGCCGACAAGGCCCTGTACCAGGCGAAGAACGCGGGGCGAGCCAGAATCACTCTGGCCACCCCTCAGTGAGCGCGCTCCCAGCTTTAACAGCCCTTAAAACAGGGCTCGCTCCGCGTCAGTCAGCTCACGCCATTCACCCGGAGCGAGCTCAGGATCCAGCGTCAGTGCTCCAATAGCGTGACGATGTAACGCTTCGACGTGGTTGCCGATCGCGGCGAACATACGGCGGACCTGGTGGTAGCGTCCTTCGACAATGGTCAGTTCGACCTGGCGCGGGCCATGGCATACCAGAGTGGCAGGACGCGTGGGAAGCTCCTCCCCATCCAGCAGCACCCCTTCGGCAAACTGCTCGATCGCTTGCTCGGGATCTTCCAGGTCTCGTGCCAAGGTCACCTGGTAGCGCTTGCCACTGCGGTGACGCGGGGAGGTGATGCGGTGGGACCACTGGCCGTCATCACTCAATAACAATAGCCCGGTGGTGTCGACATCCAGTCGCCCCACCGGCTGGAGCCGTTCTGCCTTGGGTAGATCAATGGCGTCCACCGCTCGCGGGTACAGGCCTCTCCTGGCCGTACACTCTACGCCAACAGGCTTGTGCATCATGATGTAGCGCAACCCCACTAGCGCCAGCGGCTGGCCTTGCCAACTGACGCTGTCATCCTGCGCTAACTGGCGCGCGGCCTTCTTCTCTACTTCCCCGTTCACCGTGACCTCCTCGCGCATCAGCGCACGCTTGGCAAGGCTGCGAGTGAGATCGGTGGTTTCGCTGAGAAAACGGTCAAGGCGCATCAGTAGGTCTCATGGTCAAGGGTAAAATCGTCGGCATCTTGCCATGCCGGGAACTTCTCGCGAAAGGCCGACAGCGCTTCCCTGTCGAGCACACCGGTCCGGACGAAGGCTCGATCACGGGGCTCATCGATCAGCGCATCTCCCTTGGCATCAATCAGCATCGAATCTCCGGCATAGCTTAACCCCTTGGCGTCCTCGCCCACACGATTGACCCCGATCACCGCAGCCAGGTTTTCCACCGCCCGCGCCTGCAGCAGTACGCGCCATGGGTGACGCCGCGGTGCTGGCCAGTTGGCCACACACAGCAGGGCATCATATTCGAAAGGTGCACCTTGGGTTGCCTGCTGCCGCAACCAGACCGGGAATCGCAGGTCGTAGCAGACGCTCAGCAAGATACGAAATCCGTTGAGCTCAACGATGACCCGCTCACGGCCCATGTCATAGCGCTCATGTTCGCCCGCCATACGGAACAGATGCCGCTTGTCATACCAGTGCAGGCCACCATCGGGTTGCGCCCATATCAGACGGTTGAGATAACGCCCTTCATCCACTATTGCGACGCTGCCGGTCATCACACAGTCACGCTGCTTGGCCTGTTCACGCAGCCACTGGACCACCTCGCTGGTTGCCATGGGCTGTGCCATGTCGCGGGAATTCATGGTAAACCCGGTGGCGAACATCTCGGGAAGCACAATCATGTCGGTTTCCCGGCCACCCAGATCGGCCAAGGTGTCTTCGAGCATCCGGCAATTGCTGGAGGGGTCTTCCCAGCGCAGGTCGCACTGAACCAGAGTGGTACGCAGCTGTGACATGGTGATCTCGTCAGTGAAGTTCGTCTGCCTAGACTAAACGACATCGCCGCCGAGACCAAAGCCACCATGCCGCCGACAAGAGTGTGCTAATGTGGCTGGCCGATGCACGCCCTGCATCGATCCCTATCCTGTGTTATGGACGCTCTTTCGATGAAAGGACTCTCCCCCGCTACCGGATCACTCCAGGGTGTCGGTTTTGCGCTTCTCGCCTACGGCATGTGGGGCACCTTCCCCCTGTTCTTCGCCTTGTTCGATGGGGTCAGCGCGCTGGAGATCCTGGCCCATCGCGTGATCTGGTCGTGCCTGTTCCTGGCCCTGGTCATTACCCTGCTAAAGCGCTGGGGGGCCATCGCCCGACTGCGCCACGCGCCGCGCCAGTGGCTGCCAGCGATGGCCTGCGCGCTGTTGATCGGGCTTAACTGGGGGCTTTACATCTACTCGGTCGAGACACATCGGGTCCTCCAGGCCAGCCTGGGCTATTTCATGACGCCGCTGGTCAATGTGATGCTCGGGGTACTGGTCCTGAAAGAGCGGATCACGCTGGTCCAGGGCGTCGCCATCGCCCTGGCCGTGGCCGCCATCTCACTTCAGCTGTTCCAGTTGGGGTCGTTGCCCTGGCTGAGCCTGAGTCTTGCCGCCTCGTTTGGCACCTATGGCTTGCTGCGCAAGCAGCTGGCCTTTGATGGCCTGTCGGGGCTGTTTCTCGAGACCCTGCTGCTGCTGCCGTTGGCGCTACTGCTGCTGCCGCTGCAGCCAAGCCACTTCACCCCTGAGCTCATTGCGGCTCCCCCCTACACGACTGCCTTGCTGGTCGCCTCCGGTGTGTTGACCGCCCTACCCTTGCTGGCGTTTGCCGGGGCGGCGAGACGGCTGACCCTGAGCACCCTGGGCTTCTTGATGTACCTGAACCCAACGCTTCAGTTTCTGATTGCGCTATGGGTGTTCCATGAACCCATCGTGCCGGCGCAGCTGACGACTTTCGCGTTAATCTGGATCGCACTATTGCTCTACTCGTGCTCAAGCCTGTTTCAGCCCCGTCGATCCACCAGGTAGGCTAGCCTGTTGACCGACGAGGGACGCTGCAGGCAGGTGCCGTACACGTCTGCCACTTCCCCCAATTCCATTGGCGGAGCAAAGAAGTATCCCTGACCTTCCTGGACGCCTAGCATCACCAGCCAACTGGCATCTTCAATGGTCTCGACACCCTCGGCCACCACGCACAATTCCATGCGGTGACAAAGCCCGACCAGGGCCGCATAGGCCTGACGGGCTTGATCGAAGCGACGTGCGGCATGCAGCAAGGAGTAGTCCAGCTTGATCGACGTCAACGGCAGTCGCTGCAACAAGTTGAACGCGGTGTAGCCTGAGCCAAAGTCGTCCAAGGCGATGCCAATGCCACGCTCCCGTAGCGCCAGCATCTGACGCTGCACCTGCTCGACATCGTCGACATTTTCATGTTCCACCAACTCAAGCTCCAGACATTCGGGTGCAATCCCGCGTAGCGCCAGCTGCTGTGACACGTAGTCAGGGAAGTCTTCAGCCAGCAGGCTGCTGAGATGCACGTTGACGGAGACACAGTGCAACCACTCCGTCGGGGCCACCAATGAAGCGAGCCAGTCCAGCGCTTGCTTGATCACCCAGCGGTCGAATCGCTCGGCCAAGCCCAGCATCAAAATGACCGGCAAGAAGTCCGCTGGTGGTATGTCTCCGGCCTCGGGGTGTCGCCACCGAATCAGCATCTCGACCCCCACCAGGGAGCGGTTGGGCGGGGCCAGTTTGGGTTGAGCCACCAGCCGCCACTGGGTGTCGGGTTCTTCGATCAAGACACCGACCTGGCGGCACAGCCAGCGTAGATGGGTTTCCTGGTAGGGACCAGCGGCCACCACCCGCAGTATCGGGCGCACCCAGCCTTCTGCTTCCAACCGTTGCATGCCCTCATCGAGGGCGCTCAGGCAGGCGTTCAGGTTACTGGTATGCGCAGGCACCAGGGTCACACAGGCATACCAATGCAACACCTTTTCATTCGCCGCCTGCTGTCGCTTGCACACCAGCGCCAGATAGCTATCGAGCTGTGACTCAACGTCCGGACCGTGAACGTGTGCAGGTATGGCACCGATGATGCGCTCATCCTTTCCGATATACAGGCGCCAGCCCTTGGGCAGGTGCGCAGAAAGAGCATCCAGACTGGAACGTAACAGTGCCTCGAGACACATGTTGCCCAGGCGCCGCCGATAGCGGATCACTTCTGGCGCAGCGAGCAGGAATAGCCATTCGATCTCTGCACAGCGAGGGCCTTGATAGTCTGATTCGAGGGCCATGCGCGTGGGCAGCTGGAAACGATCATCCACCATCAGGCGGCGACGTCGCCTGAGCGATGAAAAGCGAGACAGCAGCAGCATGACCGCCACCAGCAGGCCGGTCAGGGTGACCGCCACCATTCCCACGACCGCCTGCTGATAGCCGCGGGTCAGCTGTTCCAGACGCCCCCTGACACCGACCCATTGAAAGGCGACATGTTCCTTACCATCGAACAGCTGATACCAGCGTGCATGGATAAGATAGCGCTGTGCCATGATCGAGGAGCTGGCGGGCACCAACTCAAACGCTGGCGTCAGCGCGACTTCCACCGCCGCGTGGGCCAGGAACTCGATATCAAGGATGGCGCCACCGGCGCACCCCACCGCCATCTGAAAGGCAAAATGGCAGAACACGGGTACCTTCTGTCGGGCCAGCGCCTCAAGCCGCTCCGCCGTGCTGCCCGGCCCTTCGTTCCAACCGGAGTCACGCCCGCCCTGCATGTAAAGCCGTGTCCCGGGCGGACTGCGCGCAAGCCGCTCGAGGACGAGCTCGGGCGTCCAGCCGTGGATGACATCCACCAGCTGGACATCGCGCACACTGCCGACCACCTCGGTCATGTCATCAATGACGTTGTAGGCGTGCTCCGTATTTTCCCCCAGCAAGATCAGGTGCAATGGCGCGCCAAAGGTATCCACCAACATGTTCAGGGACTGGGCCATGACGGGATAGGACTTCAAGGACTTGACGCCTGCAGCTTCGGCTTCGACCCTGAGCAGGTCATCGTTCAAACCCAATGCCACCACCTTTTCGGGCCATGGTAGAGCGTCTCTATAGCGAAGATAGAAGGCCATGGCCGGGTCGTCGGTGAGAATCAGACTCCCCCTGGGATCCAGACTGGCCTGCTGCAGTCTCGCCAACAGCGCTTCATCGGCCAGGTGCCCGGGCAGACGCAGCGCATCAAGATACTCCACCTGGAACCGGCCGGCCGTCGCCGTCTCGTGAGCAAAGCGTGCTTCCACGCTGGCCACGATATCGTCGTTCCAGCGATACCCCTGATGATAGGACGTCAACAGCAGCAGCGAGGCGTCACCCGCGGCCTCATTGGCGCGTGACGGGGCAGGACTTACCGCCAGCAGCAACCCGGCCGCCCACAGGACAACCAGCAGCATGATCCGACGTCGCCCTGGTCGTGTCATTGCTGAGGTGACTGACATGGAGACAAACTCCGTTAGTCCACTGCAAGCAGCAGAGCGGCCTGCTTAGAGCCGGTCCATCGACAGGATCAGCGAGAGAGGGGCTAGCCACACAAGACGGCTCGTGGTGCCCTGTCATGAGCTTAGGGCCCACGACCACCAATCTCGCACTCTCATCCGAGGTAACACTGATCATCAAAGGGGATAGCCGTCAGCCGAAAGGCCAAGGGTGACGCCGTCATTCGCATCAGACTTTGACGTCGTACCCACAACTGCGCACCATCTGAGCTCACTCAGGAGTCTTGCCTACCATGCCCCTACCCCATTTACTGCTGGTCGGTGCCGGCCACGCGCACCTTTATCTGCTGAGACAGAACGCGCTGCTGAAGCGTTTTCGCATCACCTTGGTGGACCCAGGTGGGTTTTGGTATTCAGGTCTCGCCAGCGGGGTGCTGGCCGGCGACCACAGGCCTTCGCAAGACCGTATCGACCCCGCGCTGCTTTGCCGCCAGAACGGTGTGGACGTCATACGTGCCAGGCTCGTGGCACTTGACCATGAGCAACAGCGAGGAAGGCTGAGCAATGGCTCCTGGCTATCCTTTGACTACCTCAGCCTTAACCTGGGCTCGGCTCCTCTCGCTCCTCTGCCAGTGCATTCGACGACGAAAGATTCACCTCACTACTGGCCAGTCAAGCCGATACCGCGCCTGTTGCAGTGTCGGCGCAGTCTGGAGCGGCGCTTTCATCATCTGCCTCTGAGCCTTCACGTGCTCGGCGCTGGCGCCAGCGGCATTGAAGTCGCCTGCGCGACCAGGGCGCTAGCCCGCCGGCACGGGGTAGCCGACATGGCGCTGCCCATTCACCTGCACCATCGCGGTAACGGCCCCCTGGCACAAGCGTCCGCGGGCGCACAGCGCTATGTCCGTGACTGTCTCGATCGGCGCGCCATCACGCTGCGGGTCCATCCCCGCGCAGAGACGACCTCACTGCCCCCGCTGGTCGATGACGAGGCCAGCGATATCATCGATGCCAGGGGCCTCGCTCCGCCCCACAACCTGGCCCATCTGGGCCTCCCCACTCTAGCGGGACGCGGCATCGCGGTAGCGGCTGACCTGAGGATCGACGGCAGCACCACCCAGTTCGCCGCGGGTGACTGCGCCGCCATCATCGACCAGCCGCTGCCACGTCTTGGGGTGCACGGCGTGCGACAAGGACCCATTCTCGCGCACAACCTGCTGGCCAGCCTCGCCGAGGAGCCACTCAAGCGTTACCATCCCCCAAAGCGGGCACTATCGATCATCAACCTGTGCCATGGCGAGGCCTTGGCTCTCTACGGGTCATACTGGTGGGGCGGACGACTCGCCAGTCGCTGGAAGCGGCATCTGGACATGGGGTTCATGCGGCGGACCAGGGTTCCGGCGTAACCTACATCCATGGACGATGAGGGCCGATCAGACAAGTCGCTACGCCGCCACTTCACCAAGACCAGGACGTCAATCTGCCCATGCTCAAGCGCTACATTCCTATCCTGGCCTGGCTGCCACACTATACGCCGCGACTGTGTGGGAGCGACCTCCTGGCAGGGATCATCGTCACTGTCATGGTGATTCCCCAGTCACTCGCCTATGCCATCTTGGCTGGACTTCCCGCGGTCGTCGGACTCTACGCCAGCCTGCTGCCGGCGGTGGCCTACGCCGTGCTCGGCACCAGTCGCTCTCTCGCCGTTGGCCCGGTCGCCATCATCGCTCTGATGACGGGGGCGGCGCTGTCCAATGTGGCAACCCAGGGGACATCCGCGTATATCGAAGCCGCCTTGGTCCTGGCCCTGCTGTCCGGCCTCATGCTCACGCTGATGGGCTTTCTGCGTCTTGGCTTCTTCGCCAATTTCCTGAGCCACCCGGTCATCGGAGGGTTTCTGTCGGCGTCAGGCCTGCTGATCGCGATCAGCCAGCTGTCGCACTTGCTCGGCATTGATGCCGGCGGCTACACCGCATTGGCGCTGATCACCCATCAGGTACAGCAGTTGGATCACATCAACTGGCCGACCCTGGCGGTAGGCGCCTCGACCCTGCTGTCGCTATGGCTGATGCGCGGATACGGCGTGGCCGCCCTGACCGCGCTGCGGCTACCTGAAGGCCTGGCCAGGTTGCTGGTCAAGGCGGGTCCGGTGGTGGCGGTGGTAGTGACGACGCTCCTCAGCTGGCAGCTTGACCTGGCCCGCTACGGGGTCGACACCGTAGGTCAGATCCCCGCTGGTCTACCCTCCCTCGCCATGCCGAACATTGATCTGCCGCTATGGCACGCGTTGCTGGTACCCGCCATGCTGATCAGCGTGGTGGGCTTCGTCGAATCGATCTCCATGGCCCAGATGCTGGCCGCCAAGCGCCGTGAGCGTATCGCACCCAACCAGGAATTGATCGGCCTGGGGGCAGCCAATCTGGCCGCTGCCTTCAGTGCGGGCATGCCGGTCACGGGAGGACTGTCACGCACGGTCATCAACCAGGAGTCCGGTGCCCGAACGCCCATGGCTGGCCTGTTTGCGGCGCTTGGCATTGGCACGGTGACCCTGGCATTGACCCCGCTGCTCGAGCACCTGCCGATTGCAACGCTTGCCGCGACCATCACCGTGGCGATTCTCACTTTGGTAGATATCCCCCTGCTGCGTCAGACCTGGCGCTACTCACGCAGCGACTTTTCAGCGTTGGCGGTGACCATGCTGCTGACCCTGGTGGAAGGTGTCGAGGCCGGCATCATCGCGGGGGTCAGCCTGTCCATTGCCTTGTTCCTGTATCGCACCAGCAAGCCCCATAGCGCTATCGTGGGGCGCATCCCCGGCAGCGAGCATTTTCGCTCGGTCACCCGTCACGAGGTCGAGACTGTCAGTCACCTGGCGCTGTTTCGCGTCGATGAGAGCCTGTACTTCGCCAACGCACGTTATCTGGAGGACACGCTCTACTCGCTGGTGACCCAACGCCCGGAGCTCAGCGATGTCGTGCTGATCTGTTCCGCCGTCAACCTGATCGACGCTTCCGCGCTGGAGAGCCTTGACGCCATCAACGCCAGGCTCAAGGACTCACGGGTCACGCTGCACCTCGCCGAGGTCAAGGGGCCGGTCATGGACCGTCTGAAGCATTCCGACTTCCTCGATGCCCTGACCGGGCGAGTGTTTCTCAGCACCTTTGCGGCCTGGTCCGAACTGCGGCGCCCGCGAGACTGAGACACTCTGAACCAGCCCCCCTGAACGACACCCGGGGCGATGGCTAACCCGTCGGCACACCCAAGGCCTTAGGCGAATGTCGAGCGCTGCGCCATTCAGGTAAGATGGCGGCGTGATACATGGACGGGCCACGAGATGGAAGACTCACCCAAGCAGAACCTCGCCATCAGCGCCTACCGCTGGCTGAAGCAAGACATTATTCGGGGCACCTTCGCGCCCGGGGAAAAACTCCTCATGGCGGGACTCAAGGAGCGTTATGAGCTGGGCGTCGGTCCCTTGCGGGAAGCGCTCTCCCAATTGGTCGCTGATCGCCTGGTGGTGGCGATCAGCCAGCGCGGCTATCGCGTAGCCCCCATGTCCCTGGCGGAGCTGGCAGATCTCTACGACGCCCGTGCCCAACTTGAGGGACTGATGCTCGAACTGGCCATTCAGCGTGGCGATGATCGCTGGGAAGCCAATATCATTGCCACCGCCCATACCCTGGCCAAGGTGGAAAGCGTCAGCTCCTCTGATGAGCTGCTGGATCTGTGGGACAAGCGCCACAAGGCGTACCACAGTGCCATTGTGGCCGGCTGCAACTCACCTCACCTGATGCAGGTGCGCGAAGCACTGTTCGACCAGGTAGAGCGCTATCGACACCTGTGGCTGCGCGAGACCGTTTTCTCGAGCCAGGCCCTGGCCGCCAAACGCGATGAGCACGCAGCACTGACCGAGGCAGTGCTGTCACGACACACGCAGAAAGCGCGACAGATGATGCGGGACCATTTGATGACCCCGGTACCCATCATCACCGACGTGATGGCCAAACGTGGACTGAGCTGAACCCTGACTCCCCCCACTGGGCCGGCGCTGTTACCTCGGAGGTGAGGAAGACAGCGGCGGCTGCAAGGTCCATCATCGCTAGGGACGCGCTGCGTGCATCAGCTGAGCGGCGAAAGGCGCCCACAGCGCAGAATCCGGAGCCTAGGCGGTAGAGATGGGGAGTTCGAGCAGCGCGTAACGCAGCGAATCGGCGGTGCAGGCATTCATTGTTTCCTTAGGGCTTGTCACCGCAGTGTCATCGGGTAATCCTATGCTTTCCATGAACATGTATGACGCTTGCGTCGCCACCGGAGAGACATCATGCCCCACTTACTGAGATTTTCACGGGAGCTGGAGGCTCGCCTGGACCTACTGGCAGAGCGCACGGGCATGACCAAGGCGGCTCTGATCGAGCGTCTGGTCAGCGAGGGCGCCGAGGTACTTGAGGCAGAGCTGGCACAGCAGGGCGCCGGCAGCGAGCGCGCCGAACGCTCCATTGATCAACTGCTGCGAGAAAGCGGGCTAGGCGCCTGACCCTTCGCCAGCGTCGTCCTTTCCCGGGACTCTTGTGCTCGCGCCAGAGCGGCACGGGGGTCTCGGGGATAGTAGCGTTCTGGCTGACGGGCCACATGGGGGAAGAACCGGGTATCCTTGTACGGCATCTTCATGAATCCTGAGATGCCCAACCCTTCTATCAGTTTCACCGCATCCACAATATCTTCCAGACAGTCCCTGAACTGCTGCTCTCTCGACGGATCCAGCAATCGGTAGTGATGATGAATTTTCAGGTGTGAAGGCAGCACCTCGAAGATGATCATTCCGGTGTGATGAATATCATTGAGCGCTTGCAGCGAACTGATGATGGCGTCGGGTAACACCAGTAGCTCTTCAGGATCGGGACCATCTTCAAAGTAGCTGTGCAGGCGAGAGCGATCCTCCAGCTCAGGGACGGCACTGACCTCGTAGGACAGGGCAAGCCCCGGGTCCACCACGAAAGGATGTTCGGGAGAGCTGCGTTCCAGATGCAAGGTGTCTCTCGCGTTGAACAGACAGCTTTTAAAGATGCCCCGGCGGTGTATCGCGCGCGCCAGCGTGACCATGTTGTTGACGGCGGCCACGAACGCCACTTTCACCTGCGGGTCATGTACGTTCAGCGACGAGTCGATGTAGACGCCATCCGCTTCCCAACGAACGGCGAGTCCTCCCACGACAGGGTATTTGCCCAGCCGGCTGACCGCTGCCAGAAACGCCTTCTCTGTCTCCCCCATGCCCTGCATGAAGTTACGGTAGTAGCGGTCAAGCTGGACGTCGTTGACGTCGGCCAAGGTCTCCTCGACCCCCTCTTCCCGCAGAAAGGCCTTGCGTGAGCTGTAGACCACCGTGTCAATCTCCCGTCGGGCGGGACGACTCCACACCGGCACCAGCGGTGATTCCTGTGGCAAAGGGAGCTCGAGCATGACCAGGCGTCCCATCCGCGGCATCTCGGCGATAAAGTGATCACCCGCCTTGAGCCTGACCTCTGGGTCAGGGTCGAGCATGCCATCCAGGGTCCTGGCAAACTCCATCGGAAGACCCAACGAGGTCGCCGGAATAGCGCGATGACCAAACCGACAGGATTGTGCGGACGCCAGCGCATAAAGGGTCCCGGCGGCACCCTGCTCGTCAAATCGCGGCGATGACAGGGCCCCTCCCAGCTGCTCTTCACCGATGAAGTAGACGTCGCCTAGACGGGCATTGGTCTGCTGCAGGTTGTCTGACATCAGTTCCATCACATTGGCGCTGACAAACTGGCGTCGGGCATCCAGCTGAGCAAAGACCGAAGAGCCCCAGTCGATCAGCGCCACCGTCTCGTCGCGGGCATCGAAGACCAGGTTGGAGGGTTTGATATCGCCATGCACGACTGGCCGCCGTGGCGCCCCCGCGGGAGTTGTCTCCCGTCGCAGCTCACGCAGGATATCGGCCAGCTGAGTGGCAATCCGTACCACCAGACGCGGCGACAGGCGCCCTTGTTGCAGCGAGACTTCTTCGAGATTGAGTCCTGGTGCACGTTCCATCACCAGGATGGGCTGATGCCGCACCCGCTGATAGGCCACCAGGGCAGGCACTCGGGGATGGACCACCTGTTCAAGCATGAAGGCTTCCTCCTCCAGCCTGTCCTGCAGGTGCTGGGGCAAGGTTACCCGGGTGAACTTGAAGACGTAGTGGTGCTGTTCGGCGCTGATGCCGGCGAAGACAAACCCGTAGGCGCCCTTGCCGATCAGCTCGATCTGTCGATAGCCCAGCTGCTCCAGCTGCTGCTGACACAGCGCGACCCATTCCTTCAGCTTGCGTGCATCGTCCTGACTCAACAGGTAGATGGACTGATCTTCCGGAATGTAGAACTGCTGCAGCGGTGCTGGGGCCATGGTGCTTCCTCCACCCTACCCCAGGCGCCAGGCGCGCCTCACGCCTGGCCCCAGGGAGCCTACAGTGAACCTGATCAGGCCAGGTGCAGCAACATGCTTTCAGGGGCTTCAAGATACCCCTTCCAGGCGTTGCAGAAGCGTGCAATGGTGCCACCGTCAAGCAAGCGATGGTCGCCCGCCCAGGTCGCCGTCATGATGGCGCGCCGCGTCACATTACCCGCGGCATCAAAACGCGGTAGCCACTGGGTCTTGCCGATGGCAACAATCGCAGACTCGGGTACGTTGATGATAGGCGCCGCATAGGTGCCCCCGATCGCGCCAATATTGGAGATACTGATGGTCCCGTCCTTGAGATCTGACGCGGACACGCGCCCTTCCCGCGCCGCGGAGGTAAGTCGCTGCACCTCACCGGCAATCTCGAGCAGCGTCAGGCGTTCACAACCCTTGATGTTCGGTACCATCAAGCCGGCCTTGCCATCTACCGCCATGCCCACATTGCACTGGCTGGGGTAAAGAATCTGGGTGACCTGATCATCAAGTCTCGCCTGCACAATTGGGTAGTCCTTCAATGCCAGCGCCAGCGCCTTGATGAAGAATGGCATCACTGTCAGCCGTATCTCTTGCTTCTCCGCGACAGGTTTCAACCTCTCACGCAGCGCCAGAAGCTCAGTGACATCGATCTCCTCCCCATACTGAAAATGGGGAACCGTGCTGGCCGCCGTGACCATCTGCTTTGCCATGGCTGCACGCACGCCGCGCAATGGCTCGCTGCGCTCCACCGCCGACGACTCAGAGCGGTCCGCTTGGACGGGCTGATGCGAAGCGTCACGCTGTTGCTGGTCGTCCACCTGCTGCCCCTGCTCCAGGAAGGCCAGTACATCATGCTTGAGCACGCGACCGTCGCGACCACTGCCTGGCACCTCTTCCAGACGAAGTTGGTGCTCCCGCACCAGCCTGCGCACTGCCGGACTGGCCGGCACTCGGCCGAAGGCTCCGCGCCCAGCACCCCGCGTTTCATGAGCGCGCTGCTCGCGAGTGGCCGCGCCAGCTATGGTTGCTGATGCGCTCGATCCCTCAGCGGTGGGCCGGGACTCGGCGCTGTCAGCGGGAGCTGCCTGCGCGGCTGGCCCAGCGGGCCCTTCTTCCACGCCATCGGCAAGATACCCGAACAGCGGCGCATGTACCTTCGCCATGTCGCCCTTCTCTGCATACAGCGCCTCGACCACACCGTCCTCGGGGGCGGTGATCTCGACCATAGCCTTGTCGGTCATGACGTCGACCAGGCGCTGGTCTTCACAGATCGAGTCACCGACAGCCACGTGCCATTCGACCACCTCACATTCGACGATGCCCTCACCAATGTCCGGCAGCACAAAGTCCACCCGGCGTCTGTTCGACGCTGTGGCAGAAGGCGCAGTCTCTGCGGAGCAGGCCGCGTCCTGCTGTCCATTGAGCGCATCACCGCCCGCCTCGTTGGCATCGCCAGCAGCAGCCTCCGAGTCACCCTGATAGGCAAACAGCGGGGCATGAACACGCGCCATTTCCCCCTTGGTTACATGCAGGCGAGTGACCACGCCAGCCTCGGGAGCGGTAATCTCCACCAGCGCCTTGTCGGTCATGACCTCGACGACCGGCTGATCCTCTTCGATGCGATCGCCCTCGGCGATCTTCCACTCCATGACCTCACACTCGACGATCCCTTCGCCGATGTCAGGAAGCTTGAATTCCGTCATTTCGTGACTCTCCCGGCGCCGTCTCAGTAGTGAAGTGAGGCGGTGATGGCTTCATAGATCTTCAAGTGATCGGGCAGGTACTCTTTCTCCAGGATCAGCGGAAATGGCGTATCCAGCCCGGTCACCCGTCGAATCGGCGACTCCAGATAGAGGAAGCAGCGCTCCTGGATCGTCGCCGCAATCTCGCCGGCGAAACCACCGGTGCGAGGCGCCTCATGGGTAATCACCAGCCGGCCGGTCTTGAGCACGGATTCGACCACCGTGTCCTCATCCCAGGGAAGAATGGTGCGCAGGTCAATGACCTCACAGGAGATGCCTTCCTTCTCTGCCATCTCTACCGCACGCTCGATGACCTCCATCTGGGCGCCCCAGCCCAGCACTGTGACGTCGGCTCCCTCCTTGATTACCTCAGCCTCCCCGATAGGCAGCTGATAATCGCCTTCAGGCACGTCACCGGTCGAGGCGCGATACAGGCGCTTGGGCTCGAAGAACAGCACAGGATCCGGATCCCGGATCGCAGCCAGCAGCAGTCCCTTGGCCTCATAGGGATTACGGGGTACGACAATCTTTAACCCCGGGGTGTGGGCGAAATAAGCCTCAGGGGACTGGGAGTGATAGAGCCCGCCTGAAATGCCGCCGCCGTAGGGAGTCCGAATGGTCATCCCACCGACATTGAACAGGTCCCCTGAACGAAAGCGAAACTTGGCCGTTTCATTCACTATCTGGTCGAACGCCGGAAAGATGTAGTCGGCGAACTGGATTTCGGCCACTGGCACCGAGCCCTGGGCAGCGAGACCGTTGGCAAAGCCGATGATCCCCTGCTCGACCAGCGGGGTGTTGAAGCAGCGCGCCTTGCCGTACTTTTCCTGCAAATGACTGGTGGCACGGAAGACCCCGCCAAAGCCTCCCACGTCCTCGCCGAAGCACAACACGTTGTCGTCTTCGGCCATAGCAATGTCGAGTGCCTGGTTGATGGCCTGCAGCATGTTGATGGTAGGCATGTCAGTCTCCTCCCTGGCTGTCATCATCCTGGCCTAACGCAGGATCCAGGGAACGCGCTCCCCGGGGGTACGCATCGGGATAGCGACGGACGTGCCGCTTCAACTCATCAAGCTGACGCTGCAAGGCAGGCGTCACATCGGCATATACATCGGTGACCATCGAGTCGATGGGAGGTGGCGGCCGCTTCTCGGCGCGCTTCATGGTGTCGAGCACCTCACGCCGCAGTTCGTCCTGCAGCGCCTTCTCCTGCTCTTCGTCCCACCAGCCCTGGGCTTCGAGCCACAGCTGCATGCGACGGATCGGATCCTTGGCGCGCCAGGCGTCCTCTTCCTTGCGCGAGCGGTAGCCGGAGGGATCATCCGAAGAACTGTGGGCCGCCAGACGGTAGGTCATGGCTTCGATCAATACCGGCTTGTTGTCTTCCACCGCGATCTTTCTGGCCAGCTCGGTGGCCCGGTAGACCGCCAGCACATCATTGCCATCGACCCGGATCACATGCATGCGATAACCCAGGGCTCGAGGTGCCACCCCATCGGCGGCAAACTGTTCGACGGATGGGGTAGAGATGGCATAGCCGTTATTGCGGCAAAAGAAGATGACCGGCGCTTCATGCACTGCAGCCATGTTTAGGGCTGCGTGGAAGTCGCCCTCTGACGCGGCACCCTCGCCAAAATAGACAATGGTGCACAGGCCATCGCCGGCCAACTTTTGCCCATAGGCAAAACCCGTGGCTTGGGGGATCTGAGTCGCCAGCGGCGACGAGATGGTCATGTAGTGCAGCTTGCGCGACCCATAGTGGATCGGCATCTGGCGTCCCTTGCCATAGTCCAGCTCGTTACCGAACAGCTGATTCATGAACTCATCAAAACTGAACCCTCGGTACATCAGGGCGCCCTGCTCACGGTACTGGGCCATGATCATGTCGGCGTCATCCAGGGCCGCGGCGCTGCCAATGACAGCGGCTTCTTCTCCGGTGCATTGCATGTAGAAGCTGAGGCGTCCCTGGCGCTGAGCCGCCAACATACGCTCGTCCAGAACCCGCGTGGCCAGCATGGCACGATAGATACGCAATGCCTGGTCACGCTCCAGTGCCGGGCCTTCGGCGCCGTCGTACAGGGTGCCGTCCTGAGAAAGAACGGCATAGGTCGCAATCGAGTATTCGTCGCCAGCCAGGAAGTCCGGGCTGTGCGTTTGTGCGGTCGTTGTCATCGCGCTGTTCCTTTGCCCCTTATGGGGGCAGTGTTGTCGTTATTTCTTCCCCCTACCAGGGGATCGCCCATAGTGGGGTCAACGCACGTTGTTGACGTTAACGTAAACTGATTCACGTGACTAGCCACGACTTTGGTCGAAAATCTAGGCGATAACAGCGGTCACTAGCGTGATAGCCAGAACATCATGCTGGTAACCACCCAGCCTTCAGCAATAGCTCCGGCAGCCTACGAACAGACGCACCGTCCAAACAGCCTGCAAGGCAGGCCGTCGGTGCGCCAGCGGGAGAAGAAGAACGTCGAACGGTAGGGAAACGTCTAACGAGCGTAGAACGTCTAACGCGAGGAAAGTCGTGCGAACACGCTATCGACTGCCAACGCCAGCAGTGCGATCAACAAGGCACCCTGCACGATGTAAGCCGTATTGCCGTTCACGATGCCAGAGATGATGGGATCACCGAGGTTGCTCGAACCGACCGTGGCTCCCAGGGCTGCCGTCGCGATATTGATCGTCACGGAGGTGCGAATACCCGCCAGGATGACCGGCGCAGCCAGCGGAAGCTCCACCTGGCGTAGGATTTGGCCACCGGTCATGCCCATCCCCCGGGCCGCCTCCAGTACCGAAGGTGAGATACCCTCGATACCGGCCAGGGTGTTACGCACGATGGGCAACAAACCGTAAAGCAACAGCGCCACCACGATGGGCAAGGTGCCGAAGCCAAGTACCGGTACCGCCAGCGCCAGCACCGCTACGGGGGGGAACGTCTGGCCCAGCGATGCCACTTGCGCGACCAGTGGCAGGAACTCTCGCCCGGCCGGGCGAGTCACGGCAATCGCGCCTAGCACGCCCAACAGCGTGGCCAACGCAGCTGCGATGGTCACCACCAACAAATGACGGCCCAGCAAGACGAGAAAGTCCACCCGAGCGTAAACCACGTCTCGGCTGTCGGGCTCAAGCCAACGAAAGACGGGTTCGAACAAGGACATGGCCAGACAGCCGACCAGCAATAGCGCGCACCACACGAAAGGCATCAGCCAACGTCGTGTCAGGACATCAGTCATTGAGGCGGGCTCCCACCAGGCGCCGGAAGTTAAGCTCACCGATCGGGATGTCGTCGTCATCGACAACCGCCAGCCGCTCGACTCGCCGCCACAGCATGACCGACAGAGCCTCGCGAAGCGAAGCGGTCTGATCGATGCGTTCACGAGCCACCCCACCTGCCCCAAGGGGCACCATTCGCTCGCTGACGGGCAACAGCGCAGCCTCTTTGAGACCACGGTCTTCCCCACCCAACAGCGAAGCGACAAAGTCATTGGCAGGCTCGCGCAGTAGCTGCAGCGGATGGCCCTGCTGAACGATGCGGCCTTCATGCATCACCACCAGGCGATCCGCCAGCCGCAGCGCCTCATCCATATCGTGAGTCACGAAGACAATGGTCTTGCCCAGCCGCGCCTGGAGATCCCGCAGCTCCAGCTGCAGTGTCTCCCTGGTGATCGGATCCAGGGCGCCAAAGGGTTCATCCATCAGCAGAATGTCCGGGTCCGCTGCCAATGCCCTGGCCACGCCCACTCGCTGAGCCTGTCCCCCGGACAGCTGGTCCGGATACTTGTCGGCGTAGCCGGCCATGGACAGGCCAAGCAACGACATCAACTCCTCTACCCGAGCATCGATGCGCGACTTCGGCCACTTGAGCAGACGCGGCACCAGACCAATATTGCGAGCGACCGTCCAGTGAGGAAACAGCCCAGTGCTCTGAATCGCATAGCCAATACGGCGCCTGAGTACGTCCTCGCGAAAACTGCGAATGGGCTTTTGGTCGATGTGAATCTCACCCTCGCTATGTTCAATCAATCGATTGATCATCTTCAACGTGGTCGACTTACCGCAGCCTGACGTCCCCACCAGACAGCAAAACTCACCGCCGTCTATTTTCAGCGAAACATCATCGACCGCCACGGTATGATCGAACCGCTTAGTGATATGAATGAGTTCGATCATCGTGTGACTCCCCGACCAAGACGCCGTGAAAGATTACCCAATACACCATCGGCGAGCATGGCCATGACCAGGATGGGAAGTGCTCCGAGCAGCACCAGGTCCATCGCCGCTTGCCCCAATCCCTGGAAAATAAAACGTCCAAGCCCGCCGGCACCGATCAGCGCAGCCACCGCCGTCAGGCCAATAGCCTGCACCGTGGTAATCCGCACGCCTTCGAGCAGCACCGGCAGCGCCAATGGCAAACGCACCTGCCAGAACATCTGCCCTCGACTCATGCCCATGCCTCGTGCAGCCTCGATCACTCCACGATCGACACCCTCCAGCGCCACAAAGGTATTACGCACCATCGGCAACAGGCTATAGGTCACCAGAGCCACCAAGGCCGGCGCCCAACCGATGCCACTGATACCGAGCTGATCCAGCCACGGAAAACGCTGCGCGGCCCAGGCCAGGGGCCCTAACAGCAGTCCAAACAGGGCCAGGCTGGGAATCGTCTGCATGAAATTGAGCACCCCAAACCCGGTGCGCTGCAGCGCTGGAAGGCGACGCATCAACAGGGCCAGTGCAGCGCCCAATGCCAGGCTAAGCGCCACCGTCGCCCCGACCAGCAACAGGTGTTCCCCCACCGCTAGCCAGAAGTCGTCCGCCCGCCCCCGATACTCCTGCCACAGGGCGAGACGATCGAGACCAAGAGGAAGACATAGCGCTGTGACAACCAGCGGTACGCAGAGGCATGCGATATAGAGCCCTGCAGGCCAGCGCTGGCGAGTCCTCAGATCCAACAGCGCCAGCAACAGCACGAACAGCGTGCACCAGGCTCCCGCCCCGATGCCCAAGCGCGCCTGTGGCAGCTGCGGGTCGACAAGTTGATGAACGCACAACACTAGCCATAACGGCAGGCCCAACAGTGCCAGCAGGACGAGCCCCAGTGAACGCCATCCAGGATCGGGCTGGCGCGCGACCCAGCCCGCCAAGGCCATGGGAAGACTCGCCAGCACAGCCATCGCCGGCCCCGCCACTTGCCAGGCATAGACAGCGTCACCCGGGACGATGCGGTTGGGAGCGCTGCTGGCCACCGGCAAGCTCCACCATGCGATCAGGCCCAGCGCCATCAATGTCAGCAACACGATATTGCCGCCACGGCGGCTTGCCACTGTCGTGATAATGGATCAGTCCTCGAGGGTCGCCAGATAATCTGCTGCCACCTTGGCAGGATCGAGGCCATTGACGGCCACATCCCCATTCAGGCGCTGCAAGGTTTCCAGGCTCAGCGACTCGAATACGGGTGCCAGAGCTTCGGCGATCTCAGGGTGGTTATCCAGGACGGCACGCCGAATCACCGGAGCTGGCTGATACACCGGCTGCACCCCCTTGGTGTCCGTCATCACGACCAGGTCCAGCGCCTGCAGGCCCCCATCGGTGCCATAGGTCATCGCTGAATTGACACCGCTGGTCTGTTGCGCTGCAGCCCGCATGGTGGCAGCGGTATTACCACCGGAAAGCACCAGCAGGTCGTCATCGTCGAGGGAGAATCCGTAGGCCGCTTCGAAGGCAGGCAAGGCGAAGGCAGATTCTACGAAGTCGGTACTGGCGGCCAGCTTGTAGTCGCCGCCGTCATTGATAAAGCTCGCCATGTCCTCCAGGGTCTCGAGTCCGTTTTCCCTGGCGACGTCGCCGCGCACGCTGATCGCATAGGTATTGTTGGCCGACGCGGGGGTAAGCCATTCCAGGCCCAACTCGGCATCCTTGGCCTTCACTGTATCGTAGGCTTGTTGCGCATCGTGCCACACGGGGCTGTCGGTCATGTCATGAAAGAAGGCACCATTGCCGGTGTATTCCGGGTAAATGTCGATCTCGCCATTGAGCAGCGCCTCACGCACGATGCTGGTGCCGCCTAGCTGCAGTCGATCCTCGACCTCGAGGCCTGCCGCCGACAGACGCTGCAGGATCATCTGGCCAAGAACGGACCCTTCGGTATCAATCTTGGACGACACCACCAGAGCATCGTCTGCGTAGGTCTGCGTGGCCACGGCAGAGCTCAACATCGTGGCCACCACTGCGGCCGACACTAAGGGACGCTTCATTATTCTCACCTGATTCCATGTGAATGTATGCTGAAGTATATGGAGATGACCCAACGCCTGCAGGACGTTCTGCCAACGTGAGTCCACCATGCCACCACGCCAGACCGCAAGCGCCAATCGGCCGGGACACACGCCCCGCCAATCCTCAACGCCGCATTCCCCTCAGCCGGGTGCGGTCAGCTCGCTGACGCCGACCGGCCGTGATCTGGCCTGGTTGCTGGAAGCACCAGACCTGGTGCGCTCACGCTGGGGTGGCCGCCCGACCCTTGACGAGCTGGGCCTTCACACCCGCAAAGCCCGCCACCAGCTGCTGTTGCAGGCACTTGACCCGCTGCCCATTGCGACCACGGACACCCACTTGGGGTCATTACCTCGGCTTGGACAATATCATGAAGCGCTTTGGCAGTTTTTGCTGGCCACGGCACCGGGCACCGAACTGGTGGCACACAATGTGCCTATTCGAGAGGACCGCCGGACCCTTGGCGAGCTGGACCTGCTCTACCGTGATACCGCCGGCGGCCTGATCCATCTGGAGGTCGCCATCAAGTATTTTCTCGGCCTGCCAGAAGGGCCAGGCCGCCAGGATGACACCAGCAGATGGATCGGCCCCGGGGGGCTCGACAGCCTGGCCCTGAAGCTGACCCACCTGGAGCGTCATCAACTTGCGCTACTGTCCACACCACACCGGCGACAGCTGTTGAATGATGCACTGGCGAGCAGCACGGGACATTCAGGCGGTGCTCCGAACCCACCCCCCGTCGAGGACACCATCAAGGCCCGTCTGGCCATGCCAGGCGTGCTTTTTTACCCATGGCAGCATCACATGCCGCCTCCTCGACAGGCGAACGATCATGTTCTCGAGGGTATCTGGTGTCATTGGCGTCACTGGGGCGAGCTATGCCGCCAGCATGACACGCTGCGCTTCGGCGCATGCCTGACCAAGCCCCATTGGTTAGCGCCACCTCCACCGACACAATGGATGCCGCGCAGCACCCTGAGTCGATCCCTGGCCGCCCACTTCGCCACCTACGCCTTTCCCGTGCAGGTCATGCTGTGTGATGACCCTGCCCGTGTGGAGCAGGACATTCTTGCCATCGATGGCGGCGGGCAAGCTGCCTACAAAAACGCGCCGTCCGCGTTGAGCGGACGACGCATCTTTGTGGTCGACGACAGCTGGCCTCACCAGGTACCACTACCACCGCGAAGCCCGGCCTGACGCCACTGTCGCCAGGCCGACAGTCAGCTGCGATCCACCACCCAGTGGGTGCCTTCACGGGAGTCCTTGAGAATGATCCCCTGAGCCGCCAGTTCATCGCGGATACGATCCGCCTCAGCGAAATCGCGAGCCTTCTTCGCCTCGGCGCGCGCAGTGATCCGGGCATTGATCTCATCGTCAGACAGATCGACAGCC
Source organism: Halomonas sp. DP8Y7-1 (assembly GCF_019801685.1). Lineage (NCBI taxonomy): Bacteria > Pseudomonadati > Pseudomonadota > Gammaproteobacteria > Oceanospirillales > Halomonadaceae > Halomonas > Halomonas sp. DP8Y7-1. The sequence goes on along the minus strand of NZ_JAHVIN010000006.1, from coordinate 119,394 downwards.
CCCCCTTTCAAGAACGCAGCCGGCTCCTGCGTCAACAGGCCCAGTATTCCCCCCAGTCGCTTCAACTCGAGGGCCAGACCGGCCACGTCTGCGCTCGTGGTACTGGCATCGCTCTGCTCCGCCTCCTTGCGGGCACGATTGAGTTCGCGCACCAGCTCGAACAGCACCGACAGGGCCTCGGGCGTGTTGAAATCGTCATCCATGGCAGCGGTAAACCGCGCGGCATAGTCACCCGGCCCCACTTCGATTTCTGCAGGAAGCTTGATGCCATCAAGCGCGGTATAAAAGCGCTCGAGGGACTTGCGCGCGTCACCCAGGGCGTCGGGCGCATAGTTGATGGCACTGCGGTAATGGCTTGCCACCAACAGGAAACGCACGACCTCGGGGTCGTGTTGCTCGAGCACCTCGCGGATCGTGAAGAAGTTGCCCAGGGACTTGGACATCTTCTCGCTATCGACCCTGACCGCCCCGGCATGCATCCAGGTGTTGACGTAACGCTGGCCGGTTGCTGCCTCGCTCTGCGCGATTTCGTTCTCGTGATGAGGGAAAGTCAGGTCCGGCCCCCCACCATGAATGTCGAAGGTATTGCCCAGGCAGCAGGTGGACATGGCAGAGCACTCGATGTGCCAGCCGGGACGACCTTCGCCCCACGGCGACGTCCAGCTGGCCTCGCCGGGTTTGGCCCCTTTCCATAGCACGAAGTCGAGAGGATCTTCCTTGTGCTCGTCCACCTCGACGCGGGCGCCCGAACGCATCTCATCCAGATTACGGTTGTTGAGCTTGCCGTAATTCTCGAACTTGCGTACCCGGTAATAGACATCACCGTTGCCCGGGGCATAAGCAAAGCCCTTGTCGATCAGCACCTCGATCATGGCAATGATCTCGGCAACATGGCCGGTAGCTCGCGGCTCCTGGTCAGGACGCTGAACGAACAGGCGGCCCTCGTCCTCATGCATGGCATCGATCATGCGCTCGGTCAGCTCGCCGATGCTTTCGCCGTTCTCCTCGGCGCGACGCAGGATCTTGTCATCGATATCGGTGATATTGCGGACGTAGGTGACATCATAGCCACGATGACGCAGGTAGCGACTGATGACGTCAAAGGCCACCATCACGCGAGCGTGGCCAAGATGGCAGAAGTCATACACCGTCATGCCACAGACATACATCCGAACCTTGCCGGGCTCAATCGGTGTAAAGACTTCCTTGGTACGGGTCAGCGTGTTGTAGATCTGCATGTCAGCCCTTCTTCTGCATCTTGGCCCAGGTGTCTTTCAGACCGACCGTGCGGTTAAACACCAGGTGGTCTGGACGGCTGTCGTGACGATCGGCGCAGAAGTACCCCACTCGCTCGAACTGGTAGCGGTCTTCATTGTCGGCATTGGCCAAGCTCGGTTCACCAATCCCCTTCACGGTCACCAGCGACTCTGGGTTCAGGTGATCGAGGAAATCCGCGTCCTTGTCCTTGTCTGGCTGCTCGACCAGGAACAGGTTGTCGTACAAGCGAACTTCCACAGGAACGCCATGACGCGCGCTTACCCAGTGGATGACGCCCTTGACCTTACGTCCCTCCGGGTTCTTGCCCAAGGTATCGAAGTCAACACTGCAGCGCAGTTCCTCGATCTCGCCCTCCGCGTTCTTGATAACCTCATCGCAACGTATGACGTAACTGTTGCGCAGGCGGACTTCCTTCCCGGGCGCCAGACGGAAGAACTTCTTGGGCGGCTCTTCCATGAAGTCGTCGCGGTCGATCCACAGCTCCCGGTTAAACGGGATCTTGCGCACCGGCATATCTTCACGGGCGGGGTGGCCAGGCACCTCGTAGACTTCCTCGTGGTGCTCGTCCACGTTCGTCAGCACCACCTTGAGCGGGTTGAGCACGCACATGGCGCGAGGTGCATTGTCCTCGAGATCCGAGCGGATGGCGTGGGTCAACATGGCAATATCGACCAGGCCGCCGTCAGCGCGGGTCACCCCGATCATCTCGCAGAACTTGCGCAAAGACGCGGGGGTATAGCCCCGCCGACGCATGCCGGAGATGGTCGGCATGCGCGGATCGTCCCAGCCCTCGACGATGCCATTGTCCACCAGCAGCTTGAGCTTACGCTTGGAGGTCAGCGTGTAGTTGAGGTTGAGTCGAGCGAACTCGATCTGGCGCGGCTTGGTCGGCACTGGCAGCTGATTCAAGAACCACTCGTACAGCGGACGGTGGTCCTCGAACTCGAGGGTGCAGACAGAGTGCGTAATCCCCTCAATGGCATCGGACTGACCGTGGGTGAAGTCATAGGAAGGATAGATCTTCCACTTGTCTCCGGTCTGGTGGTGATGGGCATGCCGAATACGATAGAGGATCGGATCGCGCAGGTTGATGTTGGGCGACGCCATGTCGATCTTGGCCCGCAACACCTTCTCGCCTTCGGCGAACTCGCCCTGGCGCATACGCTCCAGCAGATCAAGATTCTCGTCGGCACTGCGGTCGCGATACGGGCTTGGGCGGCCAGCCTCGGTCAGCGTACCGCGGTATTCGCGAATCTCGTCTGGTGACAGATCGTCGACATAGGCCTTGCCTTCCTGGATCAGATACTGCGCCCAGGCGTACAGCTGATCGAAGTAGTCAGAGGCGAAGCGAATGTCTCCCGCCCACTGAAAGCCAAGCCAGCTGACGTCTTCCTTGATGGCGTCAATATAGGCCTGTTCTTCCTTGGCCGGGTTGGTGTCATCAAAGCGCAGATGACAGTCACCACCGAATTGCTCCGCGAGCCCGAAATTGAGACAGATTGACTTGGCGTGGCCGATATGCAGAAAGCCATTGGGCTCCGGGGGAAAGCGCGTCACGATCTTCTGCGACTGTCCGCTCTCGATTTCCTCGCGAATCTGGTTGCGAATGAAATTCGGCGCGCTGCTTGTCTCGGTGGTCATGTTGATGGATCAACCTCTGGTGGTGTACGGGCGTTGAGGGGCTAGCGGTCGCCCCCCGACTTCGCGCTGCGAAGCAAAACCGCTATTATAGCGTCACGCTAGGGCACGGCGCCAAGCCGTGCAGAGAACGAGAAAGGTGCCGACAGGCACAACACACCCAACAGGACCACTCAATGATCATCTTGCAGACCAATTTCGGCGACATCACGATCGAGCTCAACCACGACGAAGCGCCGAAAACCGCTGCCAACTTCGAGCAGTACGTTCGCGAAGGCTTTTATGATGGCACCCTGTTCCATCGCGTGATCGACGGCTTCATGGTCCAGGGCGGTGGCTTCGACAGCAACTTCGAGCAGAAGCAGACCCACGCTCCGATCGAAAATGAAGCCGATAACGGCTTGAAGAACGTGACCGGCACCCTCGCCATGGCGCGGACCCAGGACCCCCACTCTGCCACTGCGCAGTTCTTTATCAACGTTGCCGACAATGATTTCTTGAATCATACCGGCAAGAACATGCAAGGCTGGGGCTACTGCGTCTTCGGCCGCGTGGTCGAGGGCATGGAAGTCGTCAATCGCATCAAGGGTGTCTCCACCACTCGTCGCGGCATGCACGCTGACGTCCCGGCCGAGGATGTGATCATTCAGCGCGCCTATATCAAGGACGACGCCTAAACACCCACCTCAGCCCCCTCCAGGCCCAAGCTTGGCCTGGAGGGTCAAGGATTACGCCATGGGCAAGACGACACTTCTGATCTCGGATCTCCATCTGCACCCCGGTGCCCCTGACATTACCCGTGGATTTTTGGCGTGGCTCGAGGAAAATCGCGGCACCGACGTCGATCTGTATCTGCTTGGCGATATCTTCGACGCCTGGATCGGCGATGACCTGATGCTGCTGGGGGATGCTGACCCCAGTGGCCATGCCCGCCTCGCCTGCGAGGTCGCCGACCAGCTCAAGGCAGCCAGCGATCGGGGCACGCGCATCTACCTGATGCACGGCAATCGAGACTTCCTGCTGGGCAGCGACTTTGCCGAACGAGCCGGTGCCACCTTGCTGAGTGATCCTCAGCGGATCGAGCTTGGCGGTGAACCGACGCTGTTGATGCATGGTGACAGCCTCTGCACCCGGGATGAGGCCTACATGGCCTTCCGGGCCAAGGCAAGGGATCCCCAGTGGCAGGCTTCCATCCTTGCGATGCCGATTCCCGAGCGATTGGCGCTGGCCAGCCAACTCCGCCAACAATCCGGTGAAGCCAATAGCACGAAGGCCGCCGACATCATGGACGTGACACCTGACGAAGTCCTGTCGGCGATGCAGCAGCATGATGTAAAGCGCCTGATCCACGGCCACACGCACAGGCCCGACGTGCACCCACTGACGCTCACCGCGGCGGATGGCAGCAAGACGCAGGGCCAACGCATGGTAATCGGCGACTGGTCGAGCAACGAAGGGTGGGAAGTACGCATCGACGGCGATAGCGCTCCTGCTCTCAATCGCTTCACCTTCTGAGCAAGACACCGATCGTGCGCAGGCCCCGCCTGTCTGCACTGGCGAGACACCACTGGCGGCACCAACACGCCGCCAGCGGCTCCCATGGGCAGGAAACGCTGACGCCCACCCTTACTTCGTCACACGACAGGCCTCAAGCGCCGAGCTCAAGGCGTCGACATCCATCGGCAGATCAACGGGCCAGATGAGCTCTAGCCGCGAGTCTTGCTGCCATTGCCCCCAGCGCTCTCGCTGCTCCCCTGCTGGCAACACCAGCCAGCCAGCGAGGGTACGCATGACCCCCTTGCCACGACATGGCGATGGCAAGCCCTGCCACCAGTCATGCAGACCTTGCTCCTCAAAAGATTCATCAGGGTGCCAGCACCAACTGATCGAACGATAGCCTAGCCCCTGCCCCTCACGGCGAGTCCCAGGACCCGCCAAGGGCAAGACGGACTCGACATCCTCGCTTGGCAACCGCGCCACCAGCGCGTGTTCAGCGGGCCTCGCTCCCCCACGCGCACCCGCAAGCGGAGTGCGTGGCGCAAGATCCAGCAACCAACTCAACGGCAACCCGTGGTGGTCACTCTGGGTGACGACGCCTGGCACCTGGGACTGGCATTCTCGCCAACGCTCAAAGACCGCACGATCGTCTGAACGGACAAGATCCGTCATTGACAGCACCCAGGCATCGGCCACGCTTAGCTGCTGCTTGAAGGTGTCATGTGCCACCACCCGAGCGTCAGCGACCCGACGGGGGTCTAGGACCGCCACCACTGCCTGCAGCGTTAGCGCGTCCGCCAAGTCACCGGATCTCAATACCTCGAGCAACCCCGCGGGGTGACCCAGGCCGGACGGCTCGATCAACAGTCGATCTGGACGCTCACGCCGGAGTGCCTGAACCAGCACCGAGCGAAACACCGTGGCGACCTGGCAGCACAGACAGCCTCCAGGTACTGCCTGGACATGTACACCGGGCATCTTCCCAAGCAGCGCCTGATCGACCCCGACCTGACCAAACTCATTGACCAGAATGGTCCAGCGCTCATGCTCGGGCTTCTGCTCGATCCAATGCCGAATCAATTGACTCTTGCCACTGCCAAGAAAGCCCGTGACAACGTGTGTCGGCACGCTTTTCAGTGGTTTCATGGTTAACACAAGGTCTCCTCAAGCCCATGGGCAGCTAGCGAAGATAACGGTATAAAACATGGCCAGAGCCCTCTCACGACTGTCACCATGTCACGGCCCACCGCGCTCGCACACCACCGCCACGAGGTGACAGCCCGCCGTGACCATCCACTGTCACACGGATTAAACACCGGGGCGATGATGCTCTTCTATGGAGCAACCCTCCATAGAAAAGGAGCACCCTAGGGTGCTCCTTGTTCTCCGTTGTGGCGGGGGCCGTATCACCCGTCTCCCACCACCTTGGCTTAATAGCGCTCTATATCGCCCACCTCCTCGAGGTGGCTAAGCAGCCCATCAAGAATCGCCTGGGCGCGAAGGCGCTCGGCCATGCTGGAGACAAACTGCTCCATCTGCGGATTGCCCTGTGCTTCGCCGATGGCATCCAGCGCTATCAGGGTGACCTGATCACCCTCCACTGCACGACCGTAAACGACACCACCTTCTTGGGGATGAGGCAGTTTGAAGGCCGTCGTCAGCACGGCGTCCGGCACGCTGGGCGCGTCCTGCCGGCTGATCGCATCAGCCTGCTGCCAATCAAGTTCCAGCGACTGCCCGCCCTGCAGTTGAGCAACACGCTCGGAGGCCAACTCGATCAGCGCATCACGAGTCTTGGCACCACGAACGGCCGCCTCGACGTCGCTGCTGACCTCTTCCAGCGGCAGCGTGGTGGCATCGCGGTGATCCAGCGCCCGCAGAACCAGGCGACGCGAGCCGTCCAACTCGATGACTTCACTATTGAAGCCTTCATCCAGCACTTCCTCGGAAAACGCCTGATCCATGACGCCGGGCTCCGCCAACACGCCCTCGGCGCTATCGCGGCTGACCCAGTCCGTGGTGACCAGATCCACCCCGATGGCGTCCGCGACGCTTTGCAGATCATCTGCGGCAAAACTCTCGTCGATCAGCTGCTGAGCCTTGTCGTTGAAGTCGTCCCTGACCTGCTCTTGAGCCAAGCGATCACGGAGTCGATCACGCTCTTGCTCGAAGTCAGGGCGGTCCAGATCCGTCACCTTGATCAGGTGCAGACCATTGTCCGTTTCCACCACGTCAGATACCTGGCCCTGCTGAAGGGCAAAGGCCGCCTGCTCGAAGTCATCACCAAAAATGCCGCGGGTGATGACACCCAGGTCACCGCCGGCATCGCTGGTCGTGGTGTCATCGGAAAACTCTGCGGCCAGGGTCTCGAAATCCTCTCCCTGAGCCAGACGCGACTGCACGTCGGCGATTCTCGCTTCGGCTTCATCCCGAGTGCGCTCGTCACCAAACGTCACCATGATGTGAGACACGCGACGGTCCGCGTTTTCGGCGCTGGCTTCCCATGCCGCGCGGAGCTCGTTTTCGGAGACCTCCACGTCCGCCGCCATGGCCTCCTGATCAAGCAGCACATAGGCAAGCTGGACTTGCTCAGGGCGCAGGAAGTCCTGCTGATGCTCACTGTAATAGGCAGACATCTCAGCGTCACTGACGCTGACCGGCTGGTCCAGTTCACTGGCATCCATGGTGTGATAGCGGAAGGTACGCGTCTGACGCTGCAACTGGGCAAGACGCTGCTGCTCAGCGGGCAAGGTGAAGTCGCTGGCGATCAACCCCTGCTGAATATGGCCACGCATCACGTCTCGGCTCAGCTGCTCGCGGAACGACAGCGGTGTGTACCCAACACTGGCAAGGCGCTGACGGAACAGCTCCTGGTCGAATTGACCATCGGCATTGTGAAACTCGGGGCGACTGACGATCAGCTGATCCAGCTGATTGTCGGACACCGCAAGACCACCGGACTCCGCGTAGCTGATCATCAGGCGATCGCTGATCAACCCTTCAAGCACCTCACGACGCAGCGCTCTCTCCTGGTCAGCCGGCACCTGGTTGGCCCGCATGGCACGCTGAACGTTAACCTCGACCTGCTGGCGATTGATTGGCTGGCCGTTGACCTTGGCCACTTCGTCACCGGACTGGCCAAACAAACCGATCAGCGACTCTACGCCGAACAGCGCCATGGTAACGACCACGGCCCCGATAATGATCTTTGCGATCCAACTTTGGGATCGGTCGCGAATACTCTGCAGCATGAAAGCCTCTGCGAAAGGTTGGGGGTTACGCTTGGCCTGGCAACAACGGTCAAGGTACCACACCCAAACTCATGAAAAAGGCGCACCGCGATAGCGATGCGCCCTTGGCGAGAGAAGTGTCAGCGGATGACACTACGCTCGTGTCAACGTTGCGAGGATTGGCCCAGGGCCAGTCACTCGTCAATCAGTTGACGGAATCCTTCAGAGCCTTGCCGGCCTTGAAGCTAGGCACCTTGGCAGCGCTGATTTCGATCGGCTGACCCGTCTGCGGGTTACGACCGGTGCGTGCGGCACGATCCTTGACGGAAAAGGTGCCGAAGCCAACCAGTGAAACGCTGTCGCCCTTCTTCAGGGTTTCGGTCACGGACTCGACCATGGCATCCAGCGCACGGGAAGCAGCAGCCTTCGGAATATCGGCAGACGCGGCAATGGCATCAATCAGCTCGGACTTGTTCACACTTCACCCCTTGACTATTACAGAAAAAGATACAAAACGGCGATTTTTTGGCCGACAGGCACGATCGCAGCATGGCGACAATTTATAGCAATGCGACGAAAGACCTGTCAAGCAACCTTCCTTGCCAATCCGCATGATTCCGGCATTTCCAGGCCGGAATCATGGAAAAAATGTCACTAGTGTGTACTGACCATTGAGTGAGTTGCAGTCGAATCCGTCGAAACCGAATCATCGGAATTATGATCCGTGTTTTTCGACAGCGCGACCTCCAACACCTCATCAATCCAGCGAACCGGATGAATCGTCAGGGCGTCCTTGATGTTATCAGGGACTTCCTTGAGATCTCTGCGGTTCTCTTCCGGTATTAGCACCGTCTTTATACCACCACGCCTGGCGGCCAGCAATTTCTCCTTCAACCCACCGATAGGCATGACTTCGCCACGGAGATTGACTTCGCCCGTCATGGCCACATCACAGCGCACAGGACGATTACAGAAGGCGGACACCATCGCGGTGACCATGGCGATGCCAGCACTGGGACCGTCCTTGGGAGTCGCTCCCTCAGGCACGTGGATATGCAGATCTTCCTTCTCGAAACGCTCCGGATCGATCCCCAGCGCTTCAGCACGGGCCCTGACGACCGTCTGGGCAGCACTGACGGACTCTTTCATCACATCGCCAAGGGAGCCCGTCTTGTTGATGCGCCCCTTGCCAGGCGTTACTACCGACTCGATGTTGAGCAGCTCGCCGCCGACCGATGTCCAGGCAAGGCCGGTCACCCGCCCCACTTGATCCTGCTTGTCGGCCAGACCGTAGCTGTAGCGTCGCACGCCAGCGTAAGTCTCGATATCCTCTGCCGCCAGCGTCTGAGAGCCCAGCGCCCCTTCCTTGCCTTCTTTCTCGAGACGCTCACGCAGCACCTTGCGGCTGACCTTGGCAATCTGCCGTTCCAGCTCACGAACACCTGCCTCGCGGGTGTAGTAGCGGATCAACTCAAGGAGCGACGCTTCACTGTACACCAGCTCGTCTTCCTTGAAGCCATTGGCAGCAAGTTGCTTGGGCACCAGATAACGGGTGGCAATCGCCAGCTTCTCGTCCTCGGTGTAGCCCGGCAGGCGAATCACCTCCATCCGATCGAGCAGCGGCCCGGGGATGTTCATCGAATTCGCGGTACAGATGAACAGGGTCTCAGAGAGGTCGTAGTCGAGCTCGAGGTAGTGATCGCTGAAAGCGTTGTTCTGCTCGGGATCAAGCACTTCGAGCAATGCCGACGCCGGGTCACCGCGGTGATCCATACCGACCTTGTCGACCTCGTCAAGCAAGAACAGCGGGTTCTTAACCCCTGCCTTGGCCATACGCTGAATGGGCTTGCCAGGCAGCGAGCCAATATAGGTACGGCGGTGGCCACGAATCTCGGACTCGTCACGCACGCCGCCCAGCGCCAAGCGCACGTATTTACGATTGGTGGCTCGAGCGATCGACTTGCCAAGGGAGGTCTTGCCCACACCGGGCGGCCCAACCAGACATAGCACCGGTCCCTTCAGCTTCTTCACACGCTTGTGCACCGCGAGGTACTCAAGAATGCGTTCCTTCACTTCATCAAGACCATAGTGGTCTTCATCCAGAACCTTCTGCGCGTTCAGCAGATCGTGCTTGACCCGCGTACGCTTCTTCCAGGGCACTGAGACCAGCCAGTCGAGATAGGAGCGCACCACCGTCGCCTCGGCGGAGGACGGCGACATCATGCGCAACTTGCCCAGCTCCTGGTTGGCCTTGTCGGCAGCCTCTTTCGGCATACCGGAATCCTTGATGGCCTGCTCGTACTTGTCCGCCTCGTTCGGCGCGTTCTCGAGCTCGCCCATCTCCTTCTGAATGGCCTTCATCTGCTCATTCAGATAATACTCGCGCTGAGACTTCTCCATCTGGTCCTTGACGCGCGAGCGAATACGCTTCTCGACCTGCAGCAGATCGATTTCCGCCTCGATCAGCGCCATCAGGTGCTCGATACGATCGCGCACGCGATCCATTTCGAGCAGCTCCTGCTTATCACCGATCTTCAACGACAGGTGGGCACAGATGGTGTCCACAAGCCGGCTGGGATCTTCGATGCCAGACAGCGAATTCAGCACCTCGTTGGGTACCTTCTTCGACATCTTGACGTACTGCTCGAACTGATTGAGCAGCACGCGTACCAGCGATTCCTGCTCACGCTCGCTCAGTGGCTCGCTGGAGCGCAACACGACCTCGGCCCGAGAGTGGCCGTCCTCGGCAAGGGAGATGTCGCGAATGTCTGCGCGAGACTCACCCTCGATCAGGACCTTCACAGTACCGTCGGGCAGCTTCAACAGCTGCATGATCTCGGCAACGGTACCAATGGCGAACAGGTCTTCGTTGTCTGGATCGTCCTTGCTGGCTTCGCGCTGAGCAACCAGCAGGACCCGCTTGTCATCCGCCATGGCAGCTTCCAGTGCCTGGATCGACTTTTCTCTGCCGACAAACAACGGGATGACCATCTGCGGGTATACCACTACGTCACGCAGTGGCAAAAGGGGCAGACTCATAGTCTGTTCGGCGTTCTGCTGCATCGCAGACGTTCCTCAAACTTAGCGGGTGAAACCTGAGGGATGGGGGCACCCCCAAGGGATTGCAAGGGGAAACACCTGCCGGAATGCTGTGATACCTGCCACCGGCAGTCGAAGCCCGTCGACCAGAAAGCGAAAGACTAGGCTCGCAGGACACATCTCTTGAGACAATGCCCTTAAGACCATGCCCTTGAGACAGTCTCCTTAAGGCAATGCCCGGGGACTATGCCCGGATATCAAGCCCGGCAGACAAAGGGGCCGCATCAGCGGCCCCTTTGTCGGCGTCGCGAGTCGACAGCGGCAGGTTAGCCGTCGGTACCATCCACCCGCGCGGCTTCCTCGGTATCTTCGCTCTGGCTGTAGATCAGCAGCGGATCGCTCTCGCCACTAATGACAGACGCGTCTATGACCACCTTGCTGACGCCCTCAAGGGAGGGAATCTCATACATCGTGTCAAGCAATACGGACTCGAGGATAGAGCGCAGTCCACGTGCTCCGGTCTTGCGAGCCATCGCCTTGTGCGCCACTGCGCGCAGGGCGTCCTCTCTGAAGTCCAGCTCGACGCCTTCCATATCGAACAGGCGAGCATACTGCTTGACCAGAGAGTTCTTGGGCTCCGTGAGGATCTGTATCAGCGCATCCTCGGTCAGCTCGGTCAGGGTGGCAATCACCGGCAAACGTCCGACGAACTCGGGAATCAGACCAAACTTGACCAGATCCTCGGGCTCGACCTCGAGCAGCAGGTCACCCACTCCCTTGGACTCGTCCTTGCTCTTGACCTCAGCGTTGAAGCCGATGCCACCGGTCTCGGCGCGATCACGTATCACCTTGTCCAGACCGGCGAACGCGCCGCCAACAATGAACAGGATGTTACCGGTATCCACCTGGAGAAATTCCTGCTGCGGATGCTTCCGACCACCCTGGGGTGGCACCGAGGCCGTAGTGCCCTCGATCAGCTTCAACAAGGCCTGCTGGACACCTTCACCGGAGACATCGCGAGTGATGGACGGGTTATCGGACTTTCGAGAAATCTTGTCGATCTCATCGATGTAGACGATACCGCGCTCAGCCTTGTCGACATCATAATCACACTTCTGCAGAAGCTTCTGAATGATGTTCTCGACGTCTTCACCGACGTAGCCAGCCTCGGTCAAGGTGGTGGCGTCGGCGATGGTGAACGGCACGTTGAGCAGGCGCGCCAACGTCTCGGCCAATAGCGTCTTGCCGCTGCCGGTAGGACCAATCAGCAGAATGTTCGACTTACCGAGTTCCACGTCGTCCTTGCCGCTATGACGAAGACGCTTGTAGTGGTTATAGACGGCCACGGACAGCACCGTCTTGGCGCGGTCCTGACCGATCACGTAGTCATCGAGAGTATGTCGAATTTCGCGTGGAACGGGCAGACGCTCCTCGTCGCTCTCGGCATCGGCATCGAGAACTTCCTCGCGAATGATGTCGTTACACAGATCGACACACTCATCGCAGATATATACAGACGGACCGGCAATCAGCTTGCGCACTTCATTCTGGTTCTTGCCACAGAATGAACAATACAGAAGCTTACCGTTGTCGTCCTTGCCTTTGCCGTCGGCCATTCGCGTACCTCTCTGGCAGCGGCAGCCCCGCAGGGCCACCGGTAATCACGTAGTCATCGCGCAAGCTATCACGCTATCACGCTATCAGGATGCAGGACGCTTATCCAGCACTGCGTCGATCAGGCCGTACTCGGCAGCCTGTGCTCCGTTCATGAAGTTGTCGCGATCGGTATCCTTGGCGATGGTCTCGATATCCTGGCCCGTATGGTGTGCCAGGATCTGATTCAGTCGCTCGCGGATCCCCAAAATTTCACGGGTGTGGATCTCGATGTCCGACGCCTGCCCCTGATAGCCACCCAGCGGCTGATGAATCATCATGCGCGAGTTGGGCAAGCAGTAGCGCTTACCTGCGGCACCACCGGCCAGCAACAGAGCACCCATGCTGGCGGCCTGTCCGATGCACACAGTCGACACGTCGGGCTTGATGAACTGCATCGTGTCGTAGATCGACATCCCGGCGGTAACCGATCCACCCGGAGAATTGATGTAGAGGTGGATGTCCTTGTCGGGATTCTCGGACTCAAGGAACAGCAGCTGCGCCACCAGCAGGTTGGCCATGTAGTCTTCTACAGGCCCCACAAGGAAGATCACCCGTTCCTTGAGCAAGCGCGAGTAGATGTCGTAGGCGCGCTCGCCGCGAGCGCTCTGCTCGACCACCATGGGCACTAGGCCGCCAGCAGCATGTATATCGAACTCGGTGTTCATGGAGATGTGTCCTCGCATCCGTGTGTGGCAAAACGACAAAGCCGGCCCGATCGGGCCGGCTCGGCAAGACGCTTAGGCGTCCTCGCCCTCTTCTGCCTCTTCGCCCGGCTGCTGCTGTGCCGCAGCGAGAGCCTGCTGGTAGGACATTTCCACGTCCTTGACCGTCGCCTGATCGAGCAGCTTGTCGACCGCCTTCTCTTCCAGCAGTGCAGACTTGACCTGGGTCTTCATCTGCTCATTGCCCATGTAGTACTCGACGACCTGCTCCGGATCCTGGTACTGCTGAGCGAGCTCTTCAACCTTGGCCTTGATCTCATCATCAGAGGCTTCGAGCTCGTTGACCTTGATCACCTCAGCCAGCAACAGTCCGACCTGAACACGGCTGCGCGCCTGATCAGCAAACAGCTCGTTCGGCAGCTGGCTGACATCAAAGTCTTCGCCAAGGCCGAACTGCTGGGCTGCCTGACGCTTCAGGCCGTCCACTTCCTGCTGCACCAGGGCATCGGGAACAGGAATGTCGTTGGCCTGCTTCAGCGACTCGAGCACCTGCTGCTTCACGCGGTTCTCCACCGCCTGGCCAGCTTCACGCGTCATATTCTTCTTGACCTCGGCGCGGAAGGCATCGACGTCGTCGCCTTCGACTCCGAACTTTTCGATGAAGGCAGCATCCACTTCAGGCAGCGCCTGGCCCTTGATGGCATTGACCTTGACCTTGAAGGTAGCTTCCTGGCCTGCCAGCTGCTCGGCCTGGTAGTCCTCCGGGAAGGTCACGTTGATGACCTTGTCCTCTCCCGCCTTGGCACCCTGCAGCTGGTCTTCGAAGCCAGGAATGAAGCTGCCTGACCCCAACACGAGATCGTGGCCCTCTGCACTGCCGCCTTCGAAGGGCTCGTCACCCAGGAAGCCCTGGAAATCAATATTCACCTGGTCGCCGTCTTCAGCAGCGCGTTCCACTTCTTCCCAGGACGCGTTCTGCTTGCGCAGAGTTTCAATCATCTCGTCCACGTCAGCGTCGGTCACTTCAACGACCGGACGCTCTACCTCGGTACCTTCAATGGTGGACAGCTCGAACTCCGGGTACACCTCGAGCACTGCGGTAAACTCGAGATCCTTGCCGGCTTCGTTGACCTTGGCCTCGATCTGCGGGAAGCCTGCCGGATTGAGCTTCTCATCCGTGATGGCGCGGACATAGCGCTCGCGCATCACTTCGCCCACCACTTCGTTACGAACATCGCTGCCGTAACGCTGGCGGATGACGGACATCGGCACTTTGCCTTTACGGAAACCGTCGAGACGAACGTTCTTGGCAGCGTCTTTAAGACGGGCGGCGACGGCCTCGTCAATCTCGGCGGCCGGCACCTGGACGTTGATGCGGCGTTCGATCTGGGAGGTCGTATCGACGGAAACTTGCATGAAAAATCCTCTACCGACTGGGGGCGTACTGAAACTGTGAAAACGTCAAAAGGGAGATTCTAAGAATCCCGCAGGGCACTGGCAAGCGCCAACGCCCTTTAGATGGGGCTTTTCGGACAATTTACAAGGGCAATCGCGCAATCCCTCCTCGCGGCAGCCCCCTAAACCACAGAAGGCCGAGCTCGCAAGAGAGCTAGATGGTCGATGTTCAAGGAAGGAAAGAGCAAAGAAGGCAACAACAAAAAAAGCCGACCTACCCTTTGGCAGTCAGCTGATGCGATAACGACATATTCTAGAGACCACTCTGCGCGCTTCAGGGAGTGGGGTGGATGATGGGGATCGAACCCACGACCACCGGAGCCACAATCCGGGGCTCTACCACTGAGCTACATCCACCACAACCTGAACGCTTCACATCTACAACCAGACACCAGCGCAACCAGCAACCAGCAACCAGCAACCAGCAACCAGCAACCAGCAACCAGCAACCAGCAACCAGCAACCAGCAACCAGCAACCAGCAACCAGCAACCAGCAACCAGCAACCAGCAACCAGCAACCAGCAACCAGCAACCAGCAACCAGCAACCTTCCCGCTAGACGACAGATTCAAAGCTCACCGCAATGCATGGAGTGGGGTGGATGATGGGGATCGAACCCACGACCACCGGAGCCACAATCCGGGGCTCTACCACTGAGCTACATCCACCACATACAAGCACTACAGATCAAACCCAAGCCTAACCAGGCGCCACGCTTTGCTGGCACGCCCAGCAGGACTCGAACCTGCAACCTACGGCTTAGAAGGCCGTTGCTCTATCCGGTTGAGCTATGGGCGCATTCTACACAACCGAAATCTTAACCACAACCCGAAAGCCAAGAAAAACCTTTTCTAAACAATCGCTTGTGGTCGGGGTGGAGGGATTCGAACCCCCGACATCCTGCTCCCAAAGCAGGCGCGCTACCAGACTGCGCTACACCCCGACGACCTGTTGCAATGCCACCGAAACCGTTTCAGCTGTCCCGGCGAGCGATGCGTATTCTACGGAACTTTCCTGACAAGTCAACACGCTAGTTGAACTTTCCTTTCCACCAACGGGCTTCTGCTTTGCCTGACCGCCCCGGCATGCGAAAATCCGTGCCCACTCCTTCCACCGCCCATTCATTCGTACTTTGAGGGAAGCCAATGTCCGCCCAGCTCATCGATGGCAAGTCCATTGCCGCCACCGTCCGCCAGCAGGTTGCTCGCCAAGTCGAGACACGCCGCCAAGCCGGCGGGCGGACGCCAGGCCTTGCAGTGGTTCTGGTCGGCGATGATCCCGCCTCCCATGTGTATGTGCGCAATAAACATCGTGCCTGCGAGCAGGCTGGCATCTCCTCCGTTCAGCACGCGTTGCCTGCATCCACCAGCCAACAGGAGCTGGAGTCCCTGGTGGACCAGCTCAACGCGGATCGCTCCATCGACGGCATCCTCGTTCAACTTCCGCTCCCCGAACACCTCGACGCCAGGCCCATTCTGGAGCGCATCTTGCCCAGCAAGGACGTGGACGGCTTTCATCCCTACAATCTGGGCAGACTGGCTCAACGACTGCCGCTTCTGCGCCCCTGCACACCCAAGGGGGTGATGACCCTCCTTCATCATAGCGGCCTGTCGGTACGCGGTCTCAATGCCACCGTTGTTGGCGCGTCCAACATCGTCGGACGCCCCATGGCGCTGGAACTCATGCTGGCAGGCTGCACCACGACCGTCTGCCATCGTTTCACCCGTGACCTGGAGCAGCACGTTCGAAGCGCTGAGCTGCTGGTGGTCGCCGTTGGCAAGCCGGGACTGGTGAAAGGCGAATGGGTTCGCGACGACGCCATCGTCATCGACGTGGGTATCAATCGTCAGGATGACGGCAGTCTTGTCGGAGACGTTGACTTCGAGGAGGCGGCACGCAGAGCCGCTCACATCACCCCCGTGCCCGGCGGCGTTGGCCCTATGACCGTGGCAAGCTTGCTGGAAAATACGTTAATGGCAGCCGATATCCACGACGGCCAGACCGCTAACGACGGCTGAGCGCACCTTTTACGGGCCCAGGAAGAGACCGCAGACTCGCTCAAGGGCTTGGGGAGCAGGTGTCGTGCCCCCTCGCCCAGCGCTCGATAGCAAGGACTGTGCTGCATGAGCTGAATACGCAGGCCCCGACTTCCTGGCAACGCATCCCCTTTTATTGGAACAAACGACTAAGGACTACCATGCAACGCATCGGAATCATCGGGGCCATGGCTCAAGAGGTCGCGCAGCTTGCCTCTCAACTGGAGGACAGGGAGACCAGGTCGCATGCGGGCTCTACCTTTCACACGGGTCGCCTGCACGGTATGAACGTTGTCCTGCTGCAATCTGGAATTGGCAAGGTCAATGCTGCGGTGGGTACTACCCAACTGCTGGAACAGTACGCGCCCGAGGCCGTCATCAACACCGGATCCGCCGGCGGCTTTGGAGAGGGCCTGTCGATTGGCGATATCGTGATTTCACGTGAAGTCAGGCACCACGACGTCGATGCGATGGTGTTTGGCTATGAAGCGGGCCAGGTACCAGGCATGCCAGCGGCTTACCTTCCCGACGCGCAGTTGGTCACTGTCGCCAGAGAGTCCATTGAAGCCATGGGTGAAGTCAACGTCACTGAAGGGCTGATCGCCACCGGGGATGTGTTCATGGCATGCCCCGATCTGGTCGCCCGGACCCGCGCTCGCTTCCCTGCCATGCTGGCAGCCGAGATGGAAGCCGCTGCCATCGCCCAAACCTGCCACCTCTACCAGTGCCCCTTCGTCGTGATTCGCGCGCTGTCGGACATTGCCGGACAAGGAGACAATCACCTGTCGTTCGAGGAGTTCCTGATCCAGGCAGCCGATCACTCAAGCCGGATGGTGTCGCATATGATTCAACGTCTATCTGTAGCTTGACAGTACCACCTGGGACCGGCGTCGGCCATTTCATCACGTCCCTCCTGTAGGGGCAGGTCTCACACCGGCCAAGGTGTTAATGGTAAAAAAAGGGCCTGATCGATATCAGGCCCTTATTTACTTAACGCTGACTAGCTAGTGACGATCAGTCGACAATCAACTGCCCATCATCCAGCATCTGCTGAAGGACATCTGCACCGGAGCCGCTTCCACCCAGTCCTGCCAGCTCAATCGTCAGGTCGGCATTACTGCCCGAAGCGTCAATGCCACCATCAGACTTCACCTTCAGGACAAGCGTATCTCCTTCGTTAATGGCGACAAGGTAGCTCGAAATGTCCGCTGCCGCACCATCGCTTAGAATGCCACTTAGATCAAGGCTATCGGCCTCGTCACCCGAGCCAAGCACGAAGTCTTCGATACGGTCCACTTCGGGAACATCGGGGACAATGTCACCCTCCTCCCACACGAAACTGTCCTGCCCCAAGCCGCCCACCATCACATCGTCGCCCCGGCCTCCGACAAGGACATCCTCCCCCGCGGCCCCAATCAAGACATCGTCTCCACCTTGCCCATACAGAATGTCGTTACCACCATCCTGCCGACTCAAGTTCATCAGGTCGTCGACATTATCCAGGACATAACGCTTTATCTCATCCTGGTTAAGAGGTTCACCGTTGCCATGATCCGGGGACCATTTCAAGAACTCATAAAGGCCTAGATACCCCATTCCGTCGTGCTCACCGGCCTGGAAGACCTCTCCGGTATCACCGTCTGTCCAAGACAGCTGGTCGGAATTCACCGTGTCGCCAATGACGAGGTCATCACCTGCTCCTGCAAAGACCCGGTCGTTGCCAAGAGGCTCCAGCCCAGAAAAACTGGAACCGGTATCCAATGCTAGATTGAGCCCTTCCTCCGTATTCACGATATCCACTTCACCAACCGTACCGGAGAAAGTATTGCCATCCAGTAGGGTGATCTCGACATCCTCGCCTGAAACGTCGGTACTATCGAAATACTGTATGTAGTCGACAAGGCTGCCTTCGCCAATACCTATCCCGTGGACGGAATCCGCATATTGAAGGAGGTCTTTGTAGGCATCCACAGCCTCCTGCATAGCTGTAAGGGATCCCTCCTGGACCGGGCTGGGAATAACGATTTCGCCGTCATCATCCACCCACGCCACTGGACGCCCGTCAGTCACGAAAATGGCAGTGGATTCATAACTATTCACCAGCGACATATCTTCCAGAAATCCTGTCCCAGCGCGCAGCCCAGCCTCAAAGTTCGTAGTACCCGAGGCTTGCATCCCCATCACATAACTGACTGCATCTTGCAGATCATCGCGATCAAAATCCTCAAATATCATAGGATTACGAACACGACCGTCGAAGTCAATCAACTGCAGATTGACGATACCCTCGAAGTCAGCAAGGGTCTCAAGCTGGCGTACCATGGCAGCCTGCAACAGTTCCAGACGTGTATAGTTACCCGCTCCATCAGGACGCAATGTCTCAACCTCTTCAAGCATACTGTCTGAGGAATCAAGTATGAAAGACAGGTTGTAATTTCCCGCAGGGTTCACAATGACAAAGGAGCCGCCAGTATCGGCAATGACCACATCATCCCCACCACTGGTGGTAATGGTGTTGTTGGCATTGCTGGCCACCACGAATTCACCTGCGCCTGGCACGACCAGCGCCAGCTCACCAGACGTCTGATCTCCATCACCATCAGTGGCCGTTAGCCCCAGATTGAGGTAGGCATCGCCAGGTGCAGCACCACGAACAACCTCGACGTCTCCCAACCGGAAGGGCTCACCGTTGCCCTCCTTGATCGTGACCGACTGCATGCCCTCGAGACGAACCAACACAAAGGTCCAACCATCTTGGATACCTTCAACCCTAAGACCTTCAGCGGTCTCTGTCACACGAACCTCATTGGACACATCAATCCCGCGGCTATCCAAAATCCGTAGATCGTCGGATCCCAGCGCGAGATCATTGGGGGTTCCGCCGCCGGGAGTGAACTCCTCAGCCGTCAGAATCAACGTGGCTCGGGCATTGGCAACCCCATCGACATAGATCGTCTGACTGAACGCGCCGACACGGATAGCGCTGTCCCAAGAGACACCGGAAGAGCCACGTGAGGCACCCTCCACCATGTCAATGCGAACCACATCGCCGTCGTTGATCTGACCGGTTCCCACGACCAGACCACCATCCAGCACAGACACACCGTTGGTGGCGGAGTACACCACCTGAGAGTCCAGATCGGGGTCTCCAAGATCGAGAATAGCCTCAGTGCCCCCCGTGATCGTGTCGACTCCGTCGATAGGCACAGCCAGACGCGTGAAGAATGAGCGCTCCCCATCCTCGGTCTGCAAGAGGTATCTATCGTTGACCTCATCCAGCACCACACGGAAGCCGATAGCGCCACCGCTGGTGATGGCAACCAGTTCTTTCCCATCAGCAGACAGCTGCCAGCCTAAGGCGTCGCCATTGAACAGGATGATGTTACCTTGGATATCGAGAACGGGCGTACCATCGATCCCTTCCTGAAAACCGATAGACTCACCAGAGCCATCTGCTCCATATCCGCCATCCAGGCCCAGTGACCCACGGGTATCTTCACTGATAACGCCGGATTCAGCGACGATAGGCCCTGGAGTATCGTCGTCGATACGCACCTCCAGCTCGCCACTAGCCGTGCTGCCATCCAGATCGGTCACAACATAGCCGACGGACAGAGCAAGATCATCCTCCGTCGAATTGACTGGATGATCGAGCGGCCCTGAGAGGGTCACCTCAAAAGCGCCAGTCGCCAGATCTACCAGGGCGATGCGCAACACTTCGCTGCCAGAAGCGGTTGAGCCCAGGAGTACCAGTTCACCGTCGGCCAGTGAATAGCTAAGAGCTTCTCCTTCTGACGTCCACGCAGGAAGCCCCGAGGTCGACCAACTGAATGCCCCAGTGCTGGCGGCGCCATCATCACCAAAATCGTAGCCCAGGACGCCACTTACCAAGGTGACCCTGCCAGGTACATCACCGTCTCCGCCAGCGATGCCCCCCTCCAGGCCATCCTCATCGAGGACAACTTCTCCCGGCCCGGCTGCAGGGTCGCCTCCATCCGTGGGCGTCGTCGGCGCAGCCGCATCCGCAATATCTGCGCTAATATCGATTTCGGTGACGTCGCCATCGCCGTCAATCACCCGCAATACGACATCAATCCCCTGATCGCTTGAATTGTCCAGGCCTGTGGCGGCCGTGAACGTCCACTGGCCATCACCAGCGATCACCAGTTCGCCTTCGGGCAAGCTGATCGTCGTCGTTTCATCGCTGGCAGGCAGCCGAGTAAATGTCGACAGTGAACCGTTTATCACCACCTCGATGGCACCAAGACCATCCGCTCCAGCATCGATGCTCCAGCTACCTGTGACGGCGCCGCCCTCAGCCATCTGAATCACGTCGTCCACCACGGAGACATCGTCATCCGGGGTGACCGATGCCACTGGTGAGTCATCATCAATACGCAGATCGAGCTCGCCGGTTGCCGTACTACCATCCAGATCCGTGAGCGTGTAGCCCACCGTAAAGACAAGATCATCCTCCACCGAACTCAACGAATGATCCAGCGGGCCTGTCAGCGTGACCTCAAAGGCACCCGTGGCAAGGTCTGTCAATGCAACACTGAGAACCACCTCTCCCGCAGAGGTCTCTGCAACCAATGTCTGTCCGCCGTCGGCAAGGCGGTAGGTCAATGCCTGCCCCCCCGAGGTCAGTGACGGCAAATCCGACAGTGACCAGGTGAAGGCACCGCTGGTGGCCGGGCCATCCTCACCAAAGTCGTAACCGAGGAGCCCTGAAGAATGGGTACTCTCTCCCGCCACATCCTCTGGACCACCGGCGATGCCGCCGGGAAGCCCCTCCTCATCCAGCACCACTTCCGCTGGTGCCGCATCTGGGTCTCCACCGTCCGTAGGTGTCGTCGGTGCCACCGCGTCACCTATGTCAGCACTGATATCGACTTCCACCACATCACCGTCACCATCGATGACCCGCAGAACGACATCAATACGCTGATCCAGCGAGTTATCGAGCCCCTTCGCGGCGGTGAACGACCATCCTCCGTCACCATTGACGGTGAGTTCACCCTGCTCCAAGGTCAATGTCGTGGACTCACCAGGCCCTGGCAGGGTGACCCCGGTGAGCGGTGAGCCGTTGACCATCAGTTCGATAGCGCCGAGACCATCACTACCCGGCTGGATGGACCAGACACCGGTGACAGTGTCGCCTTCTTCAGTCTGAATGACGCCATTATCTACTGTCGTGCCGGCGCCCGGCGTCACCGACGCGACCGGCGTATCGTCGTCAACACGAATATCCAGCTGCCCATCCGCTGTACTGCCATCGATATCGGTCACGGTGTAGTTCACCGTAAAGGCCAGATCATCCTCGGTCGATGTTTCAGGGTGGTCCAGAGGACCAGATAGGGTGACCTCGAAGGCTCCTGTGGCCACATCCGTCAGCGCGACGCGCAAGATTGCATCGCCACTGGGCAATTCCCCGAACAACGTCTGGCCATCATCATCCAGACGGTAGGCCAGGGTTTCGCCGCCAGACATCAGCTCCGGCAGACCGCTCACTGACCAGCTAAAGGCTCCGCTGGTTGCTGGGCCGTCATCACCAAAATCGTACCCGAGCAGGCCGCTGACCAACGTCGCTTCACCCGACACATCGCCATCACCACCAGCGATGCCACCGACCAAGCCATCCTCATCCAGGACCACCTCGGCGGGAGCCGCTTCAGGGTCGCCCCCATCAGTCGGCGTTGTCGGCGTAGCCACATCGCGAATCTGTCCAGCAATGTCGATCATCACCACATCACCATCGCTGTCGGTGACGTTCAATACGACATTGACCTCCTGCGGAGTGGAATTATCCAATCCTGTGGCCGCGGTAAAGGACCAGCTGCCATCCCCCCTGAGCGTCAAGTTACCTTGAGGTAACGTCAATACCTCCTCGTCAGCTGGACCAGGAAGAGCCGTGACCGGCAAGGACGTACCATTCACCACAACATCGACGGCTGCGACGCCATCAGCGCCACCCGCGATAGCCCACTGGCCAGAAATGGTCGCACCTTCATCGATCTCAATCGCCCCGGAAACCTCTGTGCCATCGGACGTCGTGACGGACGCTGTGGGAGTATCGTCATTGACCACTACCTCGAGCATTCCCGTCGCCGTACTGCCATCCAGGTCGGTCAACGTATAGCCGACCGCAAGCGAGAGGCTATCTTCGATCGAGTTCTCAGGATGATCGACAACGGCGGACAGCGTGACCTCGAAGTCTCCCGTCGTCATGTCCGTCAGCGCTATGCGGAGCACCTCATCTCCAGACGCTGTCTCGGCAATAACGGTCAGGCCGTTATCCGCCAGGCGATACGCCACCGCTTCACCCAAGGAGGTGAGCACCGGCAACCCATCAAGAGACCAGGTGAACGCACCATCCCGAGCAGGGCCATCATCGCCAAAGTCATAGCCCAACTGCCCGGAAATCTGGGTGGCTTCTCCAGCAACATCACCATCGCCCCCGGCAATACCGCCTGCCAGTCCATCCTCATCCACTACTACCTGGCCGGGACCATCCGCTGGATCACCACCGTCAGTCGGTGTCGTCGGCCTAGCGGCATCAAGCACTTGCGCAGAGATATCGACTTCCGTCACATCGCCATCGCCATCGGTGACCCGAAGCACAACATCAACCACCTGGTCCACCGCGTTATCGAGCTCTGTGGCCGCCGTGAACGTCCAACTGCCGTCCCCCTTCAACGTCAATTGCCCTTGTGGCAAGGACAGCGTTTCGCTGTCACTACTTTCAGGCAGGCGATCGAACGCCAACGGTGACCCATTGATCACCACCTCAATCCCTGCAAGGCCATCCGCACCCGGCTGAATGCTCCACTGGCCTGAGACGGTCTCGCCCTCATCCGCCTGGATGACCCCATCGACCACGTCCACACCGTCGTCAGCGACCACAGAAACGACAGGCGTGTCATCATCAATGCGGATATCCAGTCCTCCGGTCGCCTGACTGCCATCAAGGTCGGTCAGGGTATAGCCGAGACTTAGCGACAGGTCGTCCTCGACCGAGTTTTCCGGATGATCCAGGGGAGCCGACAGGCTGACTTCAAAGGTCCCCAGTGCCAGGTCCGTCACCGACACTCGAAGTACTTCAGTTCCCGCCTGGGTGGCGGCCACCAATGTCTGTCCATCATCGGCCAGTTGATAGGTCAGCGCCTGCCCCTGGGATACCAACGCCGGCAGCCCTGTCAATGACCACGCAAAGGCCCCGCTGGCAGCAGGGCCATCGTCACCAAAGTCGTAGCCTAGCTTCCCACTCACCAGCGTAGCCGCACCTGGCACGTCACCATCACCGCCCGCTACGCCACCCGCCAGCCCATCCTCGTCCAGCACGACCTCGGCAGGTGCCGCATTCGGGTCGCCACCGTCAGTGGGCGTGGTGGGAGACGCAGCATCATTAATGGCACCGCTGACGTCGATCTCCACCACATCGCCATCGGCGTCAGTCACTCGCAGCACCACATCGACAGTCTGATCAACAGAGTTGTCGAGCCCTTCAGCTGCCGTAAATGACCAGCTGCCGTCCCCTTTCAGCGTCAACTCACCCTGGGGCAACGACAGCGAAACCTCATCACTGGTAGCGGGTAAACGGTCAAAGGATAGCGGCGAACCATTGATCAGTACGTCGATGCTACCGAGCCCATCGGCACCCGGCTGAATGCTCCATTGACCGGTGACCGTTTCACCCTCGTCCGCCTGAATCACACCGTCTATCACCGTGGTACCCGTATCAGGCGCCACCGTTGCCACCGGCATATCATCGTCAATACGAATGTCCAGGCCGCCGGTCGCCTGACTGCCATCCACATCGGTCAGGGTATAGGCGAGGCTCAGCGATACATCATCTTCGACCGAATTTTCAGGGTGATCGACCGGGGCTGACAGGCGTACCTCAAAGGCGCCCGCCGCCAAGTCTGTCAGCGTGACGCGTAGCACCTCGTCCCCAGCCTGGGTGGCGGCCACCAGCGTCTGGCCGTCGTTGGACACGGCAAAGGCGACGGCTTGCCCCATGGACGTCAACGCCGGCAAGCCGCTCGGCGACCAGGCAAAAGCGCCGGATGAGGCGGGGCCATCATCACCAAAGTCGTAGCCGAGCTGGCCTGTCACCGAGGTGGTCTCCCCCGCTACGTCACCGGCTCCCCCGGCGATACCTCCCGTCAGGCCGTCTTCATCCAACACCACTTCAGCGGGTGCAGCGTCAGGATCACCACCATCCGTTGGCGTCGTTGGGCGTGCGGCATCGCGCACAGCAGCGCTGATATCTACCTCGACGACGTCACCGTCGCCATCGGTCACGCGTAGCACCACGTCAACCACCTGATCTACCGAGTTATCGAGCCCCTCGGCCGCAGTAAACGCCCAGCTGCCATCACCTCGCAGGGTCAACTCGCCCTGCGGCAGGGTCAGGCTCGCCTGCTCACTGACGTCGGGAATACGGTCAAACAGCAACGGCGTGCCATTGACCAACACCTCGATACTGGCAAGACCATCGGCACCAGGCTGGATACTCCAGATGCCCGAGACCTCCTCACCCTCTATTACCTGCACCACGCCGTTCACAACCGTTGTGCCAGTTTCGGGTGCGACCGTCGCGACCGGTGTGTCGTCGTCGATACGGATATCCAGGCCACCCGTTGCCTGACTGCCATCGATGTCGGTCAAGGTGTAGCCGAGGCGCATGGACAGATCGTCTTCCGCAGAGTTTTGCGGATGATCCAGGGGGCCGGAGAGGAGCACCTCAAAGGCCCCGCTTGTCAGGTCCGTCAACGCCACACGCAGTACCTCAACTCCTGCATCGGTGGCAGCCACAAGCAATTGGCCGTCATCGGCCAGGCGATACACCAACTCCTGGCCCATCGACGTCAATGCAGGCAGCCCGCTCAACGACCAAGCGAAAGCGCCGGTGGCAGCGGGGCCGTCATCACCAAAGTCATAACCCAGTTGCCCACTGACCCGAATGGGCTCGCCAGCGACATCTCCCACGCCGCCAGCATTGCCACCCGCAAGACCATCTTCATCAAGCACCACTTCACCAGGCCCAGCGCCAGGATCGCCACCGTCAGTCGGCGTGGTCGGTGTCGACGCGTCGAGAATCGACGCGCTGATATCGACTTCGCTGACGTCGCCATCACCATCGGTGACCCGCAGCACCACATTGACGGCCTGCTCCTGGGAGTTGTCGAGCCCCGTGGCAGCGGTAAAGGACCAGCTGCCATCGCCTCGCAGGGTGAGATCACCTTGGGGCAGCGCTACCGTCACTTCATCGCTGGTATTCGGCAGGCTGATAAACGTCAGCGGCGTATCATTGACCATCACCTCGATCACACCAACGCCGTCGGCGCCCGGCTCAATCGACCATGAACCGGTGACGGTCTCGCCTTCACTGGCAAGCACCTGACCATCCACCACCGTCGCGCCTTCATCAACCGTGACATTCACGACAGGTGAATCATCGTCCAGACGCAGATCCAGCTGTCCGTCTGCGGTGCTGCCATCGATGTCAGTAACGGTATACCCCTCCGCCAGGACGATATCGTCCTCTGTGTCGCCGAGCGGATGGTCCAGTGGTCCCGACAGGACCACCTCAAAAGTACCGCTCGCCACATCTGTCACCGCAACGCGCAGCACTTCTTCGCCATTCGGCGTCTCCGCCAGCAGCACTTGGCCGTCACTATCCAGCCGATAGATCAATGGCTCGCCTTGTGACGTCAGCTGGGGCAACCCCTCCAGTGACCATGTGAAGCCACCACCGGCGGCGGGCCCATCCTCGCCGAAGTCGTATCCCAGCTGTCCACTGACACTGACGACTTCCCCGGCGACGTCCCCAGGACCACCGATCACGCCACCAGGCAGACCTTCTTCATCAAGCACCACTTCTCCAGGGGCCGATGCAGGATCCCCGCCATCGCCAGGCGTGGTCGGCACCGCGGCGTCCTGAATCACGATACGGTGGTCTGCCGCGGCCTGATCACCATCGCCATCCGTTGCCACGATCGAGAACTCTACGGCGCGCTCAAGCGTCTGATCACGCCCCCCTGTGGCCGTAAACGTCCAGGTGCCGTCGGCATTAACGACAAGCACGCCATCCGGCAGCGAGATCTCGTCACCCAGCGCAAAGGTACCAGCGACCCCCGCTACCACCACCTGTGTCGATACGATGGCATCGGCGCCTTCTACCTCTTGCCAGACCCCTGACACCTCGTCACTTTCCGATACGATGGAGGGGCCTGTCACGCTAACGTCAGGCACATCATCCAGGATCAGCACGTCCAGGCTTGCTGCGGTGGTATCTCCATCCGCATCCGTGACCGTGACCACAAAGCTCTCGATCAGGCCAGCATCGGTCGCCCCTGGGGCGGTATCGTTGTCCACCGCTGTCAACAGCTCGTAGTGATAGAAGACGGTTCCGCCTGTTGCATCACCCGCAAATCCGTCCAACCAGAGAGCGCCATGGGGAGTCTCGATGGTCTGAGGCCCAGACGATAGGGCCAGCAAGTCCGCTAGCGTCAGGGTCACATCGGCGACCACAAGCGTACCCAACCCATCCACACTGCTGAAGGTGAAGCTACTGGCCTGCTGGGCAGTACCACTGGACGAATCGCTGCCGCCCGTCAAACCTGACTCACGCACCAGCAACTCGGCACTATCGATGCCAGGCGGCAAGCCGTCGGTGTCTTCAAGCCCACCGCCAAGCCCGCTTCCGTCGGGCCCTCCATCCAGACCACCCAACGCCACCCCATTGTCAGGAATTTCATCCGTATCGCCGTCAACGATATCACCGACAAACAAAGGGAATTCCTGATTATCACCACTGTTGAGGCCGTAGTCGTATGCCAGGGGGGATACCTGCTCGAGGACACGTAGCAAACGGACGAAGGAATGCCCGTTGTTCGTTCCCGCTCCGCCGCCCAGCCCTGCGGCAGGATCTTCAAGGACATCGAAGGGATCCTCGCCAGCATCGAGTGCCGTCAGCAAGGCCTCAAGCTGGCTGTCACCGAGGACGCTTTCCTGGGCAAGGTCGGCGGATACCTGCGAGCGGAGGATTTCATCAAACTCGACAACCAGGTCCTCTCCTGCCACATTCTGCGGAAATTCCAGCGACTGACCTGCAGCCAGGTCCAGCGACCCCTGGCCATCTGGGCTCGTCACTGTCGCATGCCCATTTTCCCCGGCCATGAGCCGTTGTCCCGGCAACAGGATGTCCCCCGACCGTGCGAGTGTACGCTCCCCGGTCACATCGATAATCCAGACCGTACCTTCAACAGAAGTGATATTCATGGTTTCTACCCTGCGTCTTGCTGTTGATTAGTCATTCAAGGAGCAAACTAGGGCGCGCGGCTTTGTGACGGTAGTGTCTAGATGGTCAGTGGCAGGCAAATACGACACCAGAAAGCTCTTCAAGCACAATTGGTAGTCCATTAGCCACATAACGAAGGCGAAATAAGATAGCTGTAAGATAGCTAATAACGCATCGCTCAATAGCGAACAGCGACGCTCATTAAAGCGTGTAAAACACTTGTATTAATGGCTGCGGGATTGTCAAACTTAGTGGTGACTGGAACCGCTTTTACGGAAGGCGTTGCTGCAGCAATATTTACACTATCGCAAAGAAAAGCCCGAACACCTCGCGGTCTTCGGGCCTCATGGAAATCTCACAGGCGTGAGTTCAACGGTCTCGGGACATCCTCAAAATCAACTGCATGCGGTCCTTGACCCCAAGCTTACGGAAAACGGCACCAAGATGGGCCTTTACCGTCCGCTCGGTGATGCCGAGCTCTCTAGCCACCAACTTATTGCTCTGACCTTCAGCCACCGCCAGGGCCACATCCTTCTCGCGTTCAGTAAGCCCTTCCAGCACATCTTGATGAACCGCTGGAGCCCCGCCCATCGCTTTGAACACCCCTCCGACCAGGCTATCCATCAGTTCAGGCCATAACCAAATTCCACGGTGACGGACCACGATATCAACCTGCCGCAGCACTTCTGGTGTGGACAGCGCGTGCACATAGCCCCTGGCACCGGCGTTGAAGGCCTGATAGGCCTCTGCGGAGTAAGGATTGAACGACAGTACCGCCACCAACACTCCCTTGGCCGTCAGGCGAGAGCAAAGTCCCGTCCAGTCACCGGCCTCGACAACGATCCAGGCGACATCTCCCTTGGTCGCATAATCCAATACACTATGGGGCGCCACGACCTCCAGATCACTGAAGGTATCGCTCCAACGCGGCACCTCACTACTTCCTTGATAGACCAAGTATCGCGTCATCACCGCTCTCCCATCGCGTTACCCCACGCCCGCAGCACCGGCTTCAGCAAGAACTGCATGACGGTGCGCTTACCCGTCAAGATATCCACCTGAGCGGTCATGCCCGGGATAACCTCCACCTCACTCGCCGCCTCTTCATCCTGAGTGCGAACACGAACTCGATAGTAGGTATTGCCTTCCTCGTCCGTCGTGGTGTCGGCGCTAATGTGCTCAAGTTCTGCGTCCAACCCCCCGTATATCGAGAAGTCATAGGCTGTCAGCTTGATGGTCGCCGGCAGTCCTGGCCGCAGGAAGGCAATATCCTGAGGCGCAATCTTGGCTTCGACCACCAACGCATCATCGGTCGGCACGATGTCCACCACTTCCTGGCCAGGCTGGGCGACCCCGCCGATGGTGTTGATCGCAAGACGCTGCACGACACCGTCCACCGGTGAACGAATCTCGGACAGGCGGACACGGTCCTGCAGGCCCTCACTGGATTCATTCAGCGCAGAAAGCTCGCCCAAGGTCGCCGAGAGCTCCTGGCGCCATTCCGTCCGCGCCTTGGCATCCACTTCCCGCAGCTCGCCCTGCGCCTCCACGATGGCGGCCTCGAGTCGAGACACCTGTGCCGCAGCCTGATTGCGTTCACCGCTCGCGCGGGAGACTTCGCGCTGCAATCTCAGCACCTCTACCTCGGATACCGCGCCACTCGACAGCAGTGGACGGGTCATATTGAGCTCCTGGCTGGCCAGGTTGAGCTCCCGACTAGCGGCGTTGCGGCGTGCCGCCGCCTCATTCAGTTCTGCCCTGCGCTGCTCCAAGCGCTGCTGCAGAATCTGTTTCTGCTCGTCCAAGGTCTCAAGGCTACTCTGATACAGCTCTCGCTCCCTCGACACGATGTTAGGCGCCTGCTCGATCAACTCCTCGGAGGGATCAAAAGAGGACCCCGTCGCCAGCGCACGCAAACGTTCCGCCTTGGCCTGCAGCGTTTCCGCCTTGGCACGGTTCTCATTGAAATTGGAGAGGAATCGGGTGGGGTCGATGCGCATCAACAGATCACCGGCCTCCACGAAGTCACCCTCGGCCACTTGAATTTCCTGAACCACGCCGCCGTCGAAGCTCTGCACTCGCTGCAACTGACTGGAGGGTATGACCCTGCCGCTACCCCGAGTCACCTCGTCGATGGGAGCAAAACACGCCCATACCACCACGCAGATGATCGCCACCACGACCATATACAGCATTAGCCGCGCCCGCAGCGGGTCCTGCTGCATGCGCGCCCAATCAGCGTCGCTGGCCCAATCGCGATTCAAGTGCGAGGCACTGACCCGACGGGCGAACAGGCGATCAATAAAGGGGCGAAAGACTTTTCCTCCCGAACGGGACACCCGACCGACGCCTTCGAATCCTTTCTGCTCAGCGCTCTTGGCAGACATCAGCTGGCCCTCCCGATCTGGCCCTTGCGCAACGCATCCATGACGCTGTCACGCTCTCCATCCGCCACGACCTTACCGGAATCAATAACCACGATTCGATCCACCAGCGACAGCAGCGAGGTACGATGCGTCACGACCATCAGGGTCTTGCCACTTGCGAACTCCTTGA
Source organism: Halomonas sp. DP8Y7-1 (assembly GCF_019801685.1). Taxonomy (NCBI): domain Bacteria; kingdom Pseudomonadati; phylum Pseudomonadota; class Gammaproteobacteria; order Oceanospirillales; family Halomonadaceae; genus Halomonas; species Halomonas sp. DP8Y7-1. The sequence goes on along the minus strand of NZ_JAHVIN010000006.1, from coordinate 89,042 downwards.
GGTTGCGCTTGAACGCCTCCTCGCTGGCATGGTCCATGGCACTCGTCGGTTCATCAAGCAGGAGAATCGAGGGGTCGTGCACGATAGCCCGTGCAATCGCCACGGCCTGCTTTTGCCCCCCCGAGAGCATCTGGCCACCTTCTCCGACCTGCAGCTCCACCCCTTGGGGGTGCGTGCTGACCAGGCTGTCCAGGCCACTGATCCGAATCGCCTTGAGCAGCAGGTCGTCGTCGACGCCCTCGCTACCGGCGCCGGCAACGATATTTTCCTTCAATGAACCAAAGAACAGACGCACGTCCTGCGGGACATAGCCGATATGCCGCCTGAGCTGAAGAGGATCCAGCTGGCGAATATCAACGTCATCGATCAGCACCGACCCCGCCGTTGGTTGGTACAACCCCAGCAACAGCTTCTGCAGCGTGGTCTTGCCACAGCCTACGCGCCCCAGCAACGCGACTTTCTGGCCCGGAGCGATAGACAGACTGATGTCGCGCAGACTGTCATTCTCGGCCTGGGGATAGCGAAACGTCACCTTGTCGAACTTCACCAGCCCCTTGACGGCAGGCCGATCGATATAACTCTTGTCCTCACGCTCGACCGGCATCTCCATCACACGATCCAGCGATTCGAGCGCCGTGGCAGACTGGTGGTACTGAGCCAGCAGCGCTGCTGCCTGACTGACCGGAGCCAGAGCCCGCGACGACAGCATGTAGGCAGCGATGAGGCCGCCCTGGGACAGATCGCCCTCGATGATCAGATACACGCCGATCAAGATGACGCAGATGCCGACCGTGTTCTGCGTCCACTGGGCAATACTGGTTACCGATGTTCCCAGAAATTTCAGCTGTGCGCCTGTGCGAGACAGAAACGCACTGGCCTGCTCCCACTGCCCCTGAATCCGGCTTTCGCCACGCAGCGACTTGACGGTCTCCAGCTGGGACACCGACTCAACCAGGGTCGCATTGCGCTGAGCGCCGACCTTGAGCGTGGTGTCAGAAAGGTCATGTAACTTGCCCTGAGCACCAAGGGCGTACAGCAAAATAAAGATCACCCCGGCAACAATGGGGATGACCAGCGCCGGACCGATAAGACCGATGATCGCAATAAACATGATCACAAACGGCAGATCGACCATGGCAATGACAGTGGCAGACCCGATAAAGCTGCGCACGGACTCGAAGGACTGCAACATGGCCACGAAGGAGCCTGTGGAAGCCGGCTTCGCCTCCATGCGCATACCCATCACCCGTGCCATGATGCGGGACGATAGCTTGACATCGGCCCTGCTCGCCGCCAGGTCGACAAAGCTCGATCGCATCAAGCGTAGCGTCAGATCAAACGCCAGCACGATCAGCACCCCAACCGACAGCACCCACAGCGTTTCGGTGGCATGGTTTGGCACCACACGGTCATAAACGTTGAGCACAAACAGCGGCATCGCCAGCGCAAAGATGTTAATGGCGATGGAACCCAGGATGACATCCCTGTAGAGGCGACGATTCTCCTTGATGACGCCCCAGAACCAGTGCCCCGAACGCTTTTCGTTGACGTCCTTGGTGCGAGCGTCAAAGCGAAATCTGGGGCGAACATAGATGGCCGTCCCGCTATAGCGCTCGTGCAGCTCATCCAGGCCAATCTCGACGGCGGACTGACCCAGCTCGGGGTACACGACCGTTGCCGTGCGCGCTTTCACATTCATATCAACCAGAGCGCAAGCACGCCCCGGCTCAAGCAACAAGACCACCGGAAATAGTGCCGGATTCAATTGCACAAGGCGGCTCTTGATAATTCTCGCCGTCAGGCCGGCACGCTCTGCGGCCCTGGGAAAGATCCCTGGCGTCAGGGCCCCGTCTTCCAGGGGCAGACCAGCGGTCAACGAATCTGCGTTGACGTCGTGGTCATGGTAATGAGCTACCGCCAGCAGCACTTCCAGAAGTTCATCCTTGACGGGGGAACCACTCCCTTCCTGCGTTTCCGGTTCAGACGGTGCAGCATCCGCTGCGACTCGAGAATCGTCCACATGTACCTCTTCTGTAGGCCGATAGCATTGCCGATAACTGAAACGTAGCGTGCCTGCCGTCGAGCAGGCACGCAACGCACATCATCCCTGTGCCGAGCACCAACAACGAATCAGCACCCAACGGCGTTCTACATCCAAGCGGTGAACACGACAATGACACCCGCGCGCTCACCGCAACCCGTATCAGCCCTCTACGCTACCTGCACGATGGCCTTTCGCCCAGGCAAGAGACACCATATCGTTGCCCGCTGCAGAATGAATGGAACCCAGGTCCAGGTTCTCGCCGCTGCGCTCAAGGGTGATTTCCACACGTCGATTTTGACGCCGCCCCTCAACCGTATCGTTTGACTGTACCGGGCGGTGAGAGCCGAAACCCTGCGTCTGGATCAGTGAAGGGTTCACCCCTTCGCTGATCAGGTAGTCGCCCACGGCAGCGGCACGATTACGCGACAGCGGATCATTGATTCCGTCATTGCCGGTACTGTCAGCATGCCCGGCAACAAAGATGCGCACCAGATCGTTGCGCTCGCGTAGCTGCGCAGCCAGCTGTCCCAGCTCGCGGCGGGCTCGCTCGCTGAGCACGTAGCTGTTGACTTCGAACAGCGCATCGGCAGACATCACGACATCTGGCGCACGGGTCGTACCGGTCAGCTCATCGATGGTGTAGGCACGCGGTCCCACCGCGGGGCACACGATATCGGGAGTCACCGCAACGCCGTTGCTGTCCAGGTCGGCCAGGGTAGGTAGTCCATCCTTCCGAACCTCAAGTACTTCGAGCAGCTCACCGGTGGCTCGCAGCGTACGCGCATCCGCCAGCGCCACATCGAACTGGGCGTTCACGTAAGCACGACTTGCCTCGAAATATTCGTTTTCGATATCCAGCAGGTCGAGCAGCGAGCGCTGACCAATGTCGAACTGTTGCTTGTAGGCGCCACGCACGCGATCAGTGGTCTGACGGTGCTCGTTCAGGTAAGCCAGCTGGTCACGCAGACGGCGGGTGTCGTTGAACGCAATCGTTGTCGTCTGGCGAATGTCCACACAGGCCTTGTCACGCAGGTTGATAGCCTGTTCAACGCGGTCGCTGGCGGCACGGAACGATGCCAGATCACTGCCACCACGATAGAGGTTGATGCTACCTACCAGCTCGATGCTGTGACGGTCTTCATGTTCATTGTCCGAGATGAAGTCGCCGTCCGTATCGCTACCTTTATAGGTGCCAGTACGGCCCACCAGGTCCAACCGAGGATGGAACGGTGCCTTGGTGCCTTCACGCTCAGCCCTGGAAGCCTCAATGTTCTCGATGGCCGCGTGAAAATCGGGGTTGCCGTCATAGGCCAGCTGCAGCGCCTGGGCGACATCAGCCGGGAGCAGCTCGGCAAAGGTGGGCGCCGGGGCCAGAGACTCCGGAGGAAGCTCGCCCACCAGCCGCTGGAAGCGCGCAGATACGTCGTGCAGGTTCGACGCCTCGGTGATCAAGTTGGACTCGGCAAGCGCCAAACGACCGCTGATCTGCTCCAGGTCAACGCGGCGACCGGCACCGGATAGCGCCCTCGCTTCAATCTGCTGGTACACTTCCAGGTGCTTCTGGTAGTTATCCTGGGCCAGTCCGACCAGACGGCGGTAGCGCTGCACGTCAAGATAGGCATTAGTTGCGTCAAGTGCGGCGTCCTGACTCGCGCCCAGCAGTTCGTAGTAACGCACCAGCTCAGCACGGCTGAGGCGTTCCACCTCACTGGCCGTGGCGAAGCCGTCATAAATCATCTGATTCAGCGTCATCTCGACGTAATCAGTGTCGTAGCTCCCCTGCTGGTCGTTCTGCCGGTCTTCAAGGCCAACGCCAGCATTGACGTCGATCTGAGGCAGATAGCCACCGAAGGCGACTCGCTCGTCGTGTCCCGCGGCCTGGAAGCCATTCCATGCTGCCAGTACCTCAGGATTGGTATTGATCGTTTGCTCCACCACATCGCGCAACGTCGCAGCGCCCGGTGAAGACGTACCTGCTGGCAATGACTGTGCATCCTGCGCCAGTACAACAGGCGCCACCATCATCGCTGACGTGGTCAGCGCAATGGCTCGCACCAAAGGCCGCAACAGAGCGGAGCGAGCTTCTCGGCTGTAACTGTTCATCTGTGTTCCCTTAATTATCAATGGCCGCAGCCAGTACAAGTGAATCTAGTACCAACGAACTAGCTCAACAACCCAATTCACCGTTGAACCCGTCATGCTGCCTCGGCGCTACCAGATTCATTATCCCCGGTATGGGTGGCCAGCTTTTTTTCCTTAGACGCCAAGCGTCCAGCAACCCTTGTTGGCGCTCGCCCCACCCCATCACCCGCTACAATACTCGCACAAACGATCACATTCTGTAACACCGAAAGTCGCAAACACTCATCCCAAGGGCGATTGAATGCTTGACAAAGACAAATGAGATGCACCTAAACGTCGCCAATCCCGCTCCCTGACGCAAACATGCTATCGTAGAAGCCTGCATCACGTACCCATTTCAGGAGTCTCCGATGGCCTCATCCGAAATCCAAAAAACCCGCGTCATCAATGAATTGACGGGGTTCATCAAGAAACTGCTGCAGGACCCCAAGATCCTGGAAACCTCCCTGGAGATCGCACGGCGTCATCTGGAAAAAGGCAGTGACAGCGGCGTCATGGCAGACATCGCCAACGAAATCTCTGATACCACCAGCATTCACATTCCTGACAGCGCTGACGAGCACTCCGAGGCCGATCGCTTGTTCCTCGAACTCCTCAAAGAGGTAGTGCAAGAAGAAAAAGCGCTGTATTGACAGACACATTACGGCATAGCAGTCACCATCGCTGACCTCCCCCTCTGGTGGTCAGCGTTTTTTTCCACTATCCACGCAAATATTGATCCAGATCACTATTACCATTCTTACACTCACGTACCGAACTTCACACCATGGAATTTCGTCTTACGCTCTCCGCTGACGTTTCTACCAAGTCAGCCTCTGTCAGACGCCATATGGGGCGCTGCCTGGCCACCAACGTCCGCAACGCGCTGCGGCGAGAGCTGCCAACGTCAAAGGTGGTCACTGCACATGACCATCTAGTCGTACGACTCCCGTCCCATGTGGATGACGCCCAGCACACATGGGCACTCGACACTTTGGCTAACACACCCGGCATTCAGAAGATTGCCCACATTCAGCGGCGTGAGCTGGGGGACTGGCAAGTGACCCTGGCCAGGCTCGCCCTGGAGAAGGCCGAGCAGGTAGAGGGACGAGCCTTCAGAATCAAGGTCAGGCGCAAGGGAAGCCACGCCTTCAACTCCGTCGATGCCGAGCGTTTCCTGGGCGCCGAGCTGCTGCGCCACACCCGCCACGCCAAAGTCAATCTCACGCATCCCGACCTCACCATTTCACTGAGGCTCGACGGCGCTGAATTGATTGACGAAGTGGCTACTACGGCGGGCATCGGCGGTTTCCCTCTGGGCACCCAGGATCAGGCACTGATGCTGATGTCCGGTGGCTTCGACTCGCCCGTCGCCGCCTACCGGATGCTCAGGCGCGGGATAAAGTGCCACTTCATTCTGTTTCGCTTCGGCGGAGAGGCACAGGAACAGGCCGTCAGACAGCTGACCCATGACCTCTGGCGACGCTTCAGCGCGTCACACAAGGTCAGCTTCACCAGCGTGCCCTTTGAAAAAGTCGTCGACCAGCTCACCCAGGAGGTGCCCGACGGCCTGGTGTCCCTGGTACTGAAACGCCACATGGTGGCTGCCGCTGCTCGGGTGGCCCAGCGCGCCCGGATTCCCGCGCTGGTCACGGGCGAGGTGATCGCCCAGGTGTCCAGTCAAACCTTGAGCAACCTGGGGCTGATTGACAACGCCAGCCACTTGCCCGTGCTGCGCCCCCTGCTGACAGAAGACAAACAGTCCATCATCGACGAAGCCAGGCGTATTGGCACCGCACAAGCGTCAAGCCAGATGCCGGAGTACTGTGGGGGTATGTCAGCTCGACCACTGGTGAAGACGTCCCTGGCAGCGCTGGAAGAAGCCGAAGCCAGGCTGCCAGCTGACCTGCTTGACGACGCCCTGAGCCGGATGCGCCAGTTTTCCGCAGATGACCCTGGTAAGGCTGAGCTAACGCCATGCCAGCCCCTCGATGAACTCACCATCGCAGAGCTCACCGCCGCAGCTGACGCCACTATCCGCGTCCTCGACGTGCGCTCGCCGGATGAAGCAGCTCGACGGCCACTGACCATTGCGGGCCACGAGGTCGAGCACGTTCCTTTTTACGAATTGGCGACCCGAGCGGCTGAGCTGTCCCGAGACTCCCGCTATCTGCTGTACTGCGACCAGGGCATCATGAGCCGCCTGCAGGCGCTATCCCTCAAGGATCAAGGTCTGCCGCGAGTAGGCGTGCTGCTGGCTCGAAGCAAGCACGACGCGGCATAAACTGGCGCGCTTACGACATCCCATCAGCATTTGCCTGAACTCAGGCGTTCACACACGATAGCGGATGCACTAGCGCTCGATCATGGCTACAATCGACGCCTGATTTTCAACGGGATATCACGTCACATCATGTCCACTTCCGCACCCGACAAGCGCCAGATCCTGGTTACCAGTGCCTTGCCCTACGCCAATGGAGCCATCCACCTGGGTCACCTGCTGGAGTACATCCAGACGGACATCTGGGTGCGGTTCCAGAAGAGTCGGGGGCACCAGTGCCATTATGTCTGCGCGGATGACGCCCACGGCACCGCAATCATGCTGCGCGCCGAGCAGGAAGGCATCAGCGCCGAGGCCCTGATCGATCGCGTGTCCCGCGAGCACCAGCAGGACTTTGCCCGCTTTGGAGTGGCCTTCGACAACTATCATTCGACCCATTCCGAGGAAAATCGCAGCTTCAGCGAGCTCATCTACACACGCCTGCGTGACAAGGGGCACATCGCGACCCGAGACATCGAACAGATGTATGATCCGGTCAAGGGGCTGTTCCTGGCCGACCGCTTCATCAAGGGCACCTGTCCCAAGTGCCATACGGCGGATCAGTATGGTGACAACTGTGAGGCCTGCGGGGCGACCTACACCCCTGCCGAACTCATCGATCCGGTGTCGGCCATCTCGGGAGCCACACCGGAAGTTCGCAGCTCAACCCACTACTTCTTCAAGCTGCCGGATTTCGCGGACTTCCTGAATGCCTGGATCAAGGACGATCACGTCCAACCCCAGATCCGCAACAAGCTGATGGAGTGGTTCGAGTCGGGCTTCAACGAGTGGGACATCTCCCGCGACGCGCCCTACTTCGGTTTCGAAATTCCCGACGCGCCCGGCAAGTACTTCTACGTCTGGCTCGACGCGCCCATCGGTTACCTGGCCAGCTTCAAGAACCTGTGCGACCGCGAGGGCCTGGACTTCGACAGCTACTGGCAGCCGGATTCCCAGGCAGAGGTCTATCACTTCATCGGCAAGGACATCGTCTACTTCCACGCCCTGTTCTGGCCGGCCATGCTGCACGGCGCTGAAATGCGCACCCCGACGGCAGTCAATTGCCATGGGTTCGTCACCGTCAATGGCGCCAAGATGTCAAAATCTCGTGGCACCTTTATCAAGGCGGCGACCTACGCCGAGCACCTCAATCCTGAGTACTTGCGCTACTACTTCGCTGCGAAGCTGACGTCACGGGTCGACGATCTTGACCTCAATCTCGAGGACTTTGCCCTGCGCGTGAATGCCGACCTGGTCGGCAAGGTCGTGAACATCGCCAGCCGCTGCGCCGGCTTCGTCAAGAAACTTGGCGACGGACGGCTGTCGTCCCACTGCGCGGAGCCGGATATGCTGGCGCGTTTCATCGCAGCGGGAGACGACATCGCCAGCTACTACGAGCAGCGTGAATTCGGTCGTGCCATGCGCAAGGTGATGGAGCTGGCCGATGACGCCAACACCTACATCGCCGACAAGGCCCCCTGGGCCCTGGCGAAGGAAGCGGGACGCGAGCAGGAAGTCTTGGACATCTGCTCCATGGGCATCAACCTGTTCCGGCAGCTGATGGTGTATCTGGCGCCCGTCGTCCCCGCCATGGCCGAGCAGGCAGCGACGTTCATGAACCTTCACAGCCTTGACTGGAACAGCCGCGAAACCTGGTTGGGCGATCACCCGATCAACAAGTTCAAGCCGCTGATGACCCGCGTCGACGGCGACCGTATCCAGTCCATGATCGAAGCCTCCAAGGAGGACCTGGTGGAGGAACAGAAGCTCAAGGAAGCCCCTAAGGGCCCGCTAGCCGAAACACCGATCGCCGACGAGATCAGCTTCGACGTCTTCGCCAAGGTGGATCTGCGCATTGCGCGTATTGCCAAGGCAGAATACGTGGACGGCGCGGACAAGCTGCTCAAGCTGTCCCTGGACCTGGGCGGCGAGAGCCGCCAGGTGTTCGCCGGCATTCGTCGCGCCTACTCCCCGGAAGCCCTGGAAGGCAAGCTGACGGTCATGGTGGCCAACCTGGCGCCTCGCAAGATGCGCTTCGGCATCTCTGAGGGTATGGTGCTGGCCGCCGGCAATGACGATGGCATCTACCTGCTGGAACCCCACAGTGGAGCCGAGCCGGGCCAGCGCGTCAGCTAAGCTCGTGCTCTGCTACTCCCTGCCGGCGGGCTCTAGCCCGCCGGCCGCTATACTGTGCATGCCATGACCGACGTTTTCCTCGTTCTCGTCAGTACCGCCCTGGTCAACAACTTCGTTTTGGTGCAGTTCCTCGGACTATGCCCTTTTCTAGGGGTCTCCTCCAAGCTGGAGTCCGCCCTGGGTATGGCCCTGGCGACCACCTTCGTGCTGACCTTGGCGGCCGCCGCCAGCCATCTGCTGTACCGCTACCTGCTCGTCCCCTTTGGACTGGAGTACCTGCGTACCATTGCCTTTATCGTGGTGATCGCCGTGGTGGTTCAGGCCACGGACATCATGGTCAGGCACACCAGCCCCCTGCTTCACCGGGTGCTGGGCATTTTCCTGCCGCTGATCACGACCAACTGTGCCGTACTCGGTGTCGCCCTGCTCAGCCTCCAGCGTGACAGCGGCTTCTTCGATGCTGTGCTGTACGGCTTCAGTGCAGCGCTGGGTTTCTCCCTGGTGCTGATCATGCTCGCCGCCATGCGCGAACGCCTGTCTGCGGCAGACGTACCACGCCCGTTTCGAGGCCCTGCCATCGCCATGGTCACCGCCAGCCTGATGTCGCTTGCCTTTATGGGCTTTGCCGGCCTGGCGGGGGGGGCAATCCAGTGACCGCCCCTTCACTGCTCGGTCTGCTGCTGCTGGTAAGCCTGATCGGCAGCTGCGGCTTGTTGCTTGGATGGCTGCACCGACGTTTCGACGCCGGCGAGGACGGCCTGGTCCAGCAGATCGACGCGCTGCTGCCTCAGACCCAGTGTGGCCAGTGTGGCTACCCTGGCTGCCGCCCCTATGCCGAGGCAGTGGAGCAAGGCGAAGCGATCAACAAGTGTCCTCCAGGGGGCGACACCACCATTGCCGAACTCGCCGCCTTACTGGGACGTGATCCCGTTCCCCTGGATGGCGAAGCGACCAGCGCCACCATGGTGGCCTTTATTCGGGAAGATGAGTGCATCGGCTGTACCAAATGCATCCAGGCCTGCCCCGTGGACGCCATTATGGGCGCGTCGAAGCTGATGCACACGGTGATTGCCGACGAGTGCACCGGCTGCGACCTGTGCGTCGCACCCTGCCCGGTTGACTGCATCGACCTGCTGGAGAGACCTCCCGCGATGGGCGAATCCATTCGTCTCATCGCGTCGGACCGCTCACCAGGAGAACACCATGTCAACGCTTGAACGACTGCAGCGCTGGCTGGGCCTCGGCGGCTCCTGTGCGCCAGGCATCCGCCCTGACACCCGCAAGGCCCAGACCCGTGATCTCGGCATTCGACGCGCGCCGCTGCCACCCCAGGTCTCCCTGGCGCTCAATGACAACTGCCACAAGCCGTGGGCCGAAACACTGCTGGAAGTGAACGACGGTGACTGGGTTCGAGCGGGCCAGCGCATCGCCCGCCCGGTGGGACATTTGGCACTGCCGATGCATGCCACAATCAGCGGACGGGTCAGTTTGCCTGGCGCCGCGGCCATCACCTCCACCCGGGAGCGTGTGAGCAGTGCACCAGGCATTATCATCGTTGCCGAAGGCTGCCAGCAGATCCTCACCATGCGGCCGCTGGCAGCCAAGCAGGCATCTCCAGAGCAGATTTTTGAACGCATCGCAGAGGCGGGTATTGCAGGCATGGGAGGCGCAGGCTTTCCGGCCGCCTTGAAAGCCAGAGCCGCCCACCGTGCCGGCATCGACACCCTGCTGATCAATGCCGCTGAATGTGAACCCTACATCACCGCTGACGATGCCTTGCTGCGTCACGACGCCGAAAGGGTCGTGAGCGGCGCGCTGATTCTCGCGCGCGCTACCGGTGCCACCCGCATCATCGCCGGCATCGAAGATGACAAGCCAGAGGCGGCCGAGGCGCTATCGGCCGCCCTCGCCATGTCTGCACTGCCGACCGACGTCGTGATCATCCCGACCCGCTACCCCAGCGGCGGTGAGCGTCAGTTGATCGATCGCCTGCTGGCGCGCAAGATGACTCCGCAGCAACTGCCGGTTGACGTCGGGGTGTTATGTCACAACCCCGCCACCCTGGCCGCCATCCACGACGCGGTGATTCTCGGCCTACCCGCCATCACCCGCATCGTGACGCTGGCGGGTCAGGCATTGAGCGCACCGGGCAACGTCGAAGCCAGAGTGGGCACACCGGCAGCCACGCTGTTGGCTGACGCAGGGCTGGATACCTCCAGACTCGCCAAGTTGATCGATGGAGGCCCGCTGATGGGGCACCAGCGGTCGCTTGACAGCGCAGCGACAACCCCCACGACCCACTGTCTGATCGCGGCCACCGAACAAGAGCTGCCCAGCCCGCCCCCGCCGTCGCCCTGCATTCGCTGCAACGACTGCGTGCCCGCCTGTCCTGCGGGCCTGGCGCCTCAGCAGCTGTGGTGGCACACCCGGGTCGAAGATGACGAACGGGCCAAGGCCCACGGCCTGCTTGCCTGTATCGAGTGCGGCGCTTGCGACTATGTGTGCCCCAGCCACCTCCCGCTGGCGGCATCCTTCAGCGATGCCAAGCGCCGCCTGCGGGTTGCCGACGCCGAACGGGCCAGGGCGGACCAGGCCCGAGCTCGCTTCGATGCCCGCAAGGAGCGCATGCAGCGCGAACACGATGAGCGTGAAGCCAGACGCCAGGCGCGCAAGGCGGCGCTGCGACGTCCCGCTCCCAAGACCCCAGCGGATGACCACGCGCCCACCTCCTCGACTCCCGCCGATCTGCGCAGCCTGCGCATCGCCCAGGCGGCGGCCAAGGCGGCGCTGCGCAAGGCAGAGAAGGCGCTCGAGCGTGCCGCCCAGCAGCAGCAACCCAGCGAGGTGCTGGCCGACCTCGAGTCTCAGCAGAGCACTGCTCGCGAACATCTAGAGGCTGCCAATGCGCAGCTGGACGCCGCCCGCCAGGAAGCCCCGACATCATGAGCTACTTGCACCAGACAGCGCCTATCGCCAGCAGCGCCCGCGTGATGCGCAGCGTCTCGTTGGCCTGCTTGCCCGGCATCGCCGCTCAGACCTGGTACTTCGGTGCCGGTGTCATCACCAATGTGCTGACCGGCATCCTGTGCTGCTGTCTGGTGGAAGCCCTGATGCTCGCCGCAAGATCACGACCACTGCGCCCAACACTGGCCGACGGTAGCGCCATGCTGACGGGCATTCTACTCGGCGCGGCGCTGCCCGCTGGCACCAGTGTCTGGCTCATTCTGATCGGTGCTGTGGCCGCCATCGCCGTGGCCAAGCACCTCTATGGTGGGCTGGGGCACAACATCTTCAACCCCGCCATGGTCGGCTACGCGATGCTGCTGGTGTCCTTCCCGGTACCGATGAGTCTATGGCCGGACGCCACAGGCTTTGGCGCCGGCGACGTCCAGAACCTGTGGCAGGGCTGGCTCGGCCAACTTGACGCCAGCACATTGGACGCCGTCAGTGGCGCCACTCCCCTCGATGCGCTGCGCCAGCCTGCCGGCGCCTCGGTCATCGGCGATGCCAACCTCTCTTCACCTTGGGCCATCATTTCCCTGGCCTGGCTGGCTGGCGGGCTGGTACTACTGGCCCAGCGTCTCATCGACTGGCGCCTGCCGCTGGCCATGCTGAGCACCATGGCAGTCCTGGCAGCGCTGTTAAACCAGGTGTCGGGTACTGGCTCCGTGGCGTTTCATCTGTTCAATGGTGCCACCATCATGGGCGCCTTCTTTATCATCACCGATCCGGTCAGCGCTCCCGGCCATCGACGCGCGCGCTGGGTGTTCGGTGCCGCGATCGGCGTACTGGTCATGCTCATCCGGGGCTACGGGGGCTACCCCGACGCCATCGCCTTCGCCGTGCTGCTGATGAACCTCTCGGCCCCGCTGCTCGATCAGCTGTGCTCAGGGACGCACCGCTCAGCCACCGATGCGCCAAGGGGGAATTCATGACAGCCCCGACAGCGTCACCCTTACCAAGCCCGCGGGGGGCGGTCGCAACGCTGCTCCTGCTTGCCGTCGTCACGTTAGCCAGCGTCGTGATAACGCACTGGCTGAGTGAGGCCCCGATCGCGGCCAATCGCGAGCACTATCAGCAGCAACTGCTGAAGCAGTTGGTACCGCCCCAGACAGCATCGATCGTTGCCCTCGACGAAGCTACCTCCTGGCAAGCCATCGGCCCCAACGGCCAGCGACTCGCCACCGTTCACGCCGGTAAGGCGATGGGATACGGAGGTGCGATACGCCTGTTGGTCGCGTTCACCCCTGAAGGCAAGATCGTCGCGGTGCGCGTGCTTGAGCATCACGAAACCCCGGGTCTGGGGGACAAGATCGAACGACGCAAGAGTCCTTGGGTAGATCAGTTCGAGGGGCGCCATCAGGATGCCCTGGCGTTGACACCATCAGGTCCCATCGAGGCACTGACCGGCGCTACCATAACCTCAGAGGCCGTGATTCGCGCTATCGTGGCTGCCACGCCAGCAGCCTCATCTGCCACCACCTCACCGCGGGAGACTCCTGATGAATGACGACTCGCATAGCTCGTCGGACAGCTCGTCAAATAGCTCCCTGACTCGCCAGCAGGCTCGCCAAATCGCCGCCAACGGACTGTGGAGCAACAACCCTGCCCTGGTACAACTATTGGGGCTATGTCCATTGCTGGCGGTATCCGGCACCATCGTCAACGGCCTGGGGCTCGGTCTTGCAACGCTGGCGGTCATGCTGGGCGCCAATGGCTGCGCATCGATGATAAGAGGTCACATCCGCCCCGAGATACGGCTGCCTGCCTTTGTCATGATCATTGCAGCGCTGGTGACCTGCACAGAACTCGCCATGGCCGCGATGGCCTACGAGCTTTATCAGGTGCTGGGCATCTTCCTGCCTCTGATCGTGACCAATTGCGCCATCCTTGCCCGAGTAGAAGCCTTTGCCTCGCGCCAGCCGCTGGCTCCATCGCTGCTGGACGCGCTGATGAATGGACTAGGCTTCACCCTGGTGCTGATAGTGATTGGCGCCCTGCGCGAGGCTCTCGGCCAGGGCACACTGTTTGATGGCATGGAGCTACTGCTGGGTAGCGGCGCGGCTGACTGGGTGATCCAGCTACCGGGGGAGCGCCACATGCTGTTTATGGCGCTGCCGCCTGGGGCCTTTCTGATAACCGGCCTGCTGATTGCCGGCAAGAACGCCATCGACGACCACATCGCTCGCCGCCGCCCCGCCTCGCCGCCCCCTTCCGAGCAGCGAAGGGTCAGAGTCACCGGGACCATTCACTAGGGCTTGTACGAAAAGTGCCTGCGCTTGGTGATACGGCGTTAAAAATCGGGTCAAAATGCTCATTTACACCTCGTAAACTGCGCTTTCTCACCGATTTTTGCCTTGTCTAACCTTCGCTCGTCGACTTTTCGGACAAAGCCTAGGCCCAGTCACTGATATCGATCACCATGCTCAGTCACCAAGTTCAGTCGCCGGGTTCAGTCAATCCGTTCAGCGCACCAACCCATCACTGACTCAAGTCCCAACCTTCCAGGCCGCTCTTCAGCGTGACCGCAACCCTCGCTACAGGAGTCCCATGAACGCTGCCAAACGCCACGAGATCTTCACTCGACTGCGGGCCCATAATCCCGAGCCCACCACAGAGCTTCATTGGTCGACCCCGTTCGAGCTGCTGGCAGCAGTACTGCTGTCTGCCCAGGCAACCGATGTCGGCGTCAACAAGGCCACGGCAAGGCTATTTCCCGTCGCCAACACGCCCCAGGCCATCATTGATCTGGGTATCGACGCCCTCAAGGACCACATCAAGACGATCGGCCTGTTCAACACCAAAGCCGAAAACCTGATGAAGACCTGCCATCTGCTGGTCCAGCAGCATGGCGGCGACGTGCCGCGTACTCGCCCTGAGCTAGAAGCACTCCCGGGAGTCGGCCGCAAGACCGCCAACGTGATTCTCAATACCGCTTTCGGCCAGCCTACCATCGCGGTGGACACCCATATCTTCCGAGTCTCCAACCGCACCGGCATCGCCAAGGGCAAGAACGTGATCGAGGTGGAGGAGCGGCTGATGCGGCATGTGCCCAAGGAGTTTCGCCAGGATGCACACCATTGGCTCATCCTGCACGGGCGCTACACCTGTGTGGCGCGCAAGCCACGCTGCGGCAGCTGTGTGATCGAGGACCTGTGCGAGTTCAAGGAGAAGGTCGATCTGTAGCCTGACAGCCGGCGCGTCAACGGCACGGCTAACGCCAAAGTTGAAGCGCATAGACCGTCAGGACACGTTACGCTGACGCTTTATGCTGCAATATGAGCGATCAACCATGAACGATGTGCTGCGAGAACTCTGGATACCACTGGCCATGGCCTCAAGCTTCGGCGCCTTTACCGGCTCGCTGTTCCGCTTGAGCCGCCGCCCCGGGTCCGAACGTCCGCTGATGTTCCCGGTACTGGGCCTGCTGGGCGGTATCACCGCGTTCATGATCCACCAGGTGCTGGTGTGGACCGTCGGCGCCCCGACCTGGCTCCTGCCGGTACTGGTGGTCCTGCAGGTGTGGCTCTGGCTGGGGCCGCTGGGACCCAAGATGCCGCGGCGTCAGTCCCCTGGCGACTGAACGCCCATCGCAGCCCCCTGCGCTGTCGGTAGATACCCTGCCAGACCCTGCAAGCCACCATTCCCGATCACGCCATGAAAAAGGCGCTCCTGCCACGGCAGGAGCGCCTTTTCTTTACCTACTGTCTCTACCTATTTTTCTACCTACTGCTCCGTTGTTGCCATCCACCTCTGCCATCTGTTCGACAGCGCCTACCCAGGCTATTCCCGAGTCGACGGACAGGGCGCTCCGCAGGGCGCGCAGGCGTTGGCATCCCGCTGATTCAGGGATGTACGGGCGTGACCGTCTCCCATGTTGAAGGCAAAGGTTGGGCTGCTGAGATGATCCGCAAGTATCAGTACCAGGATGGCCAGCAACATGGCGATGATCCGGCTACGGCGGTAAGCGGCTTGCATGGCGCACTCCTTGTTCAATTGGGCAGACGGAACCAGGGCCGCAGGCGAATACCCACCAACGAACCAACAAAGGCGCAGGCGAACCACACCCAGGCATGCAGACTTCCAGAAGCCAAGCCCGAAAACAGCGCGCCGATGTTACAGCCAAATCCCAACCTGGCGCCGTAGCCCAGCAGCAGGCCACCCACCACCGCGGCCAGAAATTGACGGCCCTCTACCTTCTTGCGGCTGGCTTCGTTGAAGCGATTGGCCAGGCCCGCTGCCAGCATGGCCCCAAGCAGCAGACCAAAGTTCATTACCGAGGTGATATTGACCAGCACAGAGTCGGCCAGGGCCATGGCCGGATAGTCCCAGGTCCAGAACTCGAACTGGCTCATGTCCACGCCGATGGCCTGCAGCGCCTTTGCTCCCCACAGATTGAAAGCAAAGGTAATGCCCCAGGGGGCGCCTCCCACCAGCAGCGTCAGGGTGTTGCCGACTGCCAGCACCAATATGGCCCAAACGAATGGCCAGCGGCCCTGCACGAGGGCCTTGAACGCACTCCCTTCTACTGGACGAAGGCGCAGCTCTGAACGCTCAAGCTCACCGTGAGCGCGACGCTCCACGCGATTGACCCACAGCGCGACCAAACCCAGGCCGACCCACTGCACCGCTATCGCTCCCGGCACACCCACACTATCGATCAGACTGACCGGATCAAGACTGGGCAAGTCCAGCCACCAAGGCAGGTGGATCGAGCCGACCACCGCGCCAATGATGAAGAATGCAAGCGTCACCAGCATGCGCAGATTGCCCGCGCCGACCGTAAACAGGGTGCCTGAACCGCACCCTCCGCCAAGTTGCATGCCCAGACCAAACACAAACGAGCCAACGATAAGCGAGGTGCCAATGGGCGCAACCGCGCCGACCAGACCGGGCTGGCCGCTGCCAAGCAAAGGAATCATCAATGCCGAGGTCAGAGCAAACAGCATCAGCTGCGCGCGCATACCGGCCCCGCGGCGTTTGGTGACCAGGTTTCGCCAACCGGCGGTAAAGCCGAAGGCACCGTGGTAAAGCGCCACGCCGAGCGCGATACCAATGGCGAACAACACCACCAGAAAAGGCGCGGTCTCAAGCCATACCAGACCGCCCAGCACGACCATGCCGATCAGCGCCAGGCTGACGACGAAACGATCCACCTTGAGGGGGGCCTGTCCAGGAGTTTGTCCAGCGCTTAGCTCAGCGCCAGGTGGCCGAACCCTGTGCGCGGAGCCAGCAGCATCGCTAGCGGTGGCCGAAGCGGCCTGTGAAGACATCTGAGTCATGGAAGTGCATCTGTTCAAAGGAAGGAGTATCACCGCCGCCGGTGCCGCCACTGATTCACGGCGTCCTGGCGGCGGTCATCTAGGCATCGCCAATAGCCATCTAGGAGCTCACTATCTAAACGACACCTATCGAGGGGTCACGGACCCAAGGGTCACTCGTCACCGAAGCCGAGCGCGTCCAGCACCTTGCCAAGCCCCTGCTTCGCCACGGCCAGCGGACGTGACTCATCCTGGGTCCACTCAGCCATGGAACCGTCATACAACGCCACGTTGTCGAAGCCGGCAATTTCACTCAGCACGAACCAGTCAGTCGCTGCCCAGTGTCCGGTGTTGCAGAACGCCACGGTCTTGGCATCCGCATCCAGCTCTGCCGCCTGGATACGCGAGGTCACTTCCGCCGTATTCAACCGCCAGGCGCCGTCGTCATCGGCCAGCAGCGTCTGATGAGGCAGGTTACGTGCGCCAGGAATGGTGCCTGGAGCAGCCGCTGCAGGAGACTGGTTGTCGCCCTTGAAGTAGTCCTCTGGGCGGGCGTCGACCAGCTGCCCCTGGGACTCGCGGGCCGCCTCTACCTCTGCAGTCGTCGCCAGCAGAGCCTCATTCAGACGTCCTTCAAAGCGCACCGGATCAGGGTACTCTGCCGAGCCACTGGCCAGTTCGAGGCCTGCCGCTTTCCAACCGGCAAAGCCGCCGTCGAGGATCGCCACCTGCTCGTGACTCAGCACCTTGAAGGTCCAGTACACCCGTGCCGCGCTGCCAAAGTCCGTCGCGCCGGTACCCGCCGGCACCAGCACCACGGTATCGTCATTATCGATTCCGAGGCCGCCGATCAAGCGCTCAAGACTCGACACCGGGGGCATGACTCCGGTGACACCATCGCGGGTTTCCCGCCAGCCGTCCTCGGTATAGCTCGAATACAGACTGCCGGGAATGTGGGCTTCCTCGAAGCTTGACCGGTCACCGCCATTGTCGATGCTGGAGCGAATATCCAGCACCACCACATCGTCATTATCCAGGTTCGCTTCAAGCCACTCAGGACTGACCAGCGGCTCGACATCGGCTGCATGCGCGGAGCTCGCCATCATCAGCGCCCCCGCAAGCGTCAGTAAGATGCGCATAAAGTTGACCTCTTGGGTAGGAGATCAACCCATTATCCTGCTCGCAGCTGCAAACTCAATATGCTTGGCATGAATAATGATTCACGTGCTCATAACCAAAACTGATCAGCCACCGGGTCAGACCTGTTTCCATAACGACGGTCTATAGTGAGAGCTCACCGCCCTTCTCTGTGGCACGGCCATAGGCGGGTCGCGCCCGGGCCTGCTCGAGAAAGCGCGTGAGCGCCGGATGGTCAGACAACATGCCCCGACCTTCCAGCGCCAGGAGCGGGAAACTCATCTGGATATCCGCCGCGCTGAACGTCTCTCCCGCGAACCAGCTGTGCTCTGCCAGGTGCTGCTCCCAAAAGCCTATCAGCCGTCGTATTTCTGGCCCGAGGTACTGCTCTTTCACGCCCTTGGCGAACATCTTGCCCAAAGGACGCACCAGAGCCGGCACAGGGGGCTTGCTGAGCCTGCCAAACACCAGATTCATCACCAGCGGGGGCATCGCCGAGGCCTCCGCATGGTGCATCCAGAACACATAGTCATCGTAGGCTTCACTGTCGACGGGGGGAGACAGCGCCTGCTCCCTGTCGTAATGGCGCAGCAGATACTCGATGATCGCACCGCTTTCTGCCACGACCCTACCCGCCTGATGCTGGTCGGTGATCAGCGGCGACTTGCCGAGCGGGTGAACCTGCTTGAGGGATTCAGGGGCCAGCATGGTCTTGGGATCACGCCGATAGAGCTGAATGTCATAGTCGACTCCAAGCTCTTCCAGTAGCCAGACCATTCTGAGAGAGCGGGAGTTTTCGAGATGGTGCAATACGATCATGTGGTCTCCTTTACCCCATGGCTGAAACAGAAACGGCGCCCAGGGGGCGCCGTTTCCATCGCTTCGTCTCAATCAGACGAGAACATGCCATCACCGACTTCATCGATGTAGCGTTCCGCCTTCTGTCGCATCAGCGCATCACAGGCCTCACGCCCAGGCACCAGGTCAGAGCGCTCGAAAGCGTGTTCCAGCGTCTCGCCACCCTCGATGGGCTTGCGAATAAAGCCGCTGACGCGATACTGACCGCCCTGCTCCTGCGGACGAGACACGATCAGGAATCCGCGATACTCCACGGCCTCGGCCTCCTCCGTGGAACGCGATTCAGCGGCGCCTCCACCCTTGAAAAGGCTGCCGATCAGCTTCTTGAACATGTCGCCTCCTGGATCTGATGGTCGAACGCCAAGCGCTTAGTCCTGACGACGGCCCTTGCCTGCGGCGATACGCAGACGCAGCGCATTCAGCTTGATGAAGCCTTCCGCATCCTTCTGGTCGTAGGCGCCCTTGTCGTCTTCAAAGGTCGCGATGGACTCGTCGAACAGCGACTCGTCGGAGCGACGGCCTGCCACGATGGCATTGCCCTTGTACAGCTTCATGCGAACAACGCCGGACACATTCTTCTGGGTCTCGTCGATGGCGGCCTGCAGCATGCGACGCTCCGGGCTCCACCAGTAGCCGTTGTAGATGACCTCGGCATACTTGGGCATCAGCTCATCCTTGAGATGGGCTTCTTCCCGGTCGAGGGTCAACGACTCGATGGCGCGGTGAGCACGCAGCATGATGGTACCGCCAGGGGTTTCATAGCAGCCGCGAGATTTCATGCCGACGTAGCGGTTCTCGACGATATCGAGACGGCCGATACCGTTGTCACCACCCAGCTTGTTCAGCTTCTCCAGCACTTCGTGGGGCTTCATCGGCACGCCGTCGATGGCCACGATGTCGCCCTTTTCAAAGGTCAGCTCGACGTAGGTCGGAGTGTCCGGTGCCGCTTCCGGCGACACGCTCCAGCGCCACATGTCCTCTTCGGCTTCCGCCCAGGGATCTTCGAGAATGCCGCCCTCGTAGGAGATATGCAGCAGGTTGGCATCCATCGAGTAAGGGGACTTCTTTTTCTTGCTGAAGTCGACGGGAATATCGTGCTGCTGGCAGTAGGCCATCAGCTTCTCGCGGGAATTCAGATCCCACTCGCGCCACGGGGCAATGACCTTGACGCCAGGCTTCAGGGCGTAGCCGCCCAGTTCGAAACGGACCTGATCGTTGCCCTTGCCGGTGGCACCGTGGGAAATCGCATCGGCACCGGTCTGGTTGGCAATCTCGATCAGACGACGAGCGATCAGCGGACGCGCGATAGAGGTACCCAGCAGGTACTCACCTTCGTAAATGGTGTTGGCACGGAACATCGGGTAGACGTAGTCGCGCACGAACTCTTCACGCAGGTCCTCGATGTAGATTTCCTTGACGCCCAGGGCCTCAGCCTTGGCGCGGGCCGGCTCGACTTCCTCACCCTGACCGATGTCGGCGGTAAAGGTCACCACTTCGCAGTGGTAAGTCTCCTGCAACCACTTGACGATGACGGATGTGTCCAGACCGCCCGAATAGGCGAGCACGACCTTCTTGACATCGGACATGCTAGGGGCTCCTTCTTGTATGACAGACATGACGTGACCAGCGCATTCCTTCATGAATGGCGCTTGAAGAGGGCCGAGTATAGCGCGCATGGCCGGTGTCGAATACCGCTACGGGACGCCGCGCTGCCAAACTGCTAGACTTTCGCCGTTTCGGCCTGCATCACACAGGCCCATTACCCCACGGCCCGACAAGGAGAGGTGCATGAGCGAGCTGATCGCCCGCGAACTCATGGCGCAACGTTTTCGCAGTTTTCTGCCGGTGGTGGTGGATATCGAGACCGGCGGCTTCAATCCCGAAAGCGACGCCCTGCTGGAGATCGCCGCTGTCACCCTGACCATGGACCCGGAGGGCAACCTGCTGCCCGACGCTACCTTTGCCTATCACATCGAGCCGTTTGCTGGCGCCAACGTCGAACAGTCGGCACTGGACTTCACCGGCATTCGTCTCGACGACCCCCTGCGTCAGCAGGTCGCCATCAGCGAAGCCGAGGCGCTGGGTGAAATATTCCGTCCAGTGCGCAAGGCCATCAAGGCTCATGGCTGTACCAGAGCCATTCTGGTAGGCCACAACGCTGCCTTTGACCATGGCTTCCTCAATGCCGCAACCAACCGCTGCGACATCAAGCGCAACCCCTTCCACCCGTTCTCAAGCTTCGATACCGCCTCCCTGGCAGGACTGGTCTACGGCCAGACCGTGCTGGCCCGAGCTTGCCGTGCCGCCGGCATCGACTTCGACAACAACGCCGCCCACTCTGCCCGCTACGACACCGAGCGCACGGCCGAGCTGTTCTGTGCAATGGTCAATCGCTACAAGGACCTGGGCGGTTGGCGGCTGGCTCAGCAGGAACAGGGAATGGAGGAGGACTGACACAGGTCCATGCCTTTTTACGAGCGGCAGGATGCTGCTCACTGCAGAGACTCTCGACATACGACAAGGCCCCGCTGGTGTCCACACCAGCGGGGCCTTGCGTTTGATCCGTCAGATGACCGTGTTTGATCCGTCGCGCGGGGGCGCGGTAACACCCTCACCACCTCGGCGATCCAGCGGCTAGCCGGTCCTGACCGGTCAATCGACTGCTAGGCTGCACCTTACTCGGCGCCGCCCTCTTCATTCTGGCGAGCACGTTCAGCGGCTTGCTTGATCAGGGGCTCAAGTTCGCCATTGTTATGCATCTCGACCACGATATCGCAACCGCCGACCAGCTCACCTTCCACCCACAGCTGCGGGAAGGTCGGCCAGTTGGCCACCTTGGGCAGTTCGGCACGAATGTCGGGGTTGTCCAGTACGTTGACGAAAGCAAAGCGCTCGCCACACGCCATCAGCGCCTGCACGGTCTGCGCAGAGAAGCCGCACTGCGGCAGCTGCGGAGACCCCTTCATGTAAATGAGAATGGGGTTTTCGCTGATCTGGCGCTGAATGTTCTCGACGGTGGTGCTCATCACGGCTCCTCAATGATTCGGGCTTGTCTGGCATGTCCTCACGGTACGATGCATGCCCTTACGGTTCGCTTTCGGCCGATACGATGGGGTCAACATCCGCACTTTTCAATGCGCGTCGGGATCGATACCCCTTTCGAGACAATACCTGATTGCCACGCTCGGCCTTTCCTTGAACGCATTGTACGGCCCAGCGGCGCGTTGCGCATCCCCTCCGCGCTGGCTAGGATGGTCGTTTTTTACCTCGTTGGAGAGACGCCATGGCCGCCCGCCACTTCCTGACCCTACTGGACCTGAGCCAGGATGAATTGCGCTACCTCATCCAGCGCGCGATCACGATCAAGAATGGGCTCAAGGCCCAGGGCCCGACCTACGCGCCCTTTACCAACCGCACCCTGGCGATGATCTTCGAGAAGTCGTCAACACGGACTCGTGTCTCCTTCGAGACCGCCATGGCTCAGTTCGGTGGTCACGCGCTGTTCCTCTCGCCTAGGGACACTCAACTAGGACGTGGCGAGCCCATCGGAGACACGGCTCGGGTGCTGTCAGAGATGGTTGACGCGGTGATGATCCGCACCTTCTCCCACCAGGGGCTTGAAGAGTTCGCCGCTGCCAGCGACGTACCGGTCATCAATGCGCTGACCGATGATTACCACCCCTGCCAGCTGCTGGCGGACGTGATGACCTGGACCGAGCTGCGGGGCAGCGTCAAGGGCCGCACGGCGGTATGGATCGGGGACGGCAACAACATGTGCCACTCCTGGATCAATGCCGCACGCCAGTTCGACTTCTCCCTGCGCATCTGCTGCCCTGAAGGTTACGAGCCCCGCGAAGATATCCTGGCAGCCGCAGGAGACCGAGTGACCATCCTCCGCGATCCCATGACAGCCGTCGCAGGTGCCGACCTGGTGACAACCGATGTATGGGCCTCCATGGGACAGGAAGAGGAGCAGGCGCGCAGAGAAGCCGACTTCGCCGGCTTCCAGGTGACTGAGGCCATGCTGGATGCGGCGGACAAGGACGTGCTGTTCCTGCACTGCCTGCCCGCTCACCGCGGCGAAGAAATCAGCGAAACCTTGCTGGATGACCCCCGCGCCGTGGTCTGGCAGGAAGCCGGCAACCGCCTGCATGCCCAGAAGGCACTGCTGGAGTTCCTGATGCTGGGTCAGGTCAGTCACTGATACCCGGCGACTCGCTGCTTATCAGCAAGGCCCTGCCGCAGTATCGCGGCAGGGCTTGGCGATACGCGTATAGCCTGTCGCCCCCTTGGAATCACTGCCATCTATCCACGCCTCCCGTTTCATTCCTCTCGTGACCTTTCTCTTGTTACCTTTCTCTTGTTACTTTTCTCTTGTTACCTAGCGTTCGCTACCCCCCGCCCACACCAACGCGGGCTTCAGCTCCCAGGGATACCCATCGAGTCATCCTGAGCAGGCGCCACGTCAACGAGTGCTTGAACCAAAACACCTACAGCGCCTGCAACGGCTGGCCATGACCCACGGCATGTAGCTGCAAGCGGACAAGGAATAGACTTTGGTCTAATCAGACTAATGTCGTATACTTGCGCCATATTTCTGTCAGAGATCGCCGCATGGCACTGCTCGCCGAACATAATGACACCGCTCAGCGTATCGACCTGACCGCCTTTATCGAGGACCTCTACCGCGACGGCGACGTCCTTGAGGCCTTGACCCACAGTGATCGTGGTCTTAGCGCCACACGCCTTGATGCCCTTACCCGGACCCGCTCCCAGGCGTCCCGGCTGCGTCGTCTGCTGCGGCAATCGCTGGTCGTCCACAATCCGCGCGGCAGGCTGATCCTGACACAGGCTGGCCGAAAGCTGGCATTTGAGCTTTACGGCGTGGGCGCTGCCGATCTCTAGGTACCGTTTCAGCGGTTGTAGCTAGCACTCCCGTTGCTGGCTCTCCCGTTTTTGCCCTCCATTTCTGTCCCTCCCATTTCTGTCCCTCCCATTTCTGTCTCTCTCGATTCTGGTTCTCTCGATTCTGGTTCTCTCGATTCTGGTTCTCTCGATTCTGTCTCTCTCGAATCAGCTTTCCGCCTCCTCAGCTGAACGTCACCCGAGCTGTCTCGCCTGAGCCAACACCAGCCGCACACCAAGGCTCGATGACGGGCCCTTCCCCCTTGGTCCGCTGACACAGCGACGTCGACCGATCCCTCTATTCTCCTATCTGATTCCCGCTTTGCGGGGCAGGCTGATTCACGCTTCGCGGGGCAGGCTGATTCACGCTCTAAGGGGAGAACATCCGAGTCCGTATCATCTTGCTGGCTATCGGCGGCGATGCCCTGCCTATTGCCCTAGGCCGACTCCGCCCTACCTCAAAGGCGCCTGAAGACAAAATTATGGCGCTTTACGCCAAGTCGCTCCGCCGTCACTTCGCCACACTACCTCTCGATTCATTCAGCCGCGGAGCGACGAGACGCTGTCTACGCCACGGCGCCGCCCTGTCAGGCGGCGTAAACTCGCCTTCGAGCCACTTGGCATGGGGGCCGCGGCCGACGTCCCGTCATCCGAGATCGAGAGGAGCCCTCCATGAACCGTAACGTCATCCTGACCTGCGCCGTGACCGGTGCCGGCGATACCACCGGCAAGAGTCCCAAGGTGCCGGTAACCCCCAAGCAGATTGCCAACGACTGCATCGAGGCGGCCAAGGCCGGTGCCAGCATTGCGCACATCCACGTGCGCGACCCGGAAACTGGCGGCGTCAGCCACTCCCTCGACCACTTCCGTGAAGTCATGGAGCGGGTGCGCGAGGCCGACACCGATATCGTCATGAACATTACCGCTGGTGGCGGTGGCGACTGGATCCCTGACAGCCAGAACCCCACTCGGGGCGGACCGGGCACCGACATTCAGACGCCGGCCCAACGCCACGAGCCAGTCGGCGAACTGCTGCCCGAGCTGTGCACGCTGGACTGCGGCAGCCTCAACTTTGGCGACATGATCTACGTCAACTCGGCTGACTGGCTGCGTGAACATGCCCGCCTGGTGCAGGCTGCCGGGGTCAAGCCTGAGCTGGAGTGCTTCGATCTGGGCCATGTGTGGTTCGCCCGCCAACTGCAGGCTGAAGGCCTGATCGACGGCGACCCGCTCTACCAGCTGTGCCTTGGCATCCCGTGGGGCGCCGAAGCCGATACCGAGACCATGCTGGCGATGCGCAACAAGCTGCCGGCCAACGCCAACTGGGCGGCATTCGGCATTGGCCGGCACCAGATGCCGATGGCCGCTCAAGCGGTGATGCTCGGTGGCCATGCCCGGGTTGGCCTCGAGGACAACCTGTACCTCGAAAAGGGCGTGCTGGCCTCCAACGCTCAACTGGTCGAGAAAGCCGGCAGCCTGATCAATCACCTGGGCGGCAAGGTCATGACACCGGCGGAAACTCGAGATTTCCTCAAGCTGCGCAACCCACACACCGGCACCATCATGGGAGAGCAGGCATGAAACAGCTATCTGTCATCGGCACCGGTGTGATCGGCAACGGCTGGATCGCCCGCGCCCTGGCCAGCGGTTGGAGCGTGGTCGCTTTTGATCCGGATCCCGCCGCCGAAGCGCGCACCCGGGCGTTTGTGGACAATGCCTGGCCTGCGCTACAACGCCTGGGTCTGGCCGACGGCGCCAGCATCGACCACCTGCGCTTTGCCTCCTCACTGGAAGCCGCCGTGGACGGCGCCGACCTGGTCCAGGAGAACGTACCGGAAAGACTCGAGCTCAAGCAGAGCATCCTGGCCCAGATCGACGCCGCGGCTCCTGCCGATGTGCTGGTGGGCTCCTCGACGTCGGGATTCAAGCCCACCGACCTGCAGCAGGACTGTGCCAAGTCACCCGGGCGCATCATCGTCGCTCACCCCTTCAACCCGGTCTACCTGCTACCGCTGGTCGAGCTGGTCGGAGGACAAGCCACGGCGAGCGAGCAGACTCAGCAGGCGCAGGCCCTGTATCAGGCGCTGGACATGCGTCCACTGGTAGTCCGCCGTGAAATCGAAGGGCATATTGCCGACCGTCTGATGGAAGCCCTGTGGCGCGAGTCACTGCACCTGGTCAATGATGGCGTAGCCACTACAGAGGAAATCGACGCTGCGGTGGTCTACGGCTGTGGGCTGCGCTGGTCGCTGATGGGCACCTTCCTGACCTTCCACCTGGCCGGTGGGGAACAGGGCATGCGCCATATGCTGGAGCAGTTCGGACCCGCGCTGAAGCTTCCCTGGACCAAGCTGGAAGCGCCCGAGCTTACCGATGAGCTGATCGACCGCGTGGTCGAGGGCTGCGAGCATCAGGCGGCCGGCCGCAGCGTGGCCGAGCTGGATCGTCGTCGCGATGACTTCCTGGTCGAATTGCTGGGCCTGGTGAACAAGTACTGGCCGGAAGCAGAAGGCCTCGAGGGACGTATCTGATGGCCTTGCTCAACACCCAGGTGGCGTCACAGTGGGTCGACTACAACGGCCATATGAACGATGCCGAGTACGCCAGGGTATTCTCCCTGGCGGTGGACAGGCTGATGGAGAACATTGGCCTGGACGATGAGGGCCGACAACGGCTCGGCTACACCCTATATACCCTCGAGACCCATCTTCGCTACCTGAAGGAAGCCCACGAGGGGCAAGACCTGCAGGTCGATGTTCAGGTCGTCGATCAAGATGCCAAGCGCCTGCACCTGTGGTTTGTACTCACCAGTGGAGTGGACCTGCTGGCTACCAGCGAGCAAATGCTGATGGGCATCGACACCACCAGCGGCAAGCCTGCTGCCTTCCCCGCAGCGCTCTCTGATGCCTTGGCGACATTGCCCCCCCTGTCATCCCCCCCGCCCGAGGGGCTGGGACGGCGGATCGGTATCAGCCGACGCTGACAGGCTTGGCGTCCTGGCCGGGCCATATCCAGCCAGACCCGCTCAGGCCCGCCCAGACCAGCTCGGGCCAGGGCGCCATCCACCAGGAATGCTCGGCGACGCCGGGCGGGATCCGGATGTAGCGATGACGATCGACGACTTTGCCAAGCGCTTCCAACATGGTCTCGACGCCATGGCATCAAGGCCCCTCGCCCTGGCCAGAGGCGACTACGATCGGCTCTGCGCCAGTTTCGCCACGCCGTTGCCCACCACCATGCGGATTACCGACGAGCGGATCGCTGGAGTACCCGTGCGCCGATATCGGCCAGGGAGAGTGAGAGGGAAGGAGAGAGGGACAGCGAGTGGGAGAGTGGAAGGAAGAGACAGCGTTCTTTCTCACGCCCACGACCACGCCCACGCCCACGCCCACGCCGATACTGGTCAGCAGACCGTGCTCTACGTCCATGGTGGCGGCTTCACCATCGGCTCGCTGGACAGCCACCAGGGCGTCGCAGCAGGCCTTGCCGAAGCACTCGGGCGAGAGGTGGTAAGTGTGCAGTATCGACTTATGCCCGAGACACGCTACAGCGACCAGCTCGACGACGTCGATCGGGTGCGCCGCTGGCTTCAGCCCTGTGCCATGGTGGGGGACAGCGCAGGAGGTCGCCTGGTGCTGGACGTGGCTCGTGCCGCCAAGGACCCGCATCCGCTCGGCATGATCTATCCGCTTCTCGGTGACATGTCCGAGACATCTCTTGGACCCGATGCGCCCTTGCTGAGTCGTCGGGACGCCCAGGCCGCATGGGCGATGATTGCCTCCGACGCTGCCCGCGTGGGCGACGCTCCCCCGGTCAGCAGCACAGTGGAATGCCTGGTCGTGGAACACGACCCCCTGACCCCAGCGATACTGGCGACGCTGGACCAATGGCGTCAGCAGCGGCGGCAGGTTGGCCTGCATACGGCAGAGGGGATGTTTCACGGGGCGCTTCACGCCCATGCGCAGCTTGCACCGATGTCGATCACCTGGCGTGGGTTCTGTCGTGCTCTCGCGTGTCACCTCGGCAAGCGACACCTAGACTATTCTTTGCGTTGAAGTGCCTCTCTACCCCTCTGATTCATAAGCATTTATCGGGTTAGAAGCAGCACAATCACGACGTTATCACTCCACTCCAGCGAGGTTCCCACCGATCGATCGCCGTCCCTCCTTTTTCAATAAGACAACGAGACACCAATGAAACAGAACATGTCCACATTGGTGGCCACCGTGGTCACCGTCATTACGCTTATTGCCTTTGCTGCCATCGCCCCAGGTAGCTTTCAGACCATCCTTGATGTCATCAAGGTCAATGTCATCGGTAACCTGGGCTTCATCTTCACCTACCCGGCCTTTATTGCCTCCATCGTGTTTGTCGTCCTGATGTTTACCCCACTGGGCCGCTTGAAATTCGGTGATGAGCCGCCTGAATTTTCGACGCTCGCCTGGCTAGGCATGCTTTTCGCCACCGGCATGGGTATTGGATTGGTCACCTGGGGAGTGCTGGAGCCTCGCTATCACGTCGAGGCCGGGAACAGTTCGGATCAAGCACTGCTATATGCGTTCAATCACTGGGGGCTACTGGCCTGGGCAGGCTATCTTGCCATCGGCGTCATCTTTGCCCACTGCATGTACAACCTGAGGATCGAGAAACCTGCCGAGACCTTGCTGGGAGGCGGTTTCCTCAGCAAGTTGAACCTGGTGAGCCTGGTCGTTTCCACCGTGATCGGGCTTTCGCTGACGTTCTCCTATGCCACCGATCCCCTCAAGCAAAGCCTGGAGCAGTTCTTTGGCATCCAGGCCAGTCCAACCTTGATCATCAGTGTGCTGGCCATCTTTGCCATCGCCTCGAGTGCCTCGGGGCTCAAGCGGGGCATCAAATGGCTAAGCAACTACAACACGTTATTCGCGCTGATACTGTTGACCAGCGTGTTACTGCTGACATCCCCCTGGGACATCGTTTCGACCCTGGCGCGCCTGTTGCCGGAATACCTGGTGAAATATCCGCTGATGGCGACCGATATTGGCCTGGGAGATCCTGAGCGCAAGGCCTGGCTCGCGGATTGGCTATATGCCTTCGAGGCTGCCTGGTACGGTTGGTTCATCTTCACCGGGGTGTTTATCGCCCGCATCTCCAAGGGGCGTACGCTCCGCCAACTCGTGCTAGGCGTCATGCTGGTGCCGAGCCTATTCTCGTGTCTGTGGTTTACGACCTTCGGCCTCGGCGGATTGGCAACAGGCTCAGAGGACGTCTTTGCGCTGATGGCCACCCTGGATAGCCATGGCATTCTTTCGGCCATTCTGGCCCTGAACATCCTGCTGTTCTTCGTCACCAGCGCGGATTCCGCTGGCCTGGTCTGCGAAATGCTGACCGTCAAACGCTCCAGAGCGTTCTGGATCGTGGCCATGTCATTGCTGGCGATCGTGATCAACTGGCTGGAAGGTGACATCTTCAAGGTCATCCTGACCCTGATTTCCGTCGCGGCCATTCCGGTGGCCTTTGGCATCTTTGCGCTGGTAGCGGCCTTCTTGCTACGCCTTCGAGGCCAGCACACCCCCTTGCCCATTCAGGGCGACGACTAAGCAAGCGCTGACGTCATCAGCCGAACGGCGTGAGGAGCCCGGGACCTGGAACCCGAAGTCTACAAGGCCCAGGTGACAAGTTAGAGCAGCGTGTACGCAGACAGGGCCTGATGTCAGGCCCTGTCTGCAGCCTATGGCGAGTGCCATGGCGCCCTGTAGCACTCTGGCTAACACCTTCACTCAGGCGCTAGCGGCAAAGCGCCATTAGAACTTGCCCAGCTCAGCCTCGAGCGGGAACATGGCGGCGGATAGCTCGCCCACGCTCATAACCGGTGACGCAGGCGCCTTGGCACTCGGCCAGGCCTTCAGCAAGCCCTCGTAGCCCTCCTCCAGGGCAGCATAAGCGCCTGCTTCGCGAAACAGCTCGGCGTGGCGCTCCAACGACTCACGGGCCGTCAGCACAAATCCACGGCCATCCTGATACTCCACTACATTGACGAACTCACCGTCGTCGACCGCTTCTTCGTACTCGTGCAGCGCAGTCTGCAACAGCGCCAGCTGGACCTTGGCCTGGAAGCCAGCATCCTTCTCGAGTTCATCGTCCACGTCGCCCATGGCGGCCACGATGGTAGCGCGCAGCGACTCATACTCTGCCTCGTATTCGCTCCAGTCTCCGCCCTGCTGGACCTGGCCAGAAAAGTCTTCCAAGGTCTCGTCGAAGGCCTCGATTCCGCGGGTCTCCAACGCCTTGGCGATGCCCGGATAGACCTCATGGTAGGGATGACCGAAATGCGGGTAGGAAGCGGTCTTTGCGCCTTCGGTGTAGAGCTCCTTGGCCACCTGAAGGTGCCCCAGCATCAGGGCGAGTTCTGTGGTGTAGATACCAGGATTGGCCGCGTCTACGTGGCCATGCTCGCCGCCTTCACCACCTTCACCACCCTCACCGCCTTCACCACCTTCACCGCCTTCACCGCCTTCACCACCTTCACCACCTTCACCGCCTTCACCGCCTTCACCACCTTCACCGCCTTCACCGCCTTCACCGCCTTCACCGCCTTCACCGCCGGCAGTAGCAGTTAAATAGGCAAATACCGCGTAGGGGTCACTAGCCAAGGAGCCGTGCTCGCCGCCTTCGCCGCCGTGGCCGTGCTCTCCACCTTCGCCGCCTTCACCACCGTGGCCGTGCTCGCCACCTTCACCACCTTCACCACCGTGGCCGTGTTCTCCGCCTTCACCACCTTCGCCACCGTGGCCGTGTTCGCCACCTTCGCCACCTTCGCCGCCGTGGCCGTGCTCGCCACCTTCACCACCTTCACCACCGTGGCCGTGTTCGCCACCTTCACCGCCGTGGCCGTGCTCTCCACCTTCGCCACCTTCGCCACCTTCACCGCCGTGGCCGTGCTCTCCGCCTTCACCACCTTCGCCGCCGTGGCCGTGCTCTCCGCCTTCACCACCTTCGCCGCCGTGGCCAGCTTGCCCCGCTTCGTGCACAACGCCGTCTTGCGTCATTTCCTCGTCGCCATGATGATCGGCCCAGGCGGCGCCGGTTCCGAGCAAAAGGCTGGTGCCTACACCGATCCACAGTTTGGTGCGGGTCTCTTGGGTCATGATGAACATCCTCGTTGTGGCTGCTGTCGGTTTTACGCGCCTGTTGCCATCTAGGGGGCTACGCGCGCTAAGGGTGGCGGCAGGTTCCGCCAATGGTCCATGACGATCCTGGACGCGACATGTGACCAAGTGTAATGCAAATGATTAACACTAGGGTACAATTCACCATTTGCGAGGGGCAACGATGATTCTATGTATCGACCAAGTGCTCTCCAACGAGCTGCTGGCACGCATTCGCCAGACCCTGGGCGAAGCCCGTTTCCGCGACGGCAAGGAAACAGCGGGCTGGCACGCACGCACGGTGAAACAGAATCAGCAGGCGAGCGGCCAGGACCCTGCCATCGCCAGCCTGCGCGACGATGTCATGAAGACGTTGGCCAACCACACGCTGTTTCAGATCGCCGCCAGGCCCCGACGCATGAAGCCGGTGATGTTCAGTCGTTATCAGCAGGGCATGACCTACGGCAACCATGTCGATGATGCGGTCATGCCCACGCCCCAGGGGCCCATGCGTACCGACCTGTCCTTCACCCTCTTTCTGGAGGAGCCAGCCCACTACGATGGGGGTGAGTTGATCATGGACACCCCCCAGGGTGAGCAGCGCTACAAGTTACCGGCGGGCTCCATGATCCTCTATCCGTCGTCGACCCTGCACCGGGTGGACCCTGTGACCCGGGGTGAGCGACTGGCCGCGGTGGGATGGCTGCAAAGCCAGGTGCGTCAGCCGGAACAACGGGAGATCTTGTTTGACCTGGACACCACCCGGCGCCAGATATTTGAACGCGATGGCAAGACCGCTGACTTTGACGCCATTTCCAAGAGCCTGGCCAACCTGCTGCGCATGTGGGCCGACATCTGATCCCCTGCACCAGGGCTATGCCCCATCCACTGGCGTCAGCTGCTCTCGTCCTGGCGTCGATAGCTCAGGGGTGAACAACCATAGTGGCGCCGAAAGGCACGGCTGAAACTCGAGGCGGAGCCAAAGCCGCAGCTTAGCCCGATGGCGAGCACGTCCAGATCGGTGTCCTTGAGCAGTGACGCGGCACGGTTCAGCCGCAGTCCCAGATAGTAGCCGGTGGGCGACTCCCCTAACTCGTCGGCGAACAGGCGCTGCAGCTGACGCAACGAGATCTGACTGCGCCGCGCAATCTCGGCAAGCTCAAGGGGTGCCTCTAGATGACTCTCCATCAGTGACACGGCATCGATCAAGCGTGGCTGGTGGGTCCCCAGTCGACGCACCAGGCTCATGCGCTGCTGGTCGGTACGGGACCGCAAACGGTCGTGAATCAGCTGCTCCGACACGTCTACCGCCAGCGCCATCCCATGCTGCCTGGCGATCATCTCCAGGGTCATGTCCATGGCAGCAGCCCCACCAGCACAGAAAAAACGTCGTTGGCCGAGCAGGAAGAGCTCATCGCAGGTGCGAATGGTGGGATAACGCTCGTTGAAGGCCGGTAGCGTCTCCCAATGCAGCGTGACGGTCTCCCCGGCCAGCAACCCGGCCTCGGCCAGCACCACCGCACCGGTGTCGAGGGCCCCGATACGACAGCCCCCTTGGTCCAGGCGGTTGAGCCAGGCACTCAGACCACGACCGATCCACTGCTCGGGATCAAACCCGCTGCACACCGCCAACGACGGCAAATGGCGCACCTGGTCGATAGCATGGTCCACCATCAGCGTCATGCCATTGCTGGCGGTGACAGGATCACCAGATAGCCCAATCACCGTCCACTCGTAGAGCGGACGACCGGCAATCCGGTTAGCGATGCGCAAGGGCTCTACCGCCGAGAAGAACGCCATCATCGAAAACTGGGGCAATAACAGAAAACCCATGCGTTCGCTGGTGGTCGATGCCGAGAACATGGGCTCGTTGTCGCCTGAGCCATCAGTGGTGGTATCAGCGGTGGTGTCAGCGCGAGGATGATGCCCCTGGCCCTCGTCAGGGTGGCCGTCCTTGCCCCGCCCATGGGGCTGATCGCTAGCCTCCATGTGGATCTGCCCCTGGCCTGGCCAAGTCTGCATGGCTACCTTCCTTTACGCTTTCTACTGTGTGCGACCGATCGCCAAGCCTAGGCGTTGTCCGAAACGTCGACGAGCGAAGGTTAGACAAGGCAAAAATCGGTGAGAAAGCGCAGTTTACGAGGTGTAACGGAGCATGTTAACCGGGCTGGCGTACCAGCCGATGTTTAACACCGTATCACCAAGCGCAGACACTTTACGTACAAGCCCCAGCATAGCGCGCAGCCCCAAGGCGAGGGCCGGGCTTGAGCCGGGTCGTCTGCGCTGTCATGCTTTTACGCCATCCTATCGAGAGGCCCTGGCGGCGCGCCATGCTCCACTCCCATTCTCACGACTCGTCGCCCCGTCGGCATCAGGCTCATGCCCAGGCCCAGGCGATGCGGAGGAAGCCGTCGTGCGCCTGACCTACCAGGGACCGAGTCCGGAAGCCATCGGCTTTTTGCTGTTGCCTCGTTTTTCCATGGTGGCGCTGTTCTCCGCCATCGATCCTCTGCGCATTGCCAACCGACTGTCTGGTGAGACGCTATATCGCTGGCACCTGATCAGCAGGGATGGGCTGCCGGTCCATGCCAGCAACGGCATTCCCCTGGCTGTCGAGCACGCGCTAGAGGACACCCCATGGCTGCCCAGCCTTGCCGTCTGCGCCAGCTTTGAACCCATGGCCGCCGTCGATGACAGCCTGATCACCTGGCTGACGGAACGTCGCGAGCAGCGCACCTGCCTGGGGGCGCTGGATACGGGGGCTTTCTGCCTTGCGTCCGCCGGACTGATCGACGACACCGTCACCTTGCACTGGGAGAGCCTGCCCGAATTCAGGCGCCAGCACCCCCATTTAGAAGCGGTGGAGTCGCTTTACGAAGTGACACCCAGCGGCTTTTTCGGGGCTGGGGCCAGCGCCTCCATCGACCTGGCACTGGACACCATTCGACGCCGCCACGGCGACGCCTTGACCCGCCGCGTCAAGGAGCAGCTGGTGCATGACCATCGGCGGCTGCCGGCCAGCCGACAGCGTGACGTCCGCTACCAGGAGCGACTGCCACAACGCCTGGCCACCCTTATCGGGATCATGGATGCCCACCTGGAATCCCCCCTATCCATTCCCCAGCTGGCTTCCGCCATCGGACTATCGGAGCGCCAGCTGGAGCGGGAGTGCCAGCAGCATCTGTCCCGCACCCCAGGGCAGCTGTACCTGGAGCGGCGCCTGAGCCTCGCCCATCAACTGGTCACCAGTACCCGACACAGTGTCATGGATATCGCGCTGGCCAGCGGCTTTGCCTCAGCTTCGAGCTTCACCCGCGCCTTTCGCCAACACCACGGTGCCTCGCCTAGCGCCTTGCGACGTCAGCCCACCCCTCCGATGTCGGATTCTGCACGATAATTGTCGTCTTCTGCACGATGCCTCAGCCCCACCGGCGCCATGCTGTGGCCATCGTCGTGACCCACTGCTGGGGGCTGAATGCCTGCCCGCTGGGGTGCGTCACCCACACGTCGCTTTCCGACGACTCGTCCAGGCTAGCTCAAGGAGGCTCCATGCACGCGCAGACGTCTCGACCGTCCGCTAACTCCTCTACTTCCTCTGTTTCCACCACCGCATCCTCCGCCGCCACACCGCCGTCGGCGCTGCCACCGACGCCCGACTACGACAGCTGGCCGGTAGAGGTGGCCATCGCCGAGGTGACAAACGACTCTCGGGTACTGACCGTGACCTGGCAGGATGGCCGCGTCAGCCGATACCACAGTATCTGGCTGAGAGAAAATGCCGCCGATGACAGCACCATCAATCCCGCCACACGAGAGCGCATTCTCGACCTGTCGTGCCTGGAGGCTTGGCCGCAGATAGCGGCTGCGCGGCTCGATGACAGCGGAGCCGTGGAACTGATCATGAGTCCTGAACAGCGCACACTGCGCTTTCATCCGGGCTGGCTGCGCGCCCACGACTATGACAACTGCAAGGATCCACTGGCTCCACTGGTCGCCGTGGAGACCTGGCTGGGAGGAGCGGACGCGGCGCCTGACACCTTGGACGCCAGCACCTTCACCACCACCGCCATCGATAGCCCGGAAGAAGCCTCGACGCTGGAGCCGGCACTGGAGTCACTGCTGCGCAAGGGCCTGGTGCGCCTGCGAGGCCTGCCCACGGAGCCTGGGACACTGGCCAGCGTTGCCGAGCGTATCGGCCCGGTAAGAGCCACCAACTTCGGCACCCTGTTCGACGTGCGCGCCAAGCCTGACCCTGACTCCAACGCTTATACCTCGATTGCGCTTCCTCCCCACGTGGATCTGCCCACGCGGGAATACCATCCTGGCCTGCAGTGCCTGCACTGCCTCGAAAACAGCGTCGCCGGTGGACAGGCGGTCATGCTCGATGGCTTTGCGGTGGCGGACGCCCTGCGCCAGGAAGACCCTGAGGCTTTCTCCACCCTGACCCAGGTACATTGGCGCTACGCCAACACCGCCAAGACCACGGACTATGTCTGGCATTCGCCGATGATCGTGCTGGATGATCAGGGCCAGCTCAGCGAAGTGCGCATTGCCGACTTCCTGCGAGGGCCGCTGATGACGGACTTCGACCTGGTCGAAGAGGCCTATCGCGCCCTGATGGCGCTGCAGGAGCTATTGCGTCAGTCCCGCTTCGCGCTGCGCTTTACCTATGCACCGGGAGACCTGGTGATCTTCGACAACCGGCGTCTGTTGCACGCCCGCGACGCCTTCGAGGGCGACTCCGGGCATCGCTGGCTACAGGGCTGCTACCTCGAACGTGATGAGGTCCGCTCCCGTTATCGTATGCTCCAGCGTCGTCAACGAGAGCGCAGCCTCAGCGACGCCTGACGCCCTTTAGCAAGCGCCTAGCTGTCCTGCCTGCCGCCCGGTCCCAAGCCACGCCGGGCGGTCACACTGGGCGCTTCCCCAAAACGCCGACGGTAGGCCCGTGAGAAGTGCGCCAGATGCGTAAAGCCCACGGCGACGGCTGCCGCCGTAACGGTCATGCGGCTGTCCGCGAGCATCCGCTGAGCCTGATCCAGACGCATATTGAGGTAGCACTGCTTGGGAGTTTCGCCAAACTCTGCCATGAACCGGCGGGTCAGCTGCCGCTGGGACAGGCCTGCCAGCCGACACACGTCGGGAATCGACAACGCCTGGGTCAGATTGGCTTCCATCACCGCCAGGGCCTTCAACACCGGGCGCGGCAATCCGCCGCCCACAGCGGGGTTGTCGACGGGATCGATGTGACCTGCTGCATGGCCGTCGCCCTGGGGGCGGGAGTGCATAATCTGTCTTCCAACCGCCTCTGCCAATGCAGGACCGTAAAGGGTCGTCACCCACTCCAGCATCATGTCGATACTGGCTGAGCCTCCGGATCCGGTCAGTCTTGCCCCCTCCCACACATAGCTGTCGGGGCGCACCTCCAGCCCAGGAAACTCCTCACGAAATGCCGGCACACTCTCCCAGTGCAGCGCCACCGGATAGCCCTCCATGACCCCCGCTCGTGCCAGAATGAAGGGCGCCGTATCCAGCCCACCCAACCACACCCCATAGGCCGACAGGCGTTTCAGCAATAGCAGGTCATCCACGGTCACCATCGCTTCAGGCTCATAGGACGACACCACCATCAGGCGGCCGCTGGAGGCGATGCCCTGATACCAGTCCGCCTCGGTGACCTCAGCCAGGCGCCCGTCCACATCAATGCGCACGCCATTGCTGGCCATGACCGGCTCGCCATCGCTGGACAACAGCCGCCAGGCAAACAGATCCCGGCCAAACCGATTGGCCACTCGCAGCGGCTCAAGCAGGCACACCAGCGTCAACATCGAGAACTTGGGCACCAGCCACACGTCCAGCGTGTGCTCGGCCTGAGCAGGGCTGAGCAGCGGGGGTGAGTCAGGCCGGGGATAGGGATGGCTGGAAGGCCAGTCGGTGGACGTCATGGGGCGAATTTGATCAACAAGATGGCGAATTTCATCAAATAATAACCGAACCCGCACAGTAACCTAAGGAAAAATCTGAACAAACCGCTGAGCCAGGCCCTTCGATGGCGCTGACTCGGCACGTTCGACGGCCCTCGGAGACGGTTTTCCATGATCCTGCAGACGCCCCCTGCCCTTGCCGACAATGGACGCCAGCTACAGCTGTTCCTGTCCAACGGCCAGCTTCATCTCGATGCGCTATGGCTACGCGAGCGCCTGCCACAGGCGGATACGCTCGACCCCCAGACCGGTCAGCGGCTGATCGAGGCCGCCGAGCTGCCCCTGGACCTGGCGCTGACCGCTGCCAGCGCTGAGAAAGGCGAACTGGCACTGGCGTTCTCCGACGGTCAGCAGGGGCGCTTCCCTCTTGCGGAGCTGGCCAGGTCAGCCAGCACTGGCAGCGCAGACACACCGCCCCGCGAGCTGTGGGATGCTGCTCTCGAGGTCCCCTCCAGCGTCGACTTCAGCGAGGCGCTCACCAGCGACGCGGCGCTGCTGACCCTGCTGCTCAAGCTGGAGCGCTTCGGCTTTGTTCACGTGTCAGGGCTACCGGACGACACCGAAGCCATGCAGCCGTTGATCGATCGCATCGGCCCTCTGCGGCGCACCAACTGGGGCGGCATTGCCGACGTCAAGTCGGTGGCCAATGCCTATGACCTGACCATGACCCAACGCGGACTCGAGCCACACACCGACAATCCCTATCGTGACCCGATTCCCGGCTACATCTGGCTGCACTGTCTGACCAACGCCGCCGAGGGAGGCGACAGCACGCTGGTAGACGGTTTCGAGGCGGCACGCCGTCTGCGACAGCAAGACCCCGAGGCCTTCGACTGCCTCACCCGGGTAAGCCCCCGCTTTCGCTATCAGGACGACGCCACCCACCTGGAAAGCCGCGGGCCGCTGATCGAATGTGACCCCCACGGCGAGGTGGTCAGAGTGCGCTACTCCAATCGCACCGAACGGGTCGATGCCATGGAGAGCCAGGAGTTGCGACGCTACTACGCCGCGCGCAAGGCCTTCTACGATCTGATCCGCAGCGAGGCGCTTACCCTGCGCCTTAAGCTGTCGCCAGGCGAGATGCTGATCATGGACAACTACCGCCTGTTGCATGGCCGCACCTCGTTCACCCTTGACGGTGGCGTGCGCCATCTGCGCCAGGGCTACGTCGATCGGGACAGCACCGCCAGCCGCCGCCTGGTGTTGAGCCGTCACCTCGCAGGAGTCACCTCATGACAGCGACCGACAGCACCCTCTCCAGCCAAGCCAAGCAAGCAGAGCAAGCCAAGCAAACAGAGCAAGCCACGTTTGCCCGCTTCGATGAGAGCACTGCCGCCGAGTGGCGGCTGATCGACCAGCATTTCCGCGCCTACCAGGATGACGCCTGCCGCCGCGTGCTCGATCATCTGGCGCGACTGAAGGGCGATACCCACGGCTATCCGGTAGATCGCTACGAACACTGCCTGCAGACCGCCACCCGCGCCCTGCGCGACGGTGCCGATGAAGAGATGGTCGTGTGTGCGCTGCTTCACGATATCGGCGACGACCTGGCCCCGGCCAACCACGCCGAGATTGCGGCTGCGATCCTTGAACCCTTCGTCGATCCCCTCAACGTGTGGATGATTCGGCATCATGAGCTGTTTCAGGGCTACCACTACCGCCATTTCTTTGGCCAGGACCGACACGCCCGTGAGGCCTATCGCGACCACCCAGCCTACGCTCGCACCGTCAGGTTCTGCGATGAGTGGGATCAGACCAGCTTCGATCCCGACTATGACACCCTGCCCTTGTCAGCGTTTCTGCCGATGATTCAGCGGGTCATGCAACGCCCCCCCTTTGGCGGCCTGCCTGACGTCGTGGATGATCCACAGGAGCGCGCATGAGGACCTGCGCCCAGACCCTGATCACGCTGCTGGAAGACTATGGCGTCGATACCGTGTTCGGCATTCCCGGCGTGCACACCGTCGAGCTATACCGAGGTCTCGAGGGGGCCGGCCTGCGCCATGTCACACCCCGCCATGAGCAAGGGGCAGGCTTCATGGCCGATGGCTACGCCAGAGCCAGCGGCAAGCCCGCGGCTTGCTTTATCATTACCGGCCCTGGCATGACCAATATCGCCACTGCCATGGGCCAGGCCCTGGCCGACTCGGTGCCGATGCTGGTGATATCCAGCGTCAATCGCGTGGCAACCCTGGGCCGGGGCCAGGGCCGACTGCACGAGATGCCTCAGCAGAGCGCGACGCTTGCCGGTGTCGCGCGCTTCAGTCATACCCTGCTCGACCCTGAGGCCCTTCCGGAAGTACTGGCGCGGGCCTTCGCCATCTTCCAGGGTGCCCGGCCCGGGCCCGTTCACATCGAGATTCCCATCGACCTGTTTGATGCGCCAGTGAGCCGCGCGCCAGGCCGGCCGATCCGTGTCTTCCCGCCGGCGCCGGCTCCGCAGGCCGTGCATGAGGCCGCCCGCTGGCTTGATCAAGCCCAACGGCCGCTGGTCCTGGTGGGTGGTGGTGCCTGCTCCGCCGCAGCGTCCGTCAAGGCCCTGGTCGAGCGCCTGGATGCTCCCGTGCTGACCACGGTCAATGCACGTGGTGTGCTCGGCAGTCATCACCCCCTGGATCTTGGCACCACCGCCAGCCTGGCACCGGTACGCCATCTGGCGCGTGACGCCGATGTCGTGCTTGCCCTGGGTACCGAGCTTGGCGAAACCGATTACGACCTGGTCTTCAACGATGGCTTCGCCCTTCAGGGCCGCGTGATTCGTGTTGACCTGGACGTCGAGCAGCTTGCCCGTAACCGCTCCGCGGAGCTGGCGATGGTCGCCGACGTCGGTCTCGCCGCAGACGCGCTGCTCGGCGCTCTGAGCGAATCAGCGGCGCCTGGTCGTCCGTCACGCTCCGAGTGCGCTGAGCAGTTACGTACGGCTGCCGAGCGCCGCGCGGGTGCCGAGCGCTGCCGCGCGGTTCGTCGTGACCTGGCGCTGTACGAAGACCCGGAGCTGAAGCCCTATCTGCCCCTGTTCGATATCCTCGATGACGCCTTGCCCGAGGCCATCATCGTCGGTGACTCCACGGGGCCCGTGTACGCCGGCAACGTCATCGCTCGACGCTCGGCGCCTCGCCGCTGGTTCAATGCCGCCACCGGGTTCGGCACCTTGGGCTATGGTCTACCCGCCGCGCTGGGGGCCGCCCTGGCCAAGCCTCAACTTCCCGTCGTTGCCCTGGTGGGCGACGGTGGTCTGCAATTCGTGCTCGGCGAACTCGCCACCGCGCGCGATCTTGCTCAAGCTCCCGATGCCTCCGACAAGGTCCAGCCCCTGGTGCTGATCATCTGGAACAATGACGGTT
This sequence comes from Halomonas sp. DP8Y7-1, assembly GCF_019801685.1. Taxonomy (NCBI): domain Bacteria; kingdom Pseudomonadati; phylum Pseudomonadota; class Gammaproteobacteria; order Oceanospirillales; family Halomonadaceae; genus Halomonas; species Halomonas sp. DP8Y7-1. Next base: position 48,805 of record NZ_JAHVIN010000006.1, on the reverse strand, counting down.
ACGACGAAATCCGGCGCTACATGAGTGCTGATGGCGTCGCTCACATCGGCGTCAACCTGCAGCCGCCGTCCTTCGCTCCCCTATGTGATGCCTTCGCCTGCCGATATATCAGCGTCAACGCACCAGAGGCGCTACGACAGGCCCTGACAACACTGGACCAGGCCGCCTCGCCGCTGGTCATCGAGGTCGACGCCCTTGCCTGGCAAGCATCACTGGAGCAGCCTGCCACCGGCTGTTGAGGAGACGTGTCGAGGAGACAGAGGAAAACCCTTGGCGTGCCGGCCGCGGCGCGCTGTAGACACATGTCAAGGCGGCGACAACGGCCCCGCTACAGAGACGATCAGCGCCTAGCCAGCCCTGAGCTGGCCGGGACAGCAAACCCTGATAATAACGAAGGAGTTCCCCGTGACCCGAACCCACCACACGACATCCCTGCTGCTGCCGACGCGTCGCCCCGGAATCCCTGCCGGCTCACTGCCGCCGTGGCTGGCCGGAGCGCTGCTGGTCGCGACCCTGTCCACCTCCTCTATCGCCCTGGCGGAAGATCGGGACGAGCGTCTTCGCCTGGTGGTCCCGCCCTGGCCTGGGGTCACCGTCAAGAGCGAGATCCTGGCCCAGCTTGCCGAACCCCTCGGCTACCAGGTCGAGCGCCTGGAGGTCAGTTCCACGGTGGGCTACAAGACCCTGACCAGCGGTGACAGTGATGCCTTTCTGGCAGGCTGGCTGCCGGCCCAGCAGGAAAGCTATGACGCTGCCATGCAAGCGAACGCCATCATCGACCTCGGCAACAATGTCACCGGTGCTCGCATGGGCTTTGCGGTGCCTGGCTACGTGGCGGACGCCGGCATCACCGACGCCGCTCAGCTCGGGGACGCCGCCAACGCCGAGCGCTTTGAGCGCACCTTCTATTCCATCGAAAGCGGCTCTACCGTCACCGATTTCATCGACGCCGCCGTTAAAGCCAATACCCATGGTCTTGGCGACTGGGAGGTCATGTCTTCCTCCACGCCGGGCATGCTGAGTGAGGTCAAGGCGGCGGTGGACGAGGGACGCTGGATCGCCTTCTACGGTTGGACCCCGCACTGGATGATTCCCGAATACGATGTGCGCATCCTGGACGACAGTGAAAACGTGTTTGGGCCCGACAACGGCAGCAGTGATGTCAAGACCGTCGTCGCCAAGGAGTTCGCCGAGGCTAACCCCAATCTCACGCGACTGCTCGATCAGGTGGTGTTCAGCGCCCAGGAGCAAAGCGACTTCATCAAGGCGTATAGCCTGGAGCAGCAAGACCTTGAGCAGGTCGCCAGCGAATGGCTCGCCTCGCACCCGGAAAAGGTGTCCGCCTTTCTTGACGGCGTCACCAGCCGCGACGGCGGCGAGGCCCTGGCAAGCTTCAAGGACACGCGCTGATGGACCATCGACAGCAACAGCTGCGCCAGGATCTGGCGGCCGCCTATCGACTGATGGCGCTGGATGGCATGGACGACGGTATCTCCACCCATATCTCGGTACGGGTTGACGCCAACAGGTTTCTGCTCAACCCGTTCGGCCTGCGTTTCGAAGAAGTCACCGCCGACAGCCTGATCAGCGTGGACGAGCGAGGCAATGTGCTCGATGACCCCACCGGGCTTGGCATCAACCCCGCGGGTTTCACGATACACAGCGCCATCCATGGAGCCCGCAGCGACGCATTGTGCGTGCTGCATGCTCATACCGTCGCGGGCGTGGCCGTCTCCTGCCTCGAAGAGGGTCTCCTGCCGCTTAACCAATGGGCCATGCAGTTCTATCAGCGCATCGGCTACCACGACTACGAGGGTATCGCGCTGGATCTGGACGAGCGCCAGCGCCTGGTGGACGACCTCGGCCCACATATGAGCATGATCCTGCGCCAGCACGGTGTGCTGGTGGTTGGCACCAGCGTCGGCGATGCCTTCCTGCGTATGCGCGACCTGGAACGATCCTGCCAGGCACAGCTGGCCGCTCAGTCCACCGGGCGGCCCCTGGTCAGCGCCTCGCATGCCCTGTGCGACAAGGTCGCCCGACAGTACGACGCCTGGGCCGCCAGCCCACAAGGCACCGATCTCGCCTGGCGCGCCGAGCTGCGTCGCCTGGGCCTACATGCTCCCGCGCTCGAGGACAGCCCATGACTCGCGTCTCCCGTCTCACCCAGCGAATCGCCGGCGAAGGCGCCGCCGCCTGGGATATCCACAGTCGAGCCTTGGCGCGCCAGGCCAATGGCGAGGACATCACGGTACTGTCGGTGGGCGACCCCGACTTTACCACGCCGCGCAGTATCGTCGAGGCCGCCAAGCACAGCCTGGACCAGGGCGCCACCCACTACGCCGACGTAAAGGGTAAGCTGGCGCTGCGTGAAGCCATCGTCTCCCACTACCGTCGCAGCCAGCGTCTTGGCCACGTCGAGTTGACGCCGGATCGCCTGATCGTGATGGCAGGGGCCCAATGCGGCCTGTATGCAGCGGCCCAATGCCTCCTCGATCCTGGTGATGAGGTCATCGTGCCCGAACCCAGCTACGTCACCTACGAAGCGGTGATCCAGGCCACCGGCGCCACACTCTCCCGTGTGTCACTGCAGGCGGACCAGGGCTTTCGGCTGAATGTGGATGATGTGGCGGCGGCCATCACCCACCGCACCAAGGCGATCCTGATCAATAGTCCCCACAATCCCACGGGACAGTCGCTGACCCGCGAACAATGGGAGCAGGTGGCGGCACTCTGTCAGCAGCACGATCTGTGGTTGATCTCCGACGAGGTCTACGCGGAGCTGATGTTCGATGGCACCCATACCTGCCCGCTGGCGCTGCCGGAGATGGCCGAGCGCAGCGTGGTGATCTCGAGTCTGTCCAAGTCTCATGCCATGACCGGATGGCGACTCGGCTGGGTGATCGCCCCGCCGATGCTGATCGAGCACCTCAGCCATCTGGCCCTGTGCATGTTGTACGGCTGCCCGGATTTCGTTCAGGACGCCGCCATCACCGCTCTCGCGGACGAGCAGGGTCAGCTTGGCGACGATCTGGCGACCATGCACACCGCCTACCAAGCTCGGCGCGACAGCGTGTGTGCCGCTCTGGCGGGCAGTCAGGCCGCCAAAGCCGTATGCCCCGACGCCGGGATGTTCGTGATGGTCGACATTCGCGCCACCGGCCTGTCATCGGCACAGTTCGCTGATCGCCTGCTGGATCAATGCGGCATCTCGGTGCTGTCTGGCGAGGCCTTCGGCCCCTCGGCCGCTGGCTTCATTCGGCTGGGTCTCACCCACCAGGCCGACACCCTGGCCGATGCCGCGCAACGGCTTCGTGAGTTCGCCGACGCCTGTCTTGCCACCCACCCATGAGCCGCCTATGACGCCATCTTCCTCAGACTGTACCGATACCCCGCCATCTTCCGCCGTGGTCGAGGCCCGGCATCTGGTCAAGCGCTATGGCGACGTTGACGTGCTGCGCGACGTGTCCCTATCCGTCGCCGAAGGCACTGTGACCACCATTATCGGCGCCAGCGGCTCCGGCAAGAGCACCCTGCTCAGGTGCATGAACCTGCTGGAACGCCCGCAGCAGGGTCAGTTGACCATCGCCGACGAGTCTATGCGCTTCACCGCACAAGGTCCCCGCAGCGGCCACACCGACATGCCCCTCAGCCGCCACCAGCTGCAGCGCCTGCGCGCCAAGGTGGCGATGGTCTTTCAGCAGTTCAACCTGTGGCCTCACATGACCGTGCTGGGCAACGTCAGCGAGCCGCCCGTGCGGGTCAAGGGGGTCAGTCGACGCAAGGCCAACGCCCAGGCAATGCACTATCTCGAGCGTGTCGGCATGGCCGAACGTGCGGACGCCTATCCCGCCTTTCTGTCCGGCGGACAGCAGCAGCGTGTGGCGATTGCCCGCGCACTGGCCATGGAGCCACAGATCCTGCTGTTCGATGAACCCACCTCGGCGCTCGACCCAGAGCGGGTCAATGAAGTGCTCGGCGTCATCCGCGGGCTGGCCGATGAAGGGCGCACCATGCTGATGGTCACCCATGAAATGGCATTCGCCCGCGACGTGTCCGACCAGATCGTGTTTCTCGACCGCGGAGTGGTCGGCGCTGCCGGCTCTCCCGAGCGCATCTTCGAACATAGCGACAACGAACGCTGCCGGCGCTTCATCGCCCCTGCCGCCTGACTGCCCGTCCCACAACAACCAGGAGTTTCCATGACCGTCTTCCCTTCCCTGCGCCCGTCAGTCGATCTCGCACGCCGCCTTGGCCTGGGTGTCGCGCTGGCCACGACCCTCGGTGCCGCTGCCATCGGCAGCGCCCATGCGACCGACCAGACGGACAACCCGTCCGCGGGCGAGCCCCTCAAGATCGGCATCTCGGCAGAACCTTACCCGCCTTTTACCTACACCTCCTCAGACGGTGACTGGACCGGTTTCGAGATAGAGCTGGCCGCAGCGATCTGCGAACAGATGGCTCGGGAATGCGAGATCACCCCGACCGGCTGGAGCGGCATCATTCCCTCGCTCAAGTCAGGCCGTATCGACATGATCATGAACTCCATGTCGATCACCGACAAACGTCTTCAGGTCATCGATTTCAGCGACCCGTACTACTACACCCCTGGCGCCTATGTCGCCGCCCGCTCGCTGGAGCTGGATCCCCCCGAGGGCCTCGATGGTCTGGTCCTGGGCGTACAGAGCGCCACCACTAACGCCACCTATGCCCGTCGGGCGCTAAGGGACACCGGCGTCGACATCCGCCTGTACGACCAGGCGGAACAGGTGAACCGGGATCTGCTGTCAGGTCGCCTGGACGTCATTCTGGCCGACGAGATCGCCATGGTGGAACTGACCGAGCGTGATGAAGCTGGCGACTTCGAGATCAAGGCAACGGCGCCTCACCATGCGGCCTACGGCGAAGGCGTCGGCATCGGGCTGCGCCAGCAGGACGATGCCCTTACTGAGGCCGTCAACACCGCCATTGAGCAGGTCAATCAGGACGGTACCTGCACCGAGCTGTCCGAGAAGTACTTCGGCACCGACGTCTGCGTCAGCTGACGTCAATGGCCCGGGCGGTCCCTGCTGCGACGCAGGGACCGCTGCAAGGCTGTAAAACTGGCCACGCCAAGGAGTCTTTTCATGTCTATCGCCTCCCAGGAGGGCCTCGTCGATTGGGCGGGTCCGATCCTTGAAGGAGCCCTCACCACCCTGGAGATTGCGCTGTTGGCCTATGCCATAGGCGTCCTGCTCGGCCTTGTCGGCGCCGCCTGCCGGCTCTCCCGGCAAGCCTGGCTGCGCGGCATCGGCGCAGGCTATTCCACCGGCGTCAGAGCAGTGCCGGAGCTGTTGCTGATCATTCTGCTGTACTACGCCGGCTCCCAGGCATTGACCGCCGCGGCTCATGCGCTGGGACTCTCCGGCCAGGTCGCCATCAACGGCTTCGTGACCGCCGTGGGCGTGCTGGCCTTCGTTCAAGGCGCTTACATGACCGAGGTCTTTCGCGGAGCCATCAGCGCCATACCCCGCGGTCAGCTTGAGGCCGCCGATGCCTTTGGCTTCTCCCCCTGGGCACGCTTTCGCCGAGTCACCCTGCCGGCCATGCTGCCTAATGCCCTGCCCGGCATGTCCAACCTGTGGCTGATTCTGATCAAGGACACCGCGCTAATCAGCGTGATCGGCTATAGCGAGCTGTTCTTCACCATTCAACAGGCAGCTGCCAGCACCCGGGCTCACTTCCTGTTCTATGCCGCGGCAGGGGCGCTTTACCTGGCCATGACACTGACGTCCAACTGGCTTTTCGCCGCCGTTGAGCGACGCGCACGGCGCGGCCTCCCCCAGCTTCAGGAGCATTGACATGGATTTCAGCTGGCTGAGCGATCCCTTCTATCAGGAATATCTGGTGGAAGGGCTGATCAACACGCTATGGCTACTTCTGGTATCGGCTGTGGCAGGCCTGATCCTGGCGGTGGCGATGGCCATGGCGCGTATCAAGGGGCCGCGCCCCCTTGCCTGGCTGGCCACCGGCGTCACTGCGGTGATTCGCGGCACGCCGCTGCTGGTGCAACTGTTCTTCTTCTATTACGGCGTGGGTCGCCTGCTGGAAGGCATCCCCGGCATCCAGGACAGCATCTTCTGGGGCCTGTTACGCGATCCCTTCTTCTACGCCACCTTGACCTTTACCCTGTCGGTGGGTGCCTACAGCGGCGAAATCCTGCGTGGCGCGCTGCTCAACGTACCGCCGGGAGAGCGGGAGGCGGGACGCGCCTATGGTTTCCATCCATGGCAGGTATTCGTCCACCTATGGCTACCCAGAGCCGTGCAGCTGTGCCTACCCACCCTGACCGGCGAGATGATTCTTCTGCTGAAATCGATACCGCTGGTCTCGACCATCGCCATGATGGACCTGCTGCAGGCCGCCAATATCATCCGTGACGAAACGTTCTTGACCTACGAGCCGCTACTGCTCATCGCGGCCATCTACCTGTTGCTGACCATCATTCTGACCCTGGTATTGCAGCAGCTGGAACGTCATTTCCCCGGCGTGCAGCCACAGCGACGACGCTGTCGCTGGCGGGTACAGGCAAGGCACGGGTAAGACCCAAGCGGGGCTCAGACAGCGGCTCGGACAATGGCTCACAATGGCTAAGGGCAGCCTGAGCACGACAACTGGGCCCCTGCATGTTCACCACGGAAGACAGCGCTCCGGCAACGTTGCCCATATGCCATATCACCGGGCCCGCTTCCGCCGGCGCTTCTACTAACAGTCACCCCAGATCACTCACCCCGCCATGGGGGTGAAATAAAGCGTGGTAGCCAGCGTGACATCAAACGCAAAAATACGGCTGCCGCTGGCGGCTGCATCATAAACGGTAGGCTGGGCGTACCCCGTTTGACGGATTTATCCAGCGCGTCAATTTTATTGTGCAAAATTCATACTGTTTTTAGACTCAGCACGGGCGACTGTTCCTTGCGGTTGGCTCCCTCTGCTGCATGTATATTTACTCTCCTTCATTTACTCTCCTTCGACTCACGTTTCAGCCAAGGTGCTGTGGACGAGACGCTGTCCTTGCGAACCATCCTGAGCCCCTTCAAGGTATCCTGAGCCTCTCAAAGTGTGCAGAACTCAGCGCAGCAGCCTACCTACTTCACGGTGCCACCTCTCCCTCATTTGCGCTACATGGCAGACACAGCAACGGCACTACTATAGCGCTCATTCACCCGATAACTTTCGCGACATATGCATGTTGTGGCAAAGAACTATCGAATCACGCTATGTTTATTGCCAAATGCGGCATAATAAATCCGCACTGCACCATAATGGTCATCCTTAGTGTGCAAGATGGCCAGCCAAGACGGCAGGAGACCGTATGAAGGGATCTCGTACACGACGTATCGCGCTGGAGCCACGCCTGCTGTTCGACGGCGCCATGGCCGCCAGCGCCGATCACGCTGACAGCGACCAGCAGCAAGACACTGGCGACAAGGACAAGGTCGCCGTCACTCCTGCGAGCCAAAGCGATGGTGAGGGGGCACGCAGCACGAGTGCGCGACATCTGGTGGTATTGGATGCCCGTCTTAGCGATCAGCAGCGCCAGGCGATTCGCGACGGCCTTGCCGATGACGCCGAATGGATAGTGGTAGATAGCGATGAGAACGGCGTGGCCGCCATCACCTCCGCCCTGGCCGGTATGGATCAGGTGCAGAGCATCGAGATCTTCAGTCACGGTAGCGATGGCCAGTTCCAGCTTGGCAATACACTGATCAGCAGCCAGACCCTGTCGGACTTCAACCAACAGCTTGGCCAGTGGCGCGATGCCCTCAGCGCCGACGCCGACCTGCTGCTGTACGGCTGTCGGGTCGCGGCCAGCGACCATGGCGTAGCCTTTCTCGAGAATCTGTCCAAGGCCACCGGCATGGACGTCGGCGCCTCCAGCGACAATACCGGCAGTACGCTGGAGGGAGGCGACTGGGTCCTCGAACGTCAGCTGGGTGAACTAGACGACGACCGTGGGGTGGCGGTCGCGGCCCTCGCAAGCCTCGATGGCCTGCTGGCGGATGCACAGCCGGTGGCCAACCTGCCGGCCTCCAGCGCTCAGGTGCCCCTCGGCGAAACCTTCGAGTTCAGCGTCAACGTATCCAACGCCTCCAGTGCCCAGGAAGGCTACGCGCCCTTCGTTCAGCTGGTGGTGCCAGCCACCGGCAAGGACGGCGCTGGCGCCGCGGTGGATGACGGTATCACCATCACCTCAGCGAGTTACCTGGGAGGCCAGCTGGATCTGTTGAGCGTCACCTTCGACGCCAACGGCCAGGCAGAGCATCCTCTGGCCCGCGGCAGTGACGGCCAGCCACTGGTCATCAATGCGGCAGACTTCGGTGCTCGCGCCGGCGATACCCTTATCGTCGTCGCCCTTCCATTTGCCAGTCTGACCGCCGAGCAGCCTGATATCGAGGTGACCTTTACCGGCCGCTTGAGCGCCCTGGCCGACACCGCCCAGACCAATGGCAGTCCGGATCTGGTGATCCAGGCCCTGGCTGGCTTCGAGCTTGGCAATGATGCCCAGTCGAACCCCGAGCAGGACCCCACCCTGCTTGGCAGCGCGGTCGCCTTCACCATCACCCCCACGGTGATCGCGGTGGAGCAGACCCTCAACATGAGCGAGGGCGATACCACCACCGGTGAAAACTATCCTCACAGCCTGGTCACCACGGTGCGGCCGGCCGGCGCCGGTATTACCGCTCAGACCCTGACCGACGTGGTCATCACCCAGCCGATTCCAACCAACGTGCAAGTCACCGCCATCGACCCCGGCGCTGGCACCCTGACCTCGATCACCCTGGCGAGTGGACTGACGTTGGTGCGTCCTGACCTGATCCAACGGGCCATTGATGGCGATGCCTTCATCACCTCCTACACCGTGACCTACGACAGTCTCACCGAGGCCCAGTCCAGTCGGGTAGACTTCTTCGTGCCGGAGTACGATGCCGACGGTAACGCTATCCTGGATCCGGCCAACGGCAATGAAGAGACCATCACCTTCGACGCCCCCAGCGGCGCCGGCGTCTGGCTTCCCCTGGATAGCCGAGACAGGGACCCCAACGATCCTGACGGCAAGGTCAGCTTTGCGGGTACCGGCGATGAGATCAGCTTTGTCGCCAAGTCGCTGACCGTAGAGAAGAGCGCGTCAGTGGTGGTAGATACCGGGTCCAGCGGTCTGACGCCTGGCGATACCCTGGAATACCAGCTGGAGGTGGCGCTGTCGGACTACTTCGCCTTCGGCAAGGACACCCAGCTGGAAGGTCAGTTTATCGTGACCGACTCGCTCGGTAACGGACAGACACTGACCGGTGCTCCGACCCTGACGCTATATAGCGGCACCAATGCCACCACCATCGACCTGGTAGTGACCTCCACCACCAACGCCGACGGCACCACCACCCTGGTCTTCGACATCGCCCAGTCGATCCAGGACGCCCTGGATGACCAAGCCTGGCTGGCGGGCGACGCGGCCTTCGACAATGTGATCGATGCCGGTGCCACCCGGGCCGTCATCGGCTATCGGGCGGTGGTGGATCAGGCCTACGTCGGCGTCGCTGACCACCCAGATATCAACGAAGGCGACAGCATCGGCAATTCGGCGCAGGTGAATGCCACCCTGCTCTACGATGCCAATAACCTGACGGGCTTCAGTGAAGCCGATAATTCCAGCACCAACCTGACCGTTCCGGTCAGCGACGTGGATATCGCCATTGAAGGAGGCGTGACCGAGCTGGCCCCCGGCGATGAGGTCACCTTCACCCTTAGCTATGACCTGGTCACCGGCGACCACGAGGGATTCCAGCTTATCGCCTACCTGCCGCTGCCGCTGCTGGATACCGGCGTAGTCGGCACCGACTGGAACGGCCTCAACCCTCCGGGCTCCTGGTCTATGCACCCGGACAACACCTGGACGGGCAGTATCGCCAGTGTCGAAAGTGGCCCTGGTAACTCGATCGTCTTCACCTTCGACGATCTCAGCGCCACCCAGGCCAGCACCATCGCCGTCAGCTTTACCATGACGGTAGGCAACCAGCCCTTCGCCGATGGCCGCTCGCTGGATGTGCTGGCCGAATCGCGCCAGACCACCACAATCGACAAGACCGAACTGATCTCCCAGGACGTGGTCAAGGTGCAGTCGGTGGCCGAGCCGGTCGTCTCCATCACCCACGGAGTGGTGTCCTCGACCAACGGCAGCGTCAGCGGGACCAGCGGTAGCTGGAATGCCCCGGGCACCTCGGGGGCACCGTTCACCGGCAGCATCACTGATCCCGCGGCGGTGGACGGCGACGTCACCGACATCGACGCCGGTGACACCCTGCGTCTGGCCACCCTGCTGGAAAACACCGGCGGCGGCGGCGCCTTCGATGTGGCGACCTCGATCGAGCTCCCCGCCGACCTGGAATTCGTGGGCGACAGCCTGGCCTCCGCCAATCTGATCCTGACCCTGGGCGACGGCACGGTGCTCACCGAAGGCACGGACTACAGCGTCAGTGGCACTACCATTACCTTGCTGGACGCCGGAGGACAGGCAACGCTCCAGGCGGGGCGCGATGGTAGCGCCAGCGACGACGCCGGCCGCAACATCATCGTCATCACCTACGATGTGATCGTGGTCTCGACGGTGGCCGCCAGCCGTACCCTCGGCACCACCGCCACCCTGAACTACTACGCCAGCACCAACGGCGGTCCCGACTTCACCGCCACCGATCTGAGTGACGACGCTACCCAGCAGGTGGCGGCACCGACCATCACCACCACCTTTGCCGACGGCGGCAGCGCCACCGCCGACGATTCCAGCGAGTCCCACACCGGCGGCGCCAACCTGGTGGTTGGCGAGTCCATGCTCTATGACATCGTCGTCACCTTGCCGGAAGGCGGCACCCAGAACCTGCGCATCTCGGACCTGATCCCGCCAGGTATGGCGCTGGATACCACCTTTAATGGTGGCGACGGCTATCTGCTGATCACCGACGCCGCCGACAGCGGCAATCTCAGCGCCAACTTTGCCGGCACCCTGACCATCAGCGGGTTCACCGGTGACGGTGGAATCCTGGGCGACGAAGGTATCGATGGTCTGTTTACCTTCACTACCGCCAGTGCCGAAGACGATAACGATGCCGGCAACAATACCTTTGTGCTGCGCGTACAGCTGATTGCCACCAACACCCTTAACAACCAGGACAACGCTAACAACAGCGACCCCAATTTCACCCACGAACACACGTCCAGCCTGAGCTTTCAAGATAGCGACGGTGACGAGGTCAACGGCAGCACCGCGGTAGACCGGGACGTCGCCCAGACCGGCGACGCCCCGGTGACGACCATCAAGGAACCCACCATTACCGTCGAGCAACGTCTGGTCTCCCCCGCCGACCCGGGGCTTGGGGTCGATGAAGGGGATGCGCTGGTGTACGAGGTCGTCCTCGATAACTCGTCGGTTCTGGCAGGCTTCGACCTGGGCTTCGAATTTAGCCTGCCGAGCGAGCTGACGGGAATCTCCCTTGACTCAGTGACCGTAGTCGGCAGTTCGGGAGCGGTCATCGGGGATTTCGAGATCGATGGCAATACCATTCGCCTGACCAACACCACGCTGGACCTGCGCTCCGGCGAGTCGATCACCCTGACCATCAGCGCCACCGTCAGCGCCAGTGCCGCCGACGTACGCAACCTGACCTCCAACGCTCAAGTCACCTGGACCAGCCTCGACGACCAGACCACCACCAGCGCCGGTGAAGAGCGCACCGGTGCCGATGGTGCTCTCTACGGCGGCGATCTCAACGACTACCAGTACAACGATCGCTTGCAGGTGCCGGTGGCTCAGACCTTAGAGGTGTCCCGGGTTGGCGGTATGCAGGGCACAGATGCCGCGGATCCCACCAACGCCGAGTTCGAAGATGTCGCGGTAGGTGAGATCATCCGCTATCGGGTCGTGGCGCTGCTGCCGGAAGGTTCCATCACCAACTATCAGCTCGTTATTGAGGTCGATGAGGGACTGACCATTCTTCCCGAAACCGCCAACAACATCCTGATGGCGGTCCTCTCCAACAATGGCAGCATTACCAGTACCGATCCCACCACCGGCGACCCCATCGACCTGAGCCCCTACGCGATCAGCGGCAACGGACAATCTCCCGAGGCTGGACTGATCAATCCGGACCTCTCCGATGGACTGAACACTGAGCTAGCCAGCGGCCTCTATGCCATCACCAATGGTGGACGCACCCTGACGATCAGCCTAGGGAACCTGCTCATCAATGATGGCAACGATAGCGACCGGGAGGGCATCTCGCTGGAGTTTAATGTCCGCGTCGACAACGCCAGTGCCAACCAGACAGGCACGGAACTCGGTCTGACCGTCACCGAGAACCGCGACGACGCAGCCTTCGGCTCCCAGACCTTGACCCAGGTGATCGCCGAGCCTTCCTTTAGCGACATGACCAAGACCGTGGAGGCGTTCAATCCCAGCATTGGCGGCGGTGATGGCTCCGCGACCGTCCAGGTGAGCTTCGAACAGAACGGCGGCATGCCGGCCTACGACGTGGTGCTGACCGACGCCTTTCCCGAGGCCAGCAGTTATAACATCGACAGCGTCATCATCGATGGCCAGTCCTATACCCTGGCCAACCTGCCCGACGGAGTCGAGGTCGAGGTCAATACCGACTCGGGCATCAAAGTCACCTTTGCCCAGCTCGATCCGGGCACCGAGGTCAGCGTCGTCTATCGTGTCGAGGTACCCAATAACACGCAGGTCGTCGATGCCCAGGCACAGCTGATCTGGTCGAGCCTACCCGACGCGGCCGAGGCGGACGGCGGCGCCTTCACCGACTTTGGCGGAAGCAGCGTGGGTACCGACAGCGAGGCAGATGGCGAGCGCACCGGCGAAGACGGCAGCGGTGGCCTCAATGACTATGTGCTGACGGCCAGCGCCAGCCTAGGCGTGATCAGCGGCACCCTGTGGGATGACACGCTGACGGCTACCAGCGATGCCAGCCCGGATGGTGCAGGCCTTGACGGTGTCACCGTCACCCTTACCTGGGATGGCAACAACGACGGCGACTTCGACGACGTTGATGACCTTACCTTTACCACCCTGACAGATGCAAACGGCAACTACTCCTTCGGGGTGCTGCCCTTGGGCAACTATCGCATCTCGGCCAGCGAGCGCTTGACCGACGATGACCTGGGCGAACTACGGGCGCGCATCGACTCCGACGACGGCAGCTTCGGCGACGGCACTCTGTCCCGGGTCGACGTCAGCATCAGCGCCGGTGGCAGCAACAATCGCGCTGCGGACATCGGCTACGTCAGCCTTAACGACGGTCCTGTGCACACCTTGCCGGCCTCGCCGGTCAGTGGCAATGAAGACACCGAGTTCGCGATCCCCGGCATCAGCGTCAGCGACCCGGACGCCCTCCCCTCCAGCATCCTGACCACCGAGCTGAGTGTGCCCGCTGGCACTCTGACCCTGAATCAGGGCGGCGGGAACGCCACTATCAGCACCAATATCAGCGGCAGTGGCAGCACCACGATCACCATCGAGGGGACCCTGGCTGATATCAACGCGGCCCTTGCCACCTTGAGCTATCAGGGCGCCACCGACGCCAACGGCGACGTGACGCTGACCATCGCCACAGACGACAACGCCAACACCGGAGACAGCCCTGACAGTCCCAACGGCACCCCGGGCGAGGACCCCGAGGACGCCCTCACTACCACCGACCGCCTGACCCTGAGGGTGCTGGCGGTCAATGACGACCCAACCGCCAAAGATGATGCCGCCATCGCCATCGAGGCCGGGGACGCTTCAATACCAATGGGGTAAATCCCAACGGCTTTGTGGTCGCCAACGATACCGACGTGGACCTCAACGATGCCGATCCCGACGTGCTGACGGTGGTTCAGGCAGGCGTCAGTGGCAGCACCCTGCAAGCGGTCAGCGACGACCCGACCCAACCCACCCGCATCCAGGGCAGCTACGGCACCCTGGTGATCGGGGCCGATGGTTCGGCGGAGTACCTGCTGGACAATGACAATGAAGAAGTCCAGGCACTCAGGCAGAGCACCGATAAGCTGGAAGACACTTTTGTCTATGTGATTCACGACCGCGCTGGCGTGTCGTCCCAGGCCACGGTCACCATCACCATCGAGGGCGCCAATGACGCTCCCGTGGGTGTCGATGATAACGCCGTGGCCATCGAAAAAGGCGGCGTCGCCAATGCCACCGGCGGACAGGATGGCACAGGCAATGTGCTCGACAACGATACCGACGTGGACGCCTTCGGTGAGACGAAAGTCGTCACCGGTATCCGTGAAGGCGACGATATCCTGGGCTCCTTCGAGGACGTCAGCGGCGCGACCGACATCGAGGGTGAGTACGGCATCCTGACCATCAACCCCGACGGCAGCTACTCCTACGTCATCGATGATGCTGATCCGGCTGTCGAGGCGCTGGCGAGCGGCGACACCCTGTCGGAGACCTTCACCTACCGGGTCACCGATGCCCTGGGCCTGGATGGCGCCGCGGTGCTGACCATCACCATTCGCGGCGCCCAGGACGCCCCCATCGCCACCGACAACAGCACCAGCGCTCAGGCGCCATCCACCGACGGGTCGACCGCGGCGGTGGACGGCCGCGGCAACCTGATCACTGACGATGACGGCGACGAAGTCGACAGTGACGTGGACACGGTCGACCAGGGCGCCCTGCGCGTGGCCGGGATTCGCGCGGGCAGCGAGAGCGCTGGCGGCAGCCTCAGCGTCGTCGGCAGCGCCGGTGCCAGCGTGAACGGCATGTACGGTCGCTTGATCGTTACCGCTGATGGCGGCTATCGCTACGTGGTCGATGGCGCCAACACCGCTGTCCAGGCTCTGGCCGTGGGCGACACCCTGAATGAGACCTTCACCTATCAGGTTCGTGACAGTGCGGGCAATACCGACCTGGCAGAGCTGGTGGTCACCGTGGTGGGTGCCAACGACCCGCCCACCCTGGTCGCCGACAAGGCCGTTGCGGTAGAAGCCGGCGGCACCGCCAATGGCACCCTGGGCACCGACCCCAGCGGCAACGTGCTAACCAACGACAGTGATGTCGACGGCCAGGCCATCACGGTCGATCAGGTGCGCTTCGCTACCACAACGGTGTCTGCCGGGCAGGCGCTGGCGGGTCGCTTCGGTACGCTGACGCTCAATAGCGACGGCAGTTACACCTACGTCGTCGACAATACCAACCCACAGGTGGAGGCCCTCAGGACCGCCAACGATACCCTCACCGACGTGTTCATCTACCGTGCGGTCGATCCGCTCGGCGCGACCACCTCGGCCCGCTTGACCATCACCATCGAGGGCCGCGACGACGCCCCGGTGGCGTCGAATAACATCGCCCTGGCGGTGGCCCGCAACGAGGACGGCAGCGCGCGCAACCCCAGCGGCAATGTGCTGACCAATGACAACGATATCGATGCCGGCGACCGGCTGGCGGTCAGCGGCGGCCGCCCTGGTAGCGAGGCGTCCGGCGGCAGCCTGGCGACCTTGAGCGGGGGCAGCGTGGTGCTGGTGGGCCAGTACGGCACCCTGACCCTGAACCGAGATGGCAGCTACCTGTACGAGGTGGACCAGAACAACGCCGAGATCCTCGGTCTCGGCCCGCTGGAGTTCCGCCGCGATATCTTCACCTATCAGGCCCGCGACCTGGCTGGCCTGACCGACCTGGCAGAGCTGACCGTCTTCGTGCGCGGCCAGAATCAGGCACCGGACCCGGTCGACGACAGCGGCCTGGCGGTGGAAGCCGGCGGTCGCGACAACGCCACGGCCGGTCAGGATGCGGTGGGCAACGTGCTGACCAACGATATCGACGTGGACGGTGATATCAATCTGGGCATCGACCTGCTGGGCCCCAACCTTAGCGTCACCGGTGTGGCGACGGGCGACGGCACCGAGGGCGCCCTGGGTAACGCCCTCAAGGGACGTTACGGCAGTCTGATCATGAATGCCGACGGCAGCTATCGCTATGCGGTCGACGACGATGATCCACGGGTCCAGGCCCTGCGTGTCAGCGGCCAGACCTTGAGTGAAAGCTTCACCTACGCCCTGACGGATCGCTGGGGAGGCGCCAGCAGTGCTGCCTTGACCATCACGATCGACGGTCGCAATGACGCCCCCACTGCCCGCGATGACGCCGGTCAGGCCATCGATACCGGAGGTGGGGCTGGCCGACCTGATGCCGTCGGGAATGTGCTGCCCAACGACGGCGACCCTGACGCCACGGCGAACGGCGAGACCCAGCGTGTCGCCTCGGTCTCCCAGCAAGGCGTATCGGCCCAGGCCGGCGAGCCGCTGCAGGGTCGCTACGGCACCCTGATCATCGAGGCCGATGGCAGCTATCGCTACTTCATTGATCGCACCAACCCCGAGGTGCTGCGGGCCAGCGGCCTTGGCCCGGTGCTTGAAGAGGCGTTTGTCTACACCCTGGTGGACCGCGCCGGAGCCACCGACACCGCGACCCTGACGCTAACCCTGGACATTGCGGCCCCCTACATCCCGATCAAGACCGGCGATATCGGGCCCCATTTTCAGCATCGCGAAGGCCTCACCCCCAGCACCCAGGGGCTCGGTGACCTGGATCCGGTGGTCTTTGTCACCCCAGAGGTCGAGCGTAACAATCGCGAGGTCACCGACTACCTGCGGCTGTCCCATGGTGGCCAGCCGCTGCTGGTGCGCCCCTTCGAGACGCGTATTGCATCCTTGGCAGAAGGCCTGGGCCAGGTTCAAGGCCAGTACGTGTCCTATGGCGTGGCGCTCAGTCGGGCCTTCGCCGAGCTCGACCAGATCAAGCTGCTGGGCCGACACGGCCGTACCGACCTCACCGCCGATGGACTGCTGGCCGATCCCTCGCTGTATGCCCCCACGCGAGAGCAGCTACTGGGCAATGCCGACGCTTCCTCTGCCACGGCCGCACCCTCTACCACGGCCACTGCCTCTGCCACCGGGGAAGCACAGCAAGCGCCCACCCCCGAACAACAGCGCTTCGACGGTCGCCCGCCGTTGCCCGAGGGAGCACAATGGCTGGCCGACACTCCCCTGGATAGCGACGCCACCGACAAGCGGCAGGAGGCCGCACCGGCGACCGCCAGTGGCTTCCGCCAGCAGCTGCTGGCCATGGCGGACACCACTGCGCCACTGCGCGGAGACCCGTAACAATGACAGTGTCACGACAAGGAAACGGCATGTACCGACTCACCCTCCCGGCGCTGGCGGTCACCGCCGGCCTGGGTCTCAGCGCCTGTGCAAACCTGGAGCCACAGCCCTACGACGCCGATCAGATCCGCCAGCGGGCGATCAGCGATCAGGCTCAGATGTATCGCTTGCAGGAGCCGCTGAACCAGCCGGTCACCTTCTATGAAGCCGCCGCCCGCGCGCTGAAGTACAACCTGGACTATCGCCTCAAGCTGATGGAAAGTGCGCTGGCGTCGAACCTGCGGGACGTATCGCGCCACGAGCTGCTGCCGCAGATCGTTGCCGAAGCCGGGTACAGCGACCGCAGCAACGATTCAGGGGGCACCTCCATCGGTATCGAGGATGGCGAAGAAAGCTTGCGCCCCTCGACCTCCGAGGAGCGCTACCGCTCTACCGCAGGTCTCGGATTGTCCTGGAGCCTGTTGGACTTCGGCCTGGCCTATTACGAGAACCAGCAGAAGGCCGATCAGATGCTGATGGCCGAGGAGCGTCGCCGCAAGGTCGCCCAGAATGTGCTGCGCGACGTGCGCAACGCCTACTGGCGAGCGCTGGCCGCCCAGCGCCTGATTCCCCAGTTGAACGTCCTGCTGGCGCGCACCGAGGTGGCCCTGGACGCCGCCCGCGAAGCCCAGCGGCAGGGACTGCTGCCCCGCCAGGAGGTGCTGGCCTACCAGCGAGCGCTGCTCGATTCCACCACCCTGCTGACTGCACGCCGCCAGGACCTGGAGCTGGCCAAGACCGAGCTGGCGGCGCTGATGTCGCTGCCTCCCGGCACTCGCCTGATCCTGGCCGACGAGCCAGAAATGCCGCTACCTCCCGAAGTCACCGACATCGAGCGTCTCGAGCAACTGGCGCTGCAGCACCGTCCTGAGATCATGGAAGAGTGGTATCGCAAGCGGGTCAACCAGAACGATCTGGAGGCGGCCAAGCTGCGCCTGTGGCCCAATATCACCGTCAGTGCTGGGGTGCAGTACGATTCCAACGACTACCTGTACAACAACGACTGGACCGAGACCGGCGTCAACGTCTCGCTGAATCTGTTGAAGCTGCTGTCCTACCCGGATCTGGACAATGCCCAGCAAACCCAGGGCGGTGTCGATGACCTCAGGCGTACCGCGCTGTCCATGGCCGTGCTGACCCAGGTTCGCGTTGGCGCCCTGCGCTACCACCTGGCCCGCGAAGAACTCCAGTACAGCGACGAAAGCCTGGACGTAGACGAGGATCTGCTGGCCTACGCCAAGGCAGCCGCCAGTTCATCCATCGGCTCCGAACTGGAGGTTATCCGCGCCGAGAGCCGCTACCTGCTGTCCCAGTACCAGCGTGAAGCCGCCTATTCCCGTGCCCAGGCGGCCTGGGGACGGTTGTTCAACTCGGTAGGACTGGACGTGATGCCCGAGACCATCGCCCAGCATGACATTCAGACCCTGGCGCGAGAGATCGAGAACACCATGACCACCCATGAGCGCCAGGGCATCATTGCGCCCCATCCAGGGCAACCCGCGCCGACCACCCCGGGGCCGACCCTCGAGCCGCGTCCGGAGCCCGCTGTCGACGGCCAGGGAGGTGCCAAAGATGCGGTATAGACGACATCCCTCGCGGCTGTCAGCGCTCATCACCACGGCCCTGTTGGCGAGTACCACCGTCAGCGGCGCCTGGGCCCAGTCCAGTGACAATCAGGGCGCCATGCGCGCCCTGCTCGCGCCTCACACCGATGCCACCCTGTCCAGCCAGATGGAAGGTACCCTGTCTGAGCTGCCGGTTAGCCTGGGTGTCCAGGTCGCTGAGGGCGATACCCTGGCCCGCTTTGACTGTCGGATTGAGCAGGCCAGAGTCAACGTGGCCAATACCGAGCTGGGCGTGGCCCGGCTCAACAGCCAGGCCAAGGACCGCCTGCGGCGACTGGACGCGGTGGGTGATCTCGAGGTGGCGCTGGCCCGCGCCGAGGTGGAGAAGGCCCAGAGCACCCTCAACCTGGCCGCCGCACAGCGCGATCGCTGCACCTTGACCGCGCCGTTCAGCGGTCGCATCGCGGCGGTGCATGTGAAGCCGTTCCAGACCATGTCGGCAGGCACACCGATTCTGGACCTGGTCGCCGACGGGCCGCTCAAGGTACGCCTTAACGCTCCGTCCTCGAGCCTGGCCTCGCTCAGCGTCGGCCAGCCGTTGACCCTCAACATCAGCGAGACCGGCAAGCGCTACGCCGCTACTCTCAGCGCCATCAATGCCCGGATCGATGCTGTCGCCCAGACCGTCGAGCTGGAGGCCGAGCTTGACCAGGCCCACCCGGAACTGGTGGCGGGCATGACCGGGCGAGCCCTGCTGGACGCCCTCGACGCGAACATTCCTGACCAGAGCACCCTCGACCAGAGCACCCTCGACCAGAGCCCCCTCGATCAAAGCACCCAGGAAAGCACTACTCCCGAGCCACAGGATAACCCATGAGTGCCAGCGAGACGCCTCGACCTGCGTCGCTTCCGGCATTGGTCCTGGCTCTGCGCGACCGCGCCATGACCGCCGCGACGCGCACGGAGTTAGCCTTTTCCATCGCCAACGACAGCTACCCCCTGCTGCGCTTTCGCCAGGCGCTGGTGGTGGAGCGGCGCAGCGCCAGCAAGGTACAAGTCCATTGCGTATCGGGGCTGGCCACACCGAAGGAGCGCACGCCTTTTCTCAACTGGGTCGAGACACTGGGCGTGTGGCTCGACCAGCATAATTCGCCCAGTGAGGCCAGGCTGCTGCTGCGCGAGCAGCTGGACCTTCCTTCATCGCTGGCAGAGGGCTGGGCCCAGTGGTGGCCTGAGGTGCTGTGGCTGGTGCCATTGAGCCCCGCCGACCCTGCCACCTCGCGAGGACCTGCAGGTCGCGCCTGGGCGCTGTTTCTGCTCGAGCAGGCCCCGCCTGAACCGCTGCGGCCACAGCTGGCCGGGCTCGCCCACAGCTGGCGCTACTGCTGGCAAGCATTGGCGCCGCGCCGACGGGCGCTGCGCCTGCCAAGGCGGCGTCTGTGGTGGCTGGTGCTGCTGGCGGTGGTGGCCATCCTGCTGCTGCCAGTACGCCTGTCCGCGCTGGCACCGGCCGAGATCATCTCCCTCGACAGTACCGCCATTACCAGTCCGCTGGATGGGGTGGTCGCTGACATGCTGGTGGAGCCCAACCAGGCCGTCGAGGCCGGCACGCCTCTGCTGCGCCTGGACCGCAGCGAGCTGGAGAGTCGCGCAGAAGTGCTCAGACGCCAGCTTGACGTCGCCAGCGCCGAGCTCGATGCCGCCGGCAACCTGGCCTTCGATGATCGGAGCCGACTGGCTGACATGACCCGTTTACGCGGGCAACAGGCTCAGCGCCAGGCCGAGCTGACAGCCATCGAGGCCCGCCTCGAACGCACCCTTGTCGTTGCCCCCGCAGCGGGGGTCGCCGTCTACTCTGACCGCGACGATTGGGAGGGACGCCCGGTCACCACCGGCGAGCGCATCTTGCGTCTGGCAGACCCCGCTCAGCCGGCGGTAGAGATCCAGCTGGCGGCGGCCGATGCCATCGCGCTGACGCCGGGTGCCGAGGTCACCGTATTCCTGAGTGCCCAGCCGCTGACACCGCTCAAGGCGACGCTGACACGCACCAGCTACGCCACCCAGCCGGACGCCGACGGCATCGATGCCTACCGACTGCTGGCGCGTCTCGACGACGCCGACGCCACACCGGCGCGCCTGGGCTTGCACGGCACGGCCAAGGTCTATGGTGAACGCGTCAGCCTGGGTTACTACCTGCTGAGGCGGCCGCTGGCCACCCTGCGGGCCTGGACCGGGTGGTAGTCATGCACCCATCGCCGCCCTTCAGCGGAGCCGCCCCAGCCGGAACGCCATCGGCCGCAGCGGTGACGCTAGACACCACCGCGCCGAGCCTGTCGGCTGCAGATCCTCGCGAGCACCAGCCGGTGCCACCCCTGCGCGACGATCTGCAGCTGCACGAAGCTGGCCGAGACGCCCAGGGCGAGCCACAGTGGTCGATCCAGGACCCCGTCACCAATCGCTTCTATCGCATCGGTTGGCTGGAGTTCGAATGCCTGACTCGCTGGGGCCACAGCCCTCGTCGTCTCTGCGATGAGATCGACGCCGCCACCGCGCTCTCGCCCGAGGTAGGCGATATCCTGGCGCTGGTCGATTTCCTGGATCACCATCGTTTGCTGCGGGCGACGGCGGAGGTCAGCCAACGCCTCGCCCAGCAGGCGCAACGCGGCGCCGCCTGGCAAAGCCTGTCCTGGTGGTTGCATCATTACCTGTTCTTTCGCCTGCCGCTGGTGCGCCCACAGCATTTCCTGGAGGCCATGGTAGGACGGCTGCCGTGGCTGTTCACCCAAGCCATGGTCGGCGCCGTGCTTATCCTGAGCCTGATCGGGCTGATCCTGGTGATCAAGCGCTGGGACCTGTTCACCCATGCGGTGATGGACGCCTTTTCCTTCTCCGGTATCGTCAGCTTCGCCCTGGCCCTGGTGGTGGCCAAGGCCTGTCACGAGCTCGGCCACGCCCTGGTCGCGACCCGCTTGGGGGTCAGGGTGGCGCATATGGGGGTCGCCTTCATTGTGCTTTGGCCGATGCTCTATACCGATACCGGCGAGAGCTGGAAGCTCAGGCGCAGTCGCTCGCGTCTGGCGATCTCATCGGCGGGCATGCTGGTGGAACTGGGCCTGGCCGGTGTTGCCACCCTCGGCTGGGTGCTGACCGAGCCCGGCCCACTCAACAGCGCGCTACTGTATCTGGCGACCACCAGCTGGGTGCTGTCACTGGCGATCAATGCCAGCCCGTTCATGCGCTTCGACGGATATTTCGTACTGTCCGACCTGCTCGACTTTCCCAACTTGCACGAGCGCGCCGGAGGCCAGGCCAGGACCTGGCTACGACGCCGGCTGCTGGGTCTGTCCGAAGACTGGCCGGAGCCGTTCATGCCCCACCAGCGCCGCGCCCTGATCCTGTTCGCCTTCGCCACCTGGATCTATCGTCTGCTGCTGTTCCTGGGGATTGCGCTGGCGGTCTATCATCTGTTCTTCAAGGCTCTGGGCATTGCCCTTTTCGCCGTGGAAATTGCCTGGTTTATCCTGATGCCCGTGTCTCGCGAACTCTCTCACTGGTGGGCGTCTCGCCGCGCCGTCCCTCGCCGCCATCGCCTCGGCTGGCTGTTGGCGCTGGCGCTGGCCGTCGTGCTGGTTTGCCTGCCCTGGCAGACTCGCGTCAGCGGTCCCGGACTGCTTCACGCCGAGCACGAACTGACCGTGTATTCCCCCTTTCCCGCTCGCCTGGAGCGCCTT
The DNA here is from genome assembly GCF_019801685.1 of Halomonas sp. DP8Y7-1. Classification (NCBI taxonomy): domain Bacteria; kingdom Pseudomonadati; phylum Pseudomonadota; class Gammaproteobacteria; order Oceanospirillales; family Halomonadaceae; genus Halomonas; species Halomonas sp. DP8Y7-1. Next base: position 26,256 of record NZ_JAHVIN010000006.1, on the reverse strand, counting down.
ATGACGGAAGGTGCTGTCAGCCAGGGCACCGCGCTGGCCAGCCTGGTGGAGCCGGATATCCAGCACCAGCTACGCTCCAGTGAACAGGCCATGGCCTGGCTGGATGCCGAACTGGCCGGCCTGCTCGCCGCCGACGACGGGCTCGACCGCGACGCCGCAACCCTGGCCCAGCGCCGCGTCAACGAGAGTCATCAGGCAGCCGCCAGCCAAGAGCTGTCTCGCCTCACCCTGCGGGCACCGTTCAGCGGCGTGTGGCAGCGCCAAGACCTCGAACAGGCGCAGGGACAGTGGGTCGCCCCCCAGCAGCCGCTGGGCCTGCTGCTGGATCCTTCCCGCTGGCTCGTCGATGCCTACCTGCCCCAGGATGATGCCCACCGGCTGACTCCTGGCGCCAAGGTGCGGATCTTTGCCGAAGGACAGCTCACGCCACTCGAGGGAGAGCTGGTCAGTGTCGGGGCAACCCGCGCCACGGAACTCGCCCATCCGTCTCTGGCGGCCCGCCATGGGGGACCGCTGAGCACTCAACCCGCCACTGACCAGACCCAGGACACCCTGCGCCTGGCCGATGGCCGGGTGGCGGTAAAGGTGCGCCTGCTGTCTCCCTGGCCCGAGGCCAGGCGCAGCCGGGCTCAGGTCCACGTCGACGCCGAACGAGAGAGCCTGGCCGGCCAGTTCTTCACCTGGCTTGCGGCGGTGGTGATTCGCGAGAGTGGATTCTAGGCACGGAGAAGCCCCTCCGCCCTTCGTCGACATTGTCACTATGTTGTACATTCGCTAGGATCAGCAGCACATTTGCCAGGAGTCACCCTGTGGCCGTCACATCCCGCACCACCCCCAAGCGCCCCAGCGTGGCAGACTACCTGGCCGAAGCGATTTTCTCGGGCCAGTATCGACCCGGAGATTTCGTGCCCAAGGAAGTCGATCTGGCCGAGCAGTTCGCCTTGAACCGCTCAGCGGTTCGCAGCGATATTCGTCAGCTGGTCGACGTCGGCATCATCGAGCGCATCTCAGGTCACGGTTCCAAGGTGCGTAGCGTCGAGGAGTGGAACATCCTCGATCCGCTGGTCACCGACTGGATGACCCGCTACGCCTCGCCGAGCCCCGAGATCCAGCGCGAGATCCTGAGCTTCCGCCTGGACGTGGAGCCCTATGTGGCGATGACCGCGGCCAAGCGCGCCACTGCCCGGGATCTGGTCGCGATCGAGGAGGCCTTCGAGGGCATGGAACGGGCCATGCATGCCGCGGAAGGTGATGCCAAACGGCTGCACAGCGACCATGACATCGCCTTCCACGTGGCCATCTTCAAGGCCACCCGCAATATCGTATGGTCCCAGCTGTCGCACATCCTGCGGCCATCGATCTACCTGCTGATCGAATCCTCCAACGAGAGTGCCAGCGACCCCGAGGCCAGCCTCGAGCGCCACCGCGAATTGATGGAAGCGATTCGTGCACGCAAGCCCCACGCCGCCTTCCGTGCCGCCCAGGCAGTGCTGGCCGGCACCGCTGACGCCCTTGGCATCCAGCCGGGCGACAGCGTACTGGGCAGCGATCAGGAACCTCCCCCGCTAGACTGAGCACATGCCCCGGCCCTGGCCAGGCCTCTCCATGCTAAGCTGGCAAGCGGTCGCGGCACGCTGCCAAACCCGGCAGCACCGCTTCGTCAAAAGGATCTTTGACATGGCCTCGGTCTACGATTTGAAGCCCCGCTTTCAGCGGCTCCTGCGCCCGCTGGTACGCCGCCTGCAGGGTCGCGGCGTCAGCGCCAACCAGGTGACGTTAATCGCCGCCCTGCTGTCGCTGCTGGTGGCGGGCATGGTTGCCCTGACGGCGGCGGAGCCTGACGCCTCGCGGGGCTGGTTCCTGCTGATCGCGCTATGGCTGCCGCTGCGCATGGCCTTCAACGCGGTGGACGGCATGCTGGCCCGGGAACACCACCAGCAGACGCGCCTGGGAGCCTACCTCAACGAGCTCTGCGATGTTGTCTCCGACGCCGCCCTGTTCGTCCCCTTCGCCCTTCTCCCCAACGCCCATCCGCTGCCGGTGCTGGTGGCCCTGGTGATGGCCTTGATCGTGGAATACGCCGGTGTCATGGGGCCGCTGGTGGGCGCCAGCCGCCGCTACGATGGCCCCATGGGCAAGAGTGATCGGGCGCTGGTCATCGGCCTGCTTGCCCTGGCCATCGCCCTGGGGCTCACCTCCCCCTGGGTGGTGGCCGCCGTCTTCTGGCTGATGAGCGCGCTGATGCTGGTATCGCTCAGCCACCGGGTGCGCCGCGGAATCGCCGAGGCAAACGCCGGCGAAGCTGATAAGCGTCAGGCAGATGACTGTCAGGGCGATGACCGTAAAGGCAATGACCGTATAGGCAGTGACCGTCAAGGTCATGCCCAATGAGCCGCCCCGCACAGTCCCATGCCTTTGTCGCCCATGATGGCCAGCGCATCGCCTACCGCCATTGGCCAGCGACCGGCGACGTGCCCAAGGGCGCGGTGCTGCTGTTTCACAGGGGCCACGAGCACGGCGGGCGTATGGCACACCTGGTCGAGGAGCTCGAGCTGCCGGATCTGGCGTTCTTTGCCTGGGACGCCCGCGGTCACGGCCTGTCCGATGGCGAGCGGGGCGACGCCCCCGACTTTGCTACCTACGCACGAGATGTGCAGAGCCTAGTCGAGCATATCGAGAACCAGCACGGCACCCCGGTGGCCGATCTGCTGGTGGTCGCCCAGAGCGTGGGCGCGGTGGTCGCCACCTGCTGGCTGCACGACTACGCTCCCCCGGTGCGCGGCGCGATCCTCGCAGCCCCCGCCTTTCGGGTGAAGCTGTATGTGCCCCTGGCGCTTCCCGCGCTGCGCCTGGCGACCCGCTTTCGCGACAGGGTCTTCGTCAAGAGCTATGTTCGCTCAAGCCTGCTTACCCACGATCTGGAACGTCGCCGAGGCTACGACAGTGATCCCCTGATCAGCCGCCAGATTTCGGCACGCATCCTGATCGGGCTGCGCGACACCTCCGATCGCCTGGTCGCCGATGCCGCCACCATCGACACCCCGATCCAGCTGCTGCTGTCGGGTCGCGATGTGGTGGTCGAGCGCAAGGTTCAACAACGCTTCTTCGCCCGCCTGCCCCATCCGGACAAGGAGTGTCACCGCTTCGAGGGGTTTTTCCACGATACCCTGGGTGAGCGGGATCGCCACTTGGCCCTGGCGCCGATGCAGCGCTTCATTCGCCGCCAGTTCAGCCGCCCGTCACAGGCCCTTGGCCGGCTGGACGCCGATCTCGGCGGCAACGGCTGCGCCGAGGCGGAGGCCCTCGCTCGACCGCTGCCCAAGAGCGGGATCAAGCAGCGCTACTGGCAGCTGCTGCGCAAGGCGCTGCAGCAAGGCGCAAGGCTATCGAACAGCCTCAAGGTCGGCGTCGACCACGGCTTCGACTCAGGCTCGATGCTCGACCAGGTCTATCGCAACCGTCCGGATAGCCCGAGCCGACTGGGCCGGCTGATCGATCGGGTGTACCTGAACGCCATCGGCTGGCGTGGCATCCGGCAGCGACGTATCCATCTGGAGGCGCTGATCGAGCATGCCGTCCGGGAGCTGCGCCACAACGGCCAGCAGGTCCACCTGGTGGATATCGCGGCAGGTCACGGGCGCTACATCCTGTCGGCCCTGGCGGCCCTGGCAAACGCGTCCGAGGCGCCAGATAGCGTCCTGCTGCGGGACTACAGCGCCACCAATGTCGCGGCCGGCCAGGCGCTGATCAAGGAAATGATCCCATCTCAGCCCCTGGCCCAACGGGTCCGCTTCGAGGCTGGCGACGCCTTCGACCGCGCCAGTCTGGCCAGCCTGACCCCCGCCCCGACCCTGGCGGTGGTATCGGGTCTGTACGAGCTGTACCCAGATAACGCCAGGGTGCGAGCCTCCCTCAGCGGTCTTGCCGAGGCCATGGCGCCGGGGGCGCTGCTGGTGGTGACCAACCAGCCCTGGCACCCGCAGCTGTCCTTCATTGCCCGGGCGCTGTCTTCCCACCGGGACGGAGAGCCCTGGGTCATGCGCTGTCGTAGCCAGGTCGAAATGCGCCAGCTGCTGGCCGCCTGCGGCTTTGCCATCGTCACCCAGCGGATCGATCCCTGGGGCATCTTCTCGGTCATCCTGGCGCGCCGGATATCGCCATGAACGCCCCACATTGTCAGAGGGCTCCCAGCGGCTGGGGCCTGCGTGTCAGAGCCGGCCTGTGGCTGTTGCTGCTGGGTGTCGTGTTCTTCTCGAGCTACGCCCTCACCAACCACCTCAGCGCTTTGCGCGCGCCGTTGCCCAGCATCATGTTCGACTGGGAACGGGGAATCCCGCTCTTGCCCTGGACCATCGTGCCCTACTGGTCCATCGATCTGATGTATGCCGCGGGCGTGCTGCTGTTGCCTCAAGATCGCCGCCAGCTCAGCTCTCTGGTGCGACGCCTGCTGACGGTGCAGGCCCTGTGCGTGCTGGGCTTTCTGGCCTGCCCGCTGACCTTCAGTCTCCAGCGGCCACCCCTGGAGGGGGTCTTTGGCACCCTGTTCGATGTGCTGATGAGCTTTGATCAGCCCTACAACCAGGCGCCGTCGCTGCACATCGCCCTGCTGGTCGTGCTCTGGCACGCCTACGCCCAACGCCTGGGGAGCACCGCCTGGCGCTGGCTGCTGCACGGCTGGTGCGCGCTGATCGGCCTGTCGGTGCTGACCACCTGGCAGCACCACTTCATCGATGTGCCCACGGGGGCACTCGTCGGCGCCATCAGCCTGTGGCTATGGCCAACCCGCGGCGCGTCTCCCCTGCAACGGGCAAGGCTCAGCCATGACCGGACCCGTCGACGCCTGGCGGCACGCTACGCCGTAGGCGCGGGCGCGATCGCTGCGCTGGCGGTCCTGCTCGGCTCGGGTACGCTGGGCATAGGTACGCTGGGAACGGGTACGCTAGAAACGGGTACGCTAGGCGGTTGGGCATGGTGGCTAGGGTGGCCGGCGCTGTCGCTCTCGCTGGTGGCCCTCAACTACCTGTGGCTGGGCGTGGCAGGCTTTCAGAAGGACAATGATGGCCGGCTGTCGCTGGCGGCGCGCCTGTTACTGGCGCCTTATCTGGTCGGCGCCTGGATCAACTCACGGCTGTGGACCCGGCGGCGGCCCCATCCCGACGAGGTCTGCGATGGGGTCTTTATTGGCCGCCTACCGCTGCGGCAGATGCCCGCTGCCGACATGGCGCTGGTCGATCTGTGTGCTGAACTGTCGGCGCCCACACAGCGACGGGCCTACACCCCTGTGGCAGTACTTGACCTGACCGTGGCCTCGGCTGTCGAGCTGCGCCGGGCGGCCGAGGCCATCGAACAGCATCGCCACCACGGACCGGTGCTGGTGTGCTGCGCCCTGGGGGTATCGCGCAGCGCCAGCGCCGTGGCCGCCTGGTTGCTCCTCAGCGGTCGGGCGGCCAGCGTCGATGACGCTATCTCGATCGTCAGGGGGGCCCGTCCCATCTGCGTGCTGCGAGCCCCCCACCGGCAAGCGATCAAGGCGCTGGTCGAGCAGGTCGACGAGACACCATGGCCGGCAGTCACAAATGAAGACGAAGAGGAAGACGGTGCTGGCCTACGCGAGCCGATCACCAGGCGGTGAGACGGATCGTCAGATCTCCACGTCCACCTCCTGCTGGATATTCAGCACCGCGTGATTCGCTCCTTCGTAGACGTTAAATACCACGCCGTCACGCTCCACCGTCGCATCGGTCGCCGACCACTGCTCGCCCACCAGACTGACGCGATCCTGGGCATCACCGAAGATGAACAGCTCCTCGCCTCCGGCCACGTCGAGCACATCCTGAGCGCTGAGGGTTAGGCTGTGGTCCTGACCGATGACGCCCAGATCCACTGCCTCGACGTTTTGCACCCTGGAGACATCCAGCGGCTCATCCAGACGCAGCCTGACCACATCGAAGCCATCGAGCCCGTCGATGTTCACGCCACTGTAGAGCAGGATATCGTCTCCGGTCGTCGCCGCTGCGCTGCGAATATCCAGTAGCGCCTGGGTCTGAAAGACCGGGGAGACGTCGTTGCCATCCACGCTCATCAGGCTGATATCCAGCATCACACTGCCGTTGGTCGCCTTCTGCACCAGCGACAGACCGTTCACCTGGCGCGCCCCCAGGCCCTCCAGGGTATAGCGATCAAGCTCGGCGTCGTAGGCAGCGGACAGCAGACTGTCGGCGGCGAAGAACGAGGCATGTGGCCCTAGCCCCTCTAGCGTGAGCGTGACCGTCTCGGAACCATCCCGGTCCAGCACGGCAACATTCAAATTCAGGGGAATACGCTCGCCCTCGTCGCCGAAACTGAGCAGCGGCTCGGCACTGACCCGATCGGCCACGGGCTGCACCGAGGTCGTAAAGGACTCACGACTGATGAACGTATCCTCACCAAGACTCGCGATCGCCGTCAGCGACAGCTGATCTGCCCCCACCAGTTCACCACTCCAGTGAGCAGGCGGCATGAGGCCGACAAAGCCGGGCAAGATGCCGTCTTCGCCCAGGATCCACCAGCCTCCCTGCCCAATGGCACTGACAGGACGGGCCGACGCCGCCGAATCCCCGGCCACCACCACCCAGCCATCAGGCACATTCTCGACCAGCACGGCGGCAAGACTCTGGTTCGGGTCCAGCAAGGTCACCGTCAGCCCTTCCAGGACAATCAGCGTGTCCTCCTCCCCGCTCAGGTCGGCAATACGGATCTCGGGGGGAGGCGGCGGCACATCGCCCACCGTGCTTGCGCTTAGCTCGACCACATTGTCGGCACCGGTTTCCCTCACCCCCCCCTCCACCGTCAGCCTCACCTGTCCCCAGGTGCCCCGGGCAGGTTGATAGACAAGCTTCAGGGGAGCCTCCAGGCTCACCTCATCAAGGCGAAAGCGTCCATCGTCCTGGGCGATCAGCTCGTGCCCGTTGAACCACAGCGTGCCACCGGGGGTGCGCTGTCCGCTGGCATCCCTGACCTGATCCTCCTGCAGGCTGAGGTACAGCTGACGTCCATCGATCTCCCCGTGGGGCGCATCGTCAGGAGTGGCCACGACAAGGGAGAACTCGATGCTCTGGGCGTCCTCGGCCACTGCGGCCACCAACTGCGTCTCGATGGCATCGGTGACCGGCGACACCGGCGGCGCCAAGGCCAGGCTTGCTGAGCTAAGCCGCCCGGAGGGGGAACGAACGGTCAGACTGGCATCGACGCTGAACATGGCGTTGTTATCGTTGCTGTTCGGCGGCGCGGTCAGCGTGATCGATGCCAGCAGTTCATCCAGGGCATTCGGGCCGCTGTTGGGCACGCTGGCAAACCACACCTGTTGCCCGCCGACGTTGCTTAGTTGCATACCCGTCACCAGGGTCTCCTCGGGCAGCCCCGAGAGCGTGAGGGTCAGGGTGCTGTCAGCGGTAGCACCAAAGACCCGGCCGCCGACCAGCTCGCTGAGCGACGCCTGCGTATCTTCACTCAGCGCCGCGCCCCGGTCCTCCCAGTCGATGCTGACCTGGCCCCCGCCGATGCCCCCTCCACCTGCACCCAGGGTCGTCAGCGACCATTCGGTGCTGGCACTCTGCAGCGCTACCTCGATGCCGGCATCCTGGGTCACCGCCGTGATGGTGATCGGCTGAGCCTGGTCATCGTCGTGCAGGCCGCCTTCAAGCACCGTGAAGACCAGTTCATGGGTCAGCTCGGCGCCCTGGAAACTCTGGGAGGATGGCAGCAGCACCTTCCAATGCCCGCCGCTGTCGGTGCCGGCTCCCGGCAACACACCGACGAACTCGGCGCCTTCCACCACCACGCCTTCGGGCACCCCCGCCACCAGCAACTCCACCAATGACTCGCTGCCATCCTCATCGGCCAGGCCAGCGGCATTGGCATCCAGGGATTGGCCCACCCTCAGCGTGATCCGGACGCTATCCCCAGTCGCCGCCGTGACCTGGGTAGCGCTGATATCGGCCTGACTTCCTGCGCTATTGGCAATCGCCGCGATGTTGATGGTGGGCAGGTCGGTGATGGCCTGGAAGGCAATATGATGGATGGCGTCGATCGGTGCGGAGGTGGTGTTTGCCACGTTACCCTCGAAGCCGTCATTGGGGCTGTCGGTGATCTGATAGCGCACCCGGATGTCGACTCCCGCATCGCCCAGGTTGGGGTCTCCCAGCACACGCACGCTGTCCCAGGCGCCGTTGATCAGCTTGATGTAGTCGCCTTCGTCGATAACGTCTGGCCCCTCCAGACCGAGCACGGTCAGCGGTGCCGCCGCCAGGTCGGCCGCATTCAGCCATACCGCCGAGATGACTTCGTTGAGATCATCGTTCTGGGGCAGCAGCCCAAGATCCAGCAGCCCTGCCACATCTTCCACCAGCAGCGATGTGGTCTGCAGCAGCGCCTCGGGGCTCGGGGTCACCTCGAAGGCGACGACCTCGACCACCTCCCGCGCGTTGCCGTCGTTCTCGGTCACCACCGACATCACCTGCAACTCGACGCGACCGCTGAAGTTGGCGGGGCCGTCGATGGTGATACCCGCCAACGAGGTGGCCACCCACACCCGCTGTTCTCCCAGCGTTCCAGGCGCCGTGAGCTCGACCGCCCCGGCCAGCGCAAAGTCAGCGCTCAGTCCGGTGATGCGGTAGGCCAGGGACTCGGAGTCGTCACGGTCGCCACTGGTGACCTGAATCAGGTCAGCCAGCACCGTCAACTGTGCACCGTCATCCAGCAGTCGTTCCGGCTGGCTGACCACCTGGGTGTCGATGTTCGGCCTGTCGGCCACTCCCCCCACCACCACCAGGATCGTCTGCGGATCGCCGATAAATTCGTCGACCCCGCCGCCAAAGGTGTCGACGCTGGTGGGCGTTACCTGAATCGAGAAGTTCTCGTTGCTGTCGGGTGGCGGCGTCAGCGTCAGCGGGCGCAGACTGTCGAAGTCGTCGATGACATACAGACCATCGCTGCCCCTGGCCACCACCTCGCCATCGTAGTGCAGCACCGCGCCTTGCGGCACGCCGGAAAAGGAAAGTCGGTAGGTCTCGGTGGGATCATCGCTCTGGGGGAACAGATCCAGCGCCACGGCCACATCTTCCGCCGTCGCCACCACAGGCTCAAAGCCCAGTGACACGCGGTCGGCCTGGGGATCGTCCACCACGATGCCCTGCAACAGCGCCTCCCCCGAGACCGCGGTATCCAGATTGCCCTCGGCATCACGATCCACCGTTTTCGCCTGCACCCTCAGCTGGAAGGTGCCCTTGCGATTCTCCGGAGCGCGAAATTCCAGCGACGAGAGAAACGCCACCGGGACCTCCACAGGACGGCCATCGAAGCTCACCTCCACCCACTGGCCCGCCCCGTCGAGATAGCGAAAGCTCGACCCTTCCAGTCCCCCCGGTTGGCCCGCCACCCGCTCCGGCGTCAGCAGGGCGAAGGTTTCCTCGGACCCATCAGCGTCTTGATTCGACCAGCCCTGGGCCAGGTCGAAATCCGCGTTGGTCAAGGCAAACCAGCCATCCTCGGCGACGGCATCGTCCGGCCCGTACACATGCCCTGCCGTCATGGTCAGATCGGGCAGCCCATCCTGGTCGGTGTCGCCCGCCCCCCCTGGCACAGGTGCGCCCACCGCCGAGGCGATCACCTCCGCCTTGGGGGATATGCTGGGCTTGAGCTCCAGCAGCGTGACCGATGAGCTCGCTACGTCGGTGCCATGGATGCTGGCGACATCGCGGATGCCTACCTCGATCCCGATGGTCGGATCCGTGCTGTCGTGGGCAGGGCCAAGCAGGCTGTACTGACGGAAGTCATCACTCTCAACGTCCGTCGCGGGCAGGCTGAAGCCGTCGACGCCGTTGCCGGTGTGTACCAGAACGCCCCGGGCATCGAAGATCTTCCAGCCAGAGGGCAGGGACGTGAGTCGTATCGAGGTGATCGATTCGCTGGAAATGGAGCCACCAGCGTCGCTGCCATCGTTGTCACCCAGCCGCAGCCCGCTGAGGAAGGCAAAGGCCTGGTCCTCGATACCGCTTGCGGCAAGCGTCGGGGTGTCGACCACCGGCAATACCACCAGGTCGAGGCTGACGCTGTCCTGCTGTTGGGCAATCGCTCCGGCGGGGCCATCGGCGTCGGTATCCTGTCCCACCAGGGTGACGATGACGTCTTCGATGACTCCGCTGAAGTCCGGCGGAGGCGTCACGCTGATGCTGGGAAAACCGCCGATAGCGCTACTCAATCCAGGAGCCGTGATGCTCACTTCGCCGCTATTGCCCCCAGTACCGTCCCCGACGGTGATGCGGCGGCTGTCATCGACCACCACCACGCTGCCTGGCGGTAGCCCCTGAATCAGCAGCGCGCGCACTTCGCTGCCATCCAGATCGCCAAAGGCCGCCTTGAGACGTGCGCTCAGATCGAGGCTTCCATCTTCATCGATCGTGAATTCACGATGGTCGGTGCCGTCATCAAAGGTCAGCGTCACGCCATCCGTCACTGACTTGACCCCTACGTCAACCTTGACGCTGGTCGTCGCCCCGGCAACTCCCGCCAGGGGGGCGCCGGCATCATCGACCTCGAAGCTGGTGGCCGCCAGCGTCAACGAGAGATTCCCGCCATCGTGCTCCGCTGGCAGCACTTTCAAGCTCTCGAACTGCGCAGCGGTCAGCACCACATCGACGTCGGTATCTGCCAACGTGGACAGGTGCGTCCCCCCCTGGATCTTGATCGAGATCCCGCGCCCATCCACTCCCAGGATGTCATCGGCGCCGTCAACCAGCAGCCTGGCACCCTGGGGTAGCCCCGACAGGGTGATCGCTCCCAGCCGTTCCGGAGAGTCAGCATCCGAGGAACCATTGAGGTCTCGATCATCCGTCGGAACCGGTAGCGTAAGGCCAAGGGCCACCGCGCTATCCTCGTCGGTCACCACACTGACCGCCTCCAGTGAGGGCGCATCCGCCACCGGTATGACCGTGACGTCGACGTCTACCGCGGTCACCCGACCACCTTCTGTGAAGGTGTAGCTGAAGCGGTCTGCACCACTGTAGTGACGATCAGGGGTGTAGGTGATCCTGCCGTCTGCATCGATCGTGACCGCACCAAATTGCGGGGCCGCACTGATCGACAGCGTCCCTCCGGTGGCGTTGGCCTGGGTGAACAGCGTCTGGCTGCCATCTTCAACCACCGTCAGTTCAACGTCGCTTGCGATGATGTCATTGACCACGCTGACAGTGACACTATCCACCTCCCTGTCACCGTCGCTGTCGACCACCTGGAAGGGAAGATCGATCGCCAGCGTGTCTTGCGCCGCGGTGTGATCCAGGGGCTGTCTCAGCGTAAAGAGGTAGCGCCCCTCGGGATGCGCGCTGTCCGGCGACGTCAAGGTGACGGTAAACACCTCAAAGACGGCCCCATTGCCGTCGTCCGCCAGCGCTGTCACCTGGCGGTTGGCGTCCGACAGGCCATAGCTCAACGCTTGGCCACTCGAGGTCAGGTTGAGTGCTTCCAGTGCCGCCAGCGTATCGCCGGTGAAGCTCGCCTGGGTGCTGTCCTGGGCCACACTGATATCCAGGCTTTCCGACACCACCTGCCTGGCGCTGTCAGGCGCTGTACCAGACGGCAGGTGGCGCTCCTCGAGACGGCCGTCGACCGGCTCGCCAATGCTGTGATGGGTATCGTTCACCACGATGGTCTGCAAGGCAGCGGTGGCAAGGCTTCCATCGCCATCCACCAGGAGGTAGTGAAAATCATCGTGGAGGATATCGCCGCTATCATCGGCGGTGGGTGGCGGATGAGCGGCGCTGTCCACCGGCTGGTAGCTCCAGCGGCCTTCGCTGTCGACGCTCAGGTGCCCATAGCGTGTGTCGACGCTTACGCTGCTGCCCGCCTCGATATCAGCCCGTGCGTCGTTGCCTTGACGATCCAGGTAGAGAATACCGGCAACTCGTGCTTGATCAGCACCCTCGACGTCATTGCCAAGCACGTTCGCGCCAACACGTAGCGCCTCGCCCTCGACGGTCACCAGTGGTGCGCCGCTGGTAGCGGAGGGGGTATCGTCGGTGATCAGAATATCAAGCACATCCTGGCGACTGTCTCCTGACCCATCCACCACGGTCAGCGCCAGGGAGTCCAGTACCTCTCCTGCGGAGTGATCAACGGCCGCCGTCAGCTCGTAGCGATAAGAGAGCTGGCCAGCGGACGCATCGTAGCCGGTGATGAATAGCCGCCCGTGGTTCATATCAATCACGATGGGATCACTGACACTGGCCGCGTTCAGTTGCGCTGGGGTCTGGGTCTGTGTCTGGGTCTGGCTGCCGAAAATCACCCTCGCCAGGTCATCCACCGCTCCCGACCCCAGCGATATCACGCCGTCGGTTCGATGGCTGCCATCTGCCAGGGATCCACTGTCGAGACCCGCTTCACTGACACTGTTGTCCCCCGATACGGTGGGACCGTTGTCATCACCGATCACCAGCCCAGGACTATCGTTGAGCACCCTGATGGTCTGGTCGACCCCCGCCACCAGCCGCTCATAGCCGCCACCTTCGAGCGCGACGATACCCACCGTCCAAGCGGAACTGCTCTCGGTGCTGGCGCCCGCTCCCAGCGCTTCGCTGTGGTTTGGCGCCTGCAGGGTGACGGTAGCGCTGGTGGTGTTCTCGGCAATCAGCACCGATGTGCCATCACTCAAGGTGATCTGCAAGGGGCCGCCACGGGGGGCGTCGTTGACGCTGAGAGTCACTTCCACGGCCCCGCCTTCGGCGACCTGGTCAGGCAGACGCAGTGACACCAGGGTGCTATCCAGGGTGTCATCGACCAGGGTGGTGACGCTGGCGGTATCGACTACCAGGGTTTCGAGGCTGCCTGGGCTGCCAGCCTGGTCCTGTTCAGCCGCGAGGATGCGATTGACGATCGTACCAGCGTCCACGTACACATCGTCCGCGGGCGCCGCCACGCTCAGCGAGACTGTGGCCTGGCCCGGAGCCAGCGTCAGCGTTTCGCCATTGGCCAGGGTGACGTTGATCGCCGTTGTCGCGGCGCGCAGCTGGCCCTCGGCATCGCGCAACTCCAGGCTGTAGGTAATGGTTCCCCCTTCGTCCACCCGCGGGCTGGCCGTGAGCAGCAAGTGACGTGGATCGCTATCGTCGGTGACCACGGCACTGGCGGTACCGCTGGTATCGACCCGATCAAAGCCCGTGGGGGACACCGCGGTCAGACGAATGATCTGATCGTTACTGCCTTGAATCACGTCATCGTCGTCACGACTGGCCACCTGGGTGCTGCCCTGCTGCTGGCCTTCGACAATGGTGATAGTCGAACCATCATTCAGCGTCAGCACGACGTCACGATCCAGGACATTGTCGATAGTGGCGGTCACGGTGATGGGCTCGCCCTCGATCACTGGCCCGCTGGCGCTGAGCGTGATGCCCAACACCACCGGCGCAGTATCACTGGCGCTGGCGGTATTGCCTGCCGCATCCACCACCGTCGCCGCGACAAGGACATCAGTCTGGCCCGCGGGCACGGGCACGCCGAGCTCAATCCCTTCGGCCAGATCAACCTCGGTCACGGGACGCCTCAGCAGCAGCGTGCCGTTGCCATCGACCACGCTAAGGATATCGCCCACAGCGGTCTGGGCGGTCAGCGCTATCGTCGCCGTGACCTGACCATCACCCCCAATCTCACCCTGGCTGAAGGCCCCGTCGTCACCGTGACCTGTCAGCGCGACCTCGACTCCAGGCACTTGAGCCTCCACCGCCTTGCTGTCCTGGTCGCGGCCGCGATTGCCGGAGGGATCCGTCACGCTGGCGGTCACGCTGACGCTGTCGCTACCGGGGATGACCGGCACCGTGACCTCGACACCATTGATCAGGTCCAGCGCCGTGACGGTGCGTTCAAGCAGCAGCTCTCCCTGTGCATCGGTGACTTCGAGTCTGTCGCCCACCTCGGTTCCAGGACCCAGCGTGACCACCGCCACCACGCTGTTGTCGCTGCCGATCTCACGCTGGTTATAGATCCCGTCCTCGCCGGCACCCAGCAGGGTCACCGTCAGCGTGGGTGCCTGCAGGTCAAGGGGCCTGGCGTCACTGTCACTGGCGGTGTCACCGTCGGCCGCCAGCAGGGTCGCTTGAACACTGACGTCAGACACGCCGCCGGTGGGCACTTCGAGCTCCAGCCCACCAGCAATGTCAACCGCGGTCAGCAGTCGATCCAGCAGCACCCGGCCGACACCATCGGCCACCAGCAGGCGATCGCCCACCGCAGCGTCCCCGCCCAGCACCACCCTGGCGGTCACACTATTGTCCGCACCAATCTCGCTCTGCGAGTAGACGCCTTCAGGCCCCGACCCCAGGAGGGTCACGCTGACGCTGGGTAGCGGATCGACCGGGGCGCCATCAAGACCTATCGCACCATCGATGCCTATCGCACCATCGGGGATCGTCTCGTCATCATCAGTCGTCGCTTGATCGAACGAAAAGGCTAGCGGGTCCACCGCCTCGACGATGCGCAAAAGACGCACGAAGGGGTGCCCCTCATTCCCTGCGCCCACGCTGAGCCCTGGACCGCTGGCCGGCGGTTCGGACTCAAGATTCGCCAACAGCGCGTCAAGGGTATCGCTGTCGATCACCACGTCTGCCACCCCTGCGGACTCCGCCAACTGACCACTAGCAGCGCCAGCACTAAATTCATCGCTGTCGCCAACAGCGTCAACGCTTTCCGCGGCTTGCACATCGACGCTTGGCGGCCGCGGTTCATCCTCTATTCCAGTGTGGTCTGGCGAGCCCTGCACATCCCTGTTGGCCGCGTCGCCCAATGCCTCGACACTGGACAACAGCGCCAGCATCTTGGCCACTTCCAGTCTGTCACTCGGATCCACCGCCCACCTCAGCGTGGGGGCATCTTCCAGCACCAGGGTCGAAGGAGTACTTGCCGAAAGCACACTCGACGTCGACACCCATTCCCCTGATGTCAAACGATGGGGCTGTCCTGACTCATCGCGGACCCAGATCTCACCGTTGACTTCGACAATTCTTCCCAAGGCACCCATGACGCCCCTCCTGCAAAGGGAAAGCCCGTCCCACCTCTGTCGCCCGACCGCGCGCTTCGCCTCCCCACCACTGCGTCACTAGCAACAGTCGAAGAAGGCATTGCGCCACTGGCCGGCCTTTGCAACGGCGATCAACGCCTTATAAGGACCACATCGCGAAGTGATAAGAAGTGACAACGATGGAGGAATAGCCGAGAAAAGCGCCAGCAGCGCCATCGACCATTGCCTCGACCGAAGATCCGTGCAGGACCCCTTCTGTACGACGTTGACTGTGTTGCATAAGGCCTTGAGCGATAGACAAGATCGGATTTCGATAAATAACGAGGGACGTCAACGCGATAGTTTAGGATTGTTATAGGCGTTGACCCTCGACTCACTCGCAGGCGTAGGGGCACGTCATTGACCTGATATAATGAAGCACCATCATCTAAGTCATGAGAAATAACAACATACTGCGAGTATGAAATGCCTCACCAAAAAAATAAGAGAGCTGCATTTTTCTACCTCTTAATGGCTAGCGTCTTGATCAGAAATTAGACAGCATACTCATCATTCTCTTGAAAATTCTGGCCGCAGAAAAAGCAAGCACCAGAGGCAATAACGCTCTCCCTCCTTTGCGCAATGTCTAACCACCAGAGGTGTTAGACAAAACAGATATTGCGAATAATTGCATATAAAAACATTCTGCTTTATCGATCTTCTGCTGACCGCCCAGTCCACTAACTGACTTACATTTCCCACGCTTCCATTGAGATGAAAAGGTGCCATCGAAGCACCGTTTTCTACCTCTTCTGAGTGGCCATGAGTTACGAGGTACGGTAGATGACAGGGACACACGCCAACGACTTGAGGCCCATGACAGAGGTTCAGGTTCCAACAAGGGAGCGACATGGAGTGGCATCAAAAAGAAGGCCCACTACCGAGGTAGTGGGCCTATCAGGCGTGACCGCTGAGGCGATACGGGCTATTCGTAGGCCATCTGCTCGAGCTCCCGTCCACGGGTTTCCTTGACCCACTTCATCACGAACACCACCGAACAGGCGGCGAAGAAGGCGTAGACACCATAGGCACCCGCCAAGCCAATGCCGCCAAGCATGATCGGGAAGGTCATGGTGATCGAGAAGTTGGCCAGCCACTGGAACAGTCCAGCCACCGCCAACCCAGAGCCACGCACCTGATTGGGGAACATCTCGCCGAGCATGACCCACATGACCGGCCCCCAGGAGAGATTGAAGAACAGCACATAGGCGTTGGCGGCCAGCAAG
This sequence comes from Halomonas sp. DP8Y7-1, assembly GCF_019801685.1. Taxonomy (NCBI): domain Bacteria; kingdom Pseudomonadati; phylum Pseudomonadota; class Gammaproteobacteria; order Oceanospirillales; family Halomonadaceae; genus Halomonas; species Halomonas sp. DP8Y7-1. The sequence continues at coordinate 9,948 of NZ_JAHVIN010000006.1, read as the reverse complement.
GCGACGATCCCCATATCCCCGGCCAGTGACAGACGGCCATCCACCATCGTGGCCGTCGAGAAGGCGTAGGCCACCAGGCACAGGGTCAACGCCATGCCCACCGATCCCGCCCACAAAAGCGGCTTGCGCCCAATTCGATCGATCAGCGCGATGGCGATCAGACAGGCGCCGATGGACACCGCACCGCTGATCACATTGATCAACAGAGCATCCCCTTCGGAGAAGCCCACCGCCTGCCACAGCACCGCACCGTAATAGAAGACCACGTTGATGCCGACCAGCTGCTGAAACACCGCCAGCCCTATACCAACCCACACGATGCCGTGCACCCGCCCCGTTGCCGAGTTGATCAAGTCCCGCAGACTGGGGCTGTGATCCGCCGCCAGCGACGCCCGGATATCCTCCGCCTTGGCGCGCCCTTCAGCCTCGCCCATCAACAGCCCGAGCACCCGTATCGCCTTGTCATCGCGACCGCGACTGATCAAGAAGCGCGGGCTCTCGGGGATCCCCAGCAGTGCCACCAGAAACACCGCGGCAGGCAGGATCTCGATCCAGAACATCCAGCGCCAGGCATCGAACCCCAGCCACAGACTGGCAGTGGAAGCCCCGGCGAGGTTGGCCAGCAGGTAGTTGCTGAGAAAGGCGATGAACAGACCAGAAATGATCGCCACCTGTTGAATGGTCGCCAAGCGCCCACGCCGGTCTGCCGGTGCGACCTCGCTGATATAGGCGGGCGTCATCACGCTGGCAGCGCCGACAGCCATGCCGCCCAGTACCCGATAGACGACGAACTCGAGGGAGCCGGTGGCCACGCCGGAGCCCCAGGCGCTGACCAGGAAGAACACCGCGGACACGATCAGCAGCGACTTGCGACCGAAGCGGTCGGCCAGGCGACCGGCAAAGAAGGCCCCAATGGCGCACCCCAACAGCATGGAGGCCACGTTAAAGCCGGTACCGACACTGTCAGAGCCAAAGGCACTCTGCAGGCCGTCGACGGTGCCATTGATGACACCACTGTCAAAGCCAAACAGGAAACCGCCGATGGCGGCAACACTGCAAATCGCCAGGATATAGCGTTGTCGCTTGAGCTCAGCGAGCTGGTCTGGCGTGGTGGAATGTTCGTTCATGGGTACCTCCCGGCATCTTATTGTAGGTTGTGATGGAGCCCCGATACTGCTGGCGTGGCTGGGGTCTCTGCGGCTGGCTGCATTGGCTACAGCCAGCCGGCGTCGACCCAATAGTTGTGTGCGGTACATGCTGCTGCGGCGTCAGAGGCCAGGAACACCACCATGGCCGCTATATGGTGCGGCTGGATGCGCACCTTGAGCGCCTGTTCGGCAACGATCTGCGCCTCGTCTTCAGCGCTGTACCAGCGGGACTGCCGCTCGGTCTTGACGTTGCCGGGAATGACACAGTTTACTCGAATACCCTCTGCGCCCAGTTCGCTGGCCAGCGCCCGGGTCAGGCCTTCGATCCCGGCCTTGGCGGTCTCGTATAGCGCTAGGCCTGGCTGGCCCAGGTGCCAGCTGATGGACCCCAGGTTGACGATCGACCCTCCGCCCCGTCGCGCCATTCCCGGCGCCACCGCCTGGCTGGCGAAGACCAGATGGCGAAGATTCACCGCCATGCGCTCATCGAAGTAGTCCTGAGTGATGTCCGCCAGGCGATGGCGATCATCGTTGGCCGCATTGTTGACCAGCACATCGATATCGCCAATCTGGCCAAGGACTCCCTTCAGCGCCTCGGTATCGGTGATGTCACAGGCATGAAAGCTCACCCGCCCAGGGGGCCGCGCGGCAAGACGCTCTTCCAGACGCTCAACCAGGGCCTCGGACGGGGCTTTGCGGATATCGAGAAAATGCACCTCGGCGCCCTGCTCGGCGAATGCCGTGACCAGACCTTCGCCAATGCCTGTGCCTCCACCGCTGACGACCACTCTTTGGCCGGCGAGTCCCGGGTAATAGGCGATACCGTCTGCTCTTTGCGTGTTGCTCATGTTGGTCCTCTGGTGCGGATCGTCTGAGTGAGTGGCGATACGTCTGACTAGCTGTCCCCCGGCCCTTTGCGGCGGTCTTGCCGACGGCAACCAGACACCCCGCCATGCGCAACGAGAATCCGGATGCGCCTTACAGGCGAGGTTGTGCGAGCCATTAGTTAACAGAACTTACTTAAAGCCGAGTCTTGTAGAATCCTCACCGGAGCGCCATTGCACTTATGTCGAACCTATCAGCAAACACTGCTGTATCGCGGCGGCGACGGATCTCATTCCGGGCGCTGTCCCGGGGCCGGAAACTCCAGTCAAGCACCGCGCCGACTGATACACTGACGCCAACAAAAACTGACGGTTAACAACCCGGATGCTCGCCATGACGACACGCCCCGCAGGAGACCTGGGGTTTCTTAAACAGCACAATCGCGCCTCGCTGCTGGAGCTCTTGCGGCAAACCCCGGGGCTGACCCGTGCCGAACTGGCACAACGCTCGAAGCTGACAAAGGTCACCGTGGGGGCGGCGGTGCAGGAATTGCTGGAACACGGATGGCTGTGGGAAGGCGCGCCGATTCGCGGCGGCAGCGGTAGACCCGGAAAGGCGCTGTCACTGCATCCTGGTCATCATGCGGTGCTGGGGCTGGAAATCGGCGTGCACGGCCTTCACGCGCTGGCCATCGACCTCTCCGGCGCCATTCTGGCACAACGACATCAGCGCTTTTCCCCGTCGCAGCCCGATACAACTCTGGACACGCTGGCGGAGATGGTTCGCGAGCTGATCGACGACGCCCTTGGCACTCGCCAGCTGCTGGGCGTCGGACTGGCCGTGCCCGGCCCCACCTCGCCGCAACAGCACCGCCTCAGCCTTGCCCCCAACCTGGGCTGGCGAGATCTGCCCCTGCTCGACATGTTGAAGCAACGACTGCCGGGCCTTGCCAGCATCTGGACCATGGACAACGAAGCCAAGGCCGCCGCCTTCGGCGAGCTGTATCTGGCGCGATCATCGGCCACTAACGAAACGCCGGCGTCACTGCTCTATGTCAGCGCCGGCACCGGCATCGGCAGTGGCCTGGTGGAAGACGGCTCTCCGCCCAGGGTGATTCGCGGCGTGCACGGGCTGGCCGGGGAAATTGGACACACGGTATTGGTACCAGATGGCAAGGCCTGCCACTGCGGCAACCGCGGCTGCGCGGAGACCCTGGTATCGGGTTGGGCGCTGCGCGAACGGCTAGCCATCGACGACCATACCGAGCTTCACCAGGGTATCGACCAGCATCCCGACCAGGCAACGGTGGCGGACTGCCTTGACCAGGCCGGCAAGGCCCTCGGCCTGCTGCTGCTGAACCTCCACCACACCTTGAATCCAGGCCGCATCATCATTGGTGGCTCGCTGGTATCGCTGGGTCCGCGGCTGCTTGATCCCGCCCTCAGGTTCTTCGCCGATCATCAGAAGCATTTACTGCCCCAGGCCTCGACGGTGACGGTCCAGGTTCTGGAAGATAGCCGCTCCATCGCCTCCAGAGGCATGGCAGCCCAGGTGCTGTGCCAGGCGTTGGCCCGTCATTATGACGTCACTGTCTCAGCCTAGTCCGCCCCTAAGAACCATTGCTTAAACCCCTGCGGCGCCTTAGACAGCACCAGTCAGGTCACTCGACAAACGGCTCGGTAACCCGGCGATGGCTCAACATCAAGGCGTCGGCCACCTGTTCCAGCGGCGCCAGGTCCATGTCACTGTCACCGCTTGTCAGCAGTTCGTGAAAATGCCGGTAGACGCCCAGATACTCCCGCTCAGGGGCATCGACAAGGGTCTCGCCATCGAGGGACAGCCGAGCGCCACCACGGGACAGCACAAGACGGCCCGCCGTGGTGGCGAAGGTCATTTCCCAGCAAGGGGGATCTTCATGACGAAAATCGAAGTCGGCGCTGACGGCTGTCTCCGTCAAGGTCCGCCAGTGCAGACGCGCTGCGATGGGCGTCTGGGCGTTGGCCGGTATCTCGAGCTCGCCCTGGACCAGCAGCACAGGGTCCGACACTAGACAGGTGAGTATCGACAGCGCGTTGATCCCAGGGTCGAACACCCCCATGCCGCCGGCCTCCCACAGCCACGGCTGGCCCGGGTGCCAGACCCTGACATCCTCGTGCCAGCGGATGTCCACCCGCTCGATATGCTGCTCGGCTAGCCATTCCCGCGCCCTGGCGATGCCAGGCGCATAGCGGGAATGCCAGGCAGCAAACAGCACCTGGCCGCGTGCTTCAGCCTCCGCCTTCAACTGACGGGTTTCGGCCAGAGTGGCTCCCGGCGGCTTCTCCAGCAGCACCGCCTTGCCCGCCGCCAGCGCTTGGCGGGCCAACCGATGGCGCAGATGGGCCGGGGTGCAGATGGCGACCGCATCGATGCCCGAATCTGCCTCCAGCATGGCGCCGAGGTCAGCATAGCCAGGGATGCCCTCCAACCGAGCGTGAGGGTCGGCGCTGGCGACCAGTTCAAGTCCCGGCGTGGCGGCAATCGCCGCCACATGCTGATCCCTGACGATCTTGCCGGCGCCTACCACGCCAAGTCGGAAGTGCCCCATGGCTGACTCCTGCAGCGGAGGCCAATGCCTCCGCGTGGGTGAAAAGCCGCTCAGCATACGCCATGGCAGGCGCGACTCGCCAGTCAGCTATCACCCTCGCAGGCAACCACACCCTCAATGATTGTCCCTGGGCGGACTCTGGCGCGCCACATCTCGATAGGCATCGGCACCGCGCAGGGTCATGCCACGGTCCAGCGGTTCGATCAGGGTCCGCTGAATTTCCTGCCAGGGGGTCTGGTGACGCGGATAGGGATAGCCACCGTTGTCCTCAAGCTGCTGGCGTCGTGCGGCCAGCTCCTGCTCATCCACCATCAGCCGGACCTCGCAGCGTGCCAGGTCCACCCGCAGGCGATCCCCTGTCTGGACCAGTGCCAGTGGGCCGCCGGTAGCCGCTTCCGGCGAGGCATTGAGGATCGATGGCGAGCCCGATGTGCCTGACTGTCGCCCGTCACCCAGGCATGGCAGGGAATCGATACCCTGACGAATCAAGGCCTCGGGCGGCTGCATATTGACCACCTCGGCACCGCCAGGATGCCCCACTGGACCGGCGCCGCGCATGATCAGGATGGTGTTGGCATCAATCTCGAGCGCTGGGTCATCGATCCGCGCGTGATAATCCTCCGAGCCATCGAAGACCACCACCCGGCCCTCGAAGGCCTCGGGATCGTCGGGATTCTCGAGAAAGCGACGGCGGAAATCCGGCGAGATGACGCTGGTCTTCATCAGCGCCGACTCAAACAGATTGCCCTTCAGGTTCAAGAATCCGGCATGCTGGACCAGCGGATTATCGAAGCGGCGGATAACCTCCTCGTCCAGCGTCTGCTGGCCGCTGACATTGTCGGACAGGCTCTGTCCGTTGATGGTCAGCGCCTCACCGTGCAGCAGGCCGCGATCCAGCAGCTCGCGCTGAACCGCAGGCACACCGCCGGCGCGATGGAACTCCTCACCCAGGTACGCCCCTGCCGGCATCACGTTGGCCAGCAGCGGCACCTGGTGACCAAGACGCTGCCAGTCGTCATTGTCGAGCTCGACACCGGCATGGCGGGCGATGGCATTGACGTGAATTGGCGCATTCGAGGAGCCCCCCAGCGCCGAGCACACCACCACGGCATTCTCGAACGCCTGGCGAGTCAGGATATCCAGCGGACGCAGGTCTTCCCAGACCATCTCCACTGCCCGCTCGCCGGTCTGATAGGCCACCATGGAGCGTTCCTTGTAGGGCCCTGGGATCATCGCCGACCCCGGCAGGCTCATGCCCAGTGCCTCGGCCATGGAGTTCATGGTAGATGCGGTACCCATGGTGTTGCAGTGCCCCACCGAAGGCGCCGAATCGGTGGCCCGAGCCAGGAACTCGGTGTAGTCGATGTCACCTGCGGCCAGACGCTTTCTCAACTCCCAGATAATGGTGCCCGATCCCACCCGCTCGTTGCCCCGCCAACCGTTGAGCATGGGGCCGCCGGACAGCACGATAGCGGGAATGTTCACGGTGGCTGCGGCCATCAGGCAGGCCGGGGTGGTCTTGTCGCAGCCAGTGGTCAGCACCACCCCGTCCAGCGGGTAGCCATGCAGCACTTCCACCAGCCCCAGATAGGCCAGGTTGCGGTCCAGGGCAGCGGTGGGTCTGCGCACGTTCTCGTGAATCGGGTGCAGCGGGAATTCGAACGGCACCCCGCCGGCGGCACGAATGCCATCCTTGACGCGCTTTACCAGCTCGATGTGGTGGCGGTTGCAGGGGGTAAGATCCGAGCCAGACTGGGCGATCCCGATGATCGGCTTGCCCGAGGTCAGCTCATCGAGGGTGACCCCATAGTTCATGTAGCGCTCGATGCACAGCGCCGTGGTGCCCGGATGATCAGGGTTGTCGAACCACCAGCGTGAACGCAGCTGGTCGGGTGTCAGACGTGGACGATGGGACATGACAACAGCTCCTGCCAAGGCCGGTGGCGCACCACCGGCCAAAGATGAATGTGGGCCCTTGTTGGTGCTTGCCTCAGTGAGAGTGACGCGGCACCTCGGCGCCACGGCAGCCCACCAGGAAGTCAAAGTCACAGCCCTCATCGGCCTGCAGCACGTGCTCGATATAGAGCTGGCGATAACCGCCGGTTGAGGCGATCTCGCGCGACGCGGCGGTGGGATCGCTGGCCGCCAGCCGGCGGCTGAGCTCTTCCTCGCTGACATCCAGGTGCAGACGGCCTTCGTAGGCATCCAGCTCGACCCAGTCACCGTTTTCCACGGCGGCCAGGGGGCCACCGGCAGCGGCTTCCGGCGCCACGTGGAGCACCACGGTACCGTAGGCGGTGCCGCTCATGCGTGCGTCCGAGATACGCACCATATCAGTAACGCCCTGGGCCAACAGCTTGGAGGGTAGCCCCATGTTGCCGACCTCCGCCATGCCGTGATAGCCCTTGGGACCGCAGTGCTTCATGACCAGAACACTGCTGGCGTCCACCTCCAGGTCCGGGTCGTTGATGCGCGCCTTGTAGTCATCGAAATTCTCGAATACCACGGCGCGGCCCCGGTGGCGCATCAGTTCAGGGCTGGCAGCGGAAGGCTTGAGCACCGCGCCCTTGGGCGCCAGGTTGCCACGCAATACGCACATGCCGCCATCATCGACAAGGGGGTTGTCCAGGGCGCGAATGACCTGATCGTTATACAGAGGCGCATCCTGAACGTTCTCCCACAGGGTCCTGCCGTTGACCGTCAGTGCCGACTTGTGGGGAAGACGGTCTGCCTCGCCCAGGCGGCGCAGCACGGCGGGCAAGCCACCCGCATAGTAGAACTCTTCCATCAGGAAACGGCCCGATGGCTGCAGATCGACAATGGTCGGGGTGCCGCGACCGACTCGGTTCCAGTCATCCAGCGCAAGCTCGACCCCCATGCGCCCGGCGATGGCCTTCAAGTGGATCACCGCGTTGGTGGAACCGCCGATGGCCGCATTGGTACGGATGGCGTTCTCGAAGGCCTCCTTGGTCAACACCTTGGACAGCTTGAGGTCTTCCTTGACCATATCGACGATGCGGTTGCCGGACAGGTGGGCCAACACGTAGCGACGCGAGTCCACCGCCGGGATAGCGGCATTGTGAGGCAGCGAAACGCCCAGAGATTCTGCCATGCAGGCCATGGTGGAGGCCGTGCCCATGGTGTTGCAGGTACCAGCCGAACGGGACATGCCCGCCTCCGCCGCCATGAAGTCGTGCATCGAGATCTTGCCGGCCTTGACCTCTTCCGATAGCTGCCAGACCACGGTACCGGAACCGATATCGCGTCCCTTGTGCTTGCCGTTGAGCATGGGCCCACCGGTCACCACGATGGCGGGAATATCACAGCTCGCCGCCCCCATCAGCAGCGCAGGCGTGGTCTTGTCACAGCCCGTCAGCAGCACCACCCCGTCGATGGGGTTGCCGCGAATCGCTTCCTCCACGTCCATGCTCGCCAGGTTACGGGTAAACATGGCCGTCGGGCGCAGGTTCGACTCGCCATTGGAGAACACCGGAAACTCCACCGGATAGCCACCCGCTTCCAGCACGCCCTTCTTGACGTGTTCCGCCAGCTTGCGGAAATGCGCATTGCACGGTGTCAGCTCGGAAAAGGTATTGCAGATCCCGATGATCGGACGGCCATCAAACTCATGATCCGGAATCCCCTGGTTCTTCATCCAGCTGCGATACATGAAGCCGTTCTTGTCGGCGGTACCGAACCATTGATGGCTACGCAGCGAGACCTTGCTGTCGGAGGAGTCCGAGCGGGTCGCCTGGTCGCCAGAGGCGTCGGTACAAGAGTCGGCAGGGAGATCCTGGTCGCGGTTGGCCATGGGTCGGTTCCTCGGGTCAGTCACGGATAGCAATAAGGGTGGTGGTGGCACTGGCGCCTGTTGCCGGCGAGTTCAGCGCGCACGACGACGGCTTCAACGGCTACGGCTCTGTCCGCAAAGCGCCTGTCGAAACAACAAGGGCGGTGACGAGACGAACGCTGTGCCGAGCCAAGGCGGCGTCGAGATAGACGACACCTTACGGAGCAGGGACGTCAAAGTACACACATACAAAAGTCTATGTTGAACATTTAAAGAGGGCGAGCAAGAATTGCCGCCACACCAATAACGATCACGCTCTCATCAGGGAGATCGACCATGTCAGCACCCCTCACGCTTTCTCGTCTGGCCGCCGCCGTCGGCGTCGCGACCCTCGCCATCGGCGCCGCGAGCACCGCTCAGGCGGCAGAATACGAGTGGACCTTCCAGGCGTCGGAGACCGCCGGCGAGCCCAGCTTCAAGATCAAGCAGGAGTGGGCAGAACGCATTCAGACCATGACCGATGGACGCGTCGCCATCGAGGTACTGCCGATCAACGCGGTGGTCGGCCCGACCGAGACCCTGCAAGCGGTCAGCTCCGGTATTCTTCAAGGCCACATGACCGATCCCAGCTACTTCTCGGGCCAGAACCCTGCTTTCGGCATGATCGGTAACCTGGTAGGCGCCTGGAACGACTCCTACGACTTTCTCGAGTTCATGCATAACGCTGGTGGCGAAGAGCTCTACAACGAGCTGGTCGAACCCTATGGCGCCCACCTGATCAGCGCGGCCACCTTTACCCTGGAGTCGATTCCCTCCACCGTGCCGATCGAGACCCTCGAGGATTTCCAGGGCCTCAAGATTCGCGCGCCCCAGGGCATGGTCTACAACATTTTCGAGCGCGTCGGCGCGACCCCGGTGAACCTGCCGGGCTCCGAGGTGTACACCGGCCTGGAGAAAGGCGTCATCGACGCGGCTGACTCCACCGTGCTGTCGAACAACGACGCCCAGGGCCTGCACGCCTTTGCCCCCTACCCGCTGTATCCCGGCTTCCACTCCATGCCGATGATTGCGGTATCACTGAACAAGGACATCTGGGACGGCCTGCCGGACGATCTCAAGACCACCCTGGAAACCGCCTTCGACGCCATGTCCTATGACCTGATCGCACGGCTCAAGGCCCAGGACATCGAGACCCTGGCACGTCTTCAGGCCGACCCCGAGGTGCACCCCTTCGACCTGCCGGATAGCGAGCGCAAGGCGTTCCGTCAGGCTGCCGAACAGGAATGGCAGGAGTGGTCAGGCAAGAACGAGATGACCCAGAAGATCTACGACTCGGTCACCGCCTTCCTGACCGCCCGCGGCCAGCTGTAAACGGCGAGCCCTGGCACAACGCCAGGACCTCACCTCCACCCACCCTTGCGGCGGTGCCACGGCACCGCCCCCTCATTTCCGGATCGTGCCCTGGTGCGATCCTCAAGCCGTCGAGGAAGTCCCATGACAGACCTGCCGGGACAGGACGCCGACAAGGCGCCCGAACGCGCACCCGACGTGGTGCGCAGCCGCTTTGACCAGGGCGTGGTCAAGGTCGCTCAGCTGGC